>PKVZ01000258.1:0-4750 GCA_003131635.1 Acidobacteriaceae bacterium
TTAACTTGCCGTGTCAACTGGGGCGAATTGTCGGCAAGGGCCAGAATCCGGTAGAATGATAACTTCGCTCAAAGCTTTTGAAAGGATTTACCGCCGTCATGGCCCAACAGTGTGATATCTGCGGCAAGAAGCCGCAATCAGGAAACCGAATCAGCCACGCCCATAACGTCACCAAGCGGCGCTGGAACGTGAATCTGCGTCCAGTACACGCCCGCGTAGGCGCTACCACCAAGCGCATGCGAGTATGCACGGCCTGCATTCGCAGCGGCAAAGTGGTCAAGGCGTAAGGGCAGTTCACCGCTAAGATCGCCGAGCCCGCCAAGAAGACGCCGATTAGAATTTTGACTAAGCAATTCCTCGGCGCTCTCTGCGTGCTCGGCGGTAGATCCTTCTACTGCACGCCCAGCAGCTGCACATCGAAGATTAAAGTTGCATTGGGTGGGATGGGGCCGCCGGGAGTGCCTTCGGCGCCGTATGCTAAATCTGGAGGGATGCGCAGCTGGCGTTTGCCGCCAACTTTCATGCCTGCAACTCCCTCGTCCCATCCCTTGATGACTTCACCGTTGCCGACCCTGAAATCAAAAGGTTGGCCGGCGTCCACGGAGCTGTCGAACTTTTTACCGCTGGTGAGCCAGCCGGTATAGTGAACGCGGACACGGCTGCCTTCCTTGGCAACGTCGCCGTTGCCCACGCGAATATCCCAATAAGTAAGGCCAGAGGGCGTTTTTATTCCGTCGCCCGTGACTTTGGTGGGTGCGCTGGTGTTGGGCTTTTTGGGAGTTGTGGTCTGGGCGAGGACGAACGTTGCGGTCAATGCCAGAATGATCGAGATCGCTGCACGATACTTTGCCATTCTTGTCTCCTCTTATTTACTAAACATCTTTAACACAGGGGACACAGGGGTGCACAGGGTATTTCGAATTCTTCCCCGATTTGTCTATTCAATAATTTTCACGCCAGTGCGATAACGTCGATTTCCACCAAGACATCCTTCGGCAGGCGGGCCACTTCGACGGTGGAGCGCGCGGGCGGGGCGGAGCTGAAATACTTGCCGTAAACCTGGTTCATGGCGGCGAAGTCGTTCATATTTTTCAGGAAGACGGTGGAGCGAACGACTTTGCCGAGGCCGCTGCCGGCGGCCTCGAGAATTTCGGACAGGTTGCGCAGCACGCGCTCGGTTTGCGCGGCGACGTCTCCGGTGACGATTTGCTGCGTAGCGGGGTCGAGGGCGATCTGTCCGGAGGTGAATACGAATCCGTTCGCCTTAATGGCTTGGGAATAGGGGCCGATGGCCTGGGGAGCATCTTTGGTGGAAATGACTTCACGCATGGGTCTGTGGTGATTAACGCAGATGGGCGCGGGGAAAGTCAAACGGAGCAGGAATGCGGCGGCGGGAGAGCTAGTTGGCGTGCACAAAAATAAGAGTTCCGAGGTGGTGTTGGGTCCATTCGTCTCGGCCAGTAGCTCGCTTTTAGACCCTTACTTGACCTGCTACGCAGCTTCCCTTGCGGGGTGCCGCGTGCGATCTCGCTCGGGCTCCGGGCTTACCGCCAACCGGAAAAACCTACCCAACGCCTCGGAACTCTATCCTGCCTTCGACGTTTCTTCTTGTTCTCCTCGACCAGCGCTTTGCTATAGACCCTTGCTTGCCCTCCCTGATCATTTTCATGAAGAGGGTGACTGCGCTTGAGTCCCGGATGCGGCACCAACCGGAAAAACTTTAGAAGCTGTCAAAGAACGATTATGTTTCTACTCTTTATATTTTTAGAGTCAATGAAAATTGTGCGTTTATAACCCACGTATTTTCAGGCGAGTGCACGCCGTCCACAGGCGTGTGACCGGAATTGGTGCAGAGCGGAGGCTGCACTTCTGCAAGGCATTTGATAGTTGCATTTTTTCACGACTTAAAATTCCCGGGGATGCGATGGAGCTGGTTTGGAACTGCTGCGCCGCTGTGAAAAAGCGCGGAAAAGCTGCGTCCAGCAAGGAGTTCAGCTCGATACCGAAACAGTGAGACACGACGGGAGAGACGGGATTACACTACCAAGCATGAAAACCCGGACCGCCCTCCTGCTGGCCGCTATAATCCTGTTCGCTGCCGGATGCTTGCCGGCGCAAGTACAACTTCCCGATACGCCCGCAGCCCATCAACTTTCCGCCTGGCTCGCCGCTTTCAATAGCGGCGACAAAGCTACTTTCCTGGCGTTTCTGCAGAAAAATTATCCCGCTCGCGCGGGAGAGATTGACGGCGAAATGGGTTTCCGCGAGCAAACCGGCGGGTTTGATCTGAAGCAGGCGGGTGACTGTGGAGGTGCAAAATGTTCGGCTGTCGTGCAGGAACGCGATTCCGACCAGTTTGCCAGCATGGCGCTGGAGGTCGATTCCGCGGAGCCCCATGCCATCAAGAGCATTGAACTTCGCGCCATTCCGCGCCCGGCAGATTTTTCCATACCCCGCACGACAGAGGCGGAGGCGCTCAAAGCCTTTCACGCGTACCTCGATCAGGCCGCTGCCGCCGACCGTTTTTCCGGAGCGGCGCTCGTGGCGAAAAATGGGAAGCCGGTATTCACCGCCGTTTACGGCATGGCCGACCGGGAAAAGAAGATTCCTAACACACTTAACACCAAGTTTCGCATCGGCTCCATGAACAAGATGTTCACCGCGACCGCAGTGCTGCAACTGGTGCAGGCTGGCAAAATTAATCTCAACGATCCGCTCGGTAAATATCTCACCGACTATCCCAATAAAGACGTAGCGTCCAAAGTCACGATTCACCACCTGCTCACGCACACCGGAGGCACCGGTGATTTCTTCGGGCCGGAGTTCGACAAGCATCGCCTTGAGCTGCGCACGCTGCAGGACTACGTAAAGCTTTACGGCGAGCGTGGCCTGGGCTTCGAACCTGGCAGCCGCTGGGAGTACAGTAATTACGGCTTTCTGCTGCTTGGCCTGGTCGTCCAGAAAGCCAGTGGCGAGGACTACTACGACTATGTTCGCGAACACATCTTCAAGCCTGCTGGAATGAACTCCACCGACTCTCTCCCGGAAGACCAGGTCGTAGCCAATCGTTCCGTTGGCTACACAAAATTTGGCGGAGCAGGATTGCACCCCAATGTGGACACGCTTCCTTATCGAGGGACCTCGGCAGGCGGCGGTTATTCGACAGTCGAGGATCTCCTCGCGTTCGCCAACGCGCTGGAGAACCATAAATTGCTCGATGCCAAGTATGTGGACCTGCTCACTACCGGTAAGGTTGATGCGCGCGGGGCCAAGTACGCTTACGGCTTCGGAGATGAAACTTCAGCAGACGGCGTTCGCTGCTTTGGCCACGGCGGAGGCGCACCCGGCATGAACGGCGATCTGAAGATCTGCCCGCAATCCGGATATGTGGTTGCTATCCTGGCGAACCTCGATCCGCAGGCCGCCGGGCACGCTTCGGATTTCATCACGGCGCGCTTGCCGAAATGACCTGGATCTTTTCGTCGATCAACTGCTTATCGTTTTCTTCCGTGCCCGCAAGTTCGAATGAATTGGTGATGGTTGCGCTCCCTTTTTCCACGCTGGTGATCACATAGGAGCAGCCGAACCAGTGGGCTTCGGCAAGATCGGTCTGCGACCAGCGCGCCGGGTGATCGGGATGCGAGTGGTAGAAACCGACAATGTCCTCGCCGCGCTCGCGGCCCTCGCGCTGGATGCGCACCAGTTCGCGGGGATCGATGTTGTAGCGATTCTGTGGCGAATCGGTGCGGGTATTGCCGCAGCGCGCGCTTGAGGTTACTACGCGGGTGCCGTCGTCGTTGAAGCGTCCGAGCAGCACGCCGCAGCATTCGTGGGGATAGGTTTCTTCGCCGTGCCGGCGGAGGGCTTCGTGGTCCTTGGGTGCGATTTTCAGCATAAAAAGGCGATTCACCACGGAGGCACAGAGACACGGAGGAATTCAGAATGCGAAAACGGGCCAAAGCTAGCGTCAGGCGTCTCGTGTGTAATTCCGGGTTGAAAGAATTTAGAAGCCATCAGCCATCTCATAATAAAAGAAACCGCCGGCCACCTCAGGGGCTAGAGCCCGCGTCTTTATTCGGACTGGGCGGCACCCTTCGGCGCGCTTCGCTTGCTCAGGGCAGGCTCAGAACTGAAGTCGTGCCCTTCCCGAAACCATTTACGAGATAGCTTCCGGTAAGATCCTGGTTTTTCTCCGTGTCTCTGTGTCTCCGTGGTAGATGTTCTTATTCCGTCCAGAATCTCTCACTCAAATATTTGTCGCCGGAGTCGCAGAGGATGGTGACAACGACCGCGCGCTGATCTTTTCCCAGTTTAAGTTGCTCGGCGATTTTGACGCTGGCATAAACGCCGGCTGCGGCGGAGATTCCCACGAGCAGTCCACAATCGCTGGCGAGGCGGCGAGCCATGGCATAGGCGTCTTCGGTTGCGATTTCGAGATTTTCATCGGCGAGGCACGGGTCATAAATTCTAGGAACAATGGCGCTGGCCATGTGTTTGGCGCCTTCGATGCCGTGGAAAGACGAATCGGGCTGCAAGGATATGCAGCGGATTGTGGGATTCAATTCCTTGAGGCGGCGGGTAGCCCCCATGAAAGTGCCGCTGGTGCCGAGCATGGCAACGAAGTGAGTGATGCGGCCTTCCGTCTGTTGCCAGATTTCATTCGCCGTACCGTAATAGTGGGCTTGCCAGTTGGCATCGTTGGAGTACTGGTCGGCATAGAAATATAAATCGGGATGCTTGGCGGCGAGTT
>PKVZ01000258.1:4810-26095 GCA_003131635.1 Acidobacteriaceae bacterium
CGACGATGTTGGCGGCGGCCCGATCTTTCACGGAACCGCCGGGGTTGTACCATTCGGCCTTGCCCAAAAGTGTGACGCCGGGCAGATGCGTGGTCAAGCGATCAAAACGAAGCAGCGGGGTGTTGCCGATGCGGTCCCGCAGACTCTGGCCGGGGCGATCCATTGCGGCTTCCGGCGCGGCTTCCGGCGCATGATGAGCGGAGAATGCTGCGGCCATCCGGGCTGAACTCTGGCTCATGATCGAACGATTTCCCCGTGACTAACGTAATTAGGCAAGAACCGGCCAAACAGGCTATGTAGTATGGTGTCCTTAGATGACACGGATTGCAAGTCCGATGCGGCGGAATAAGGTGTGCGCGGTTTTAGCGCTGGCTGCATCTAAATGAAGGATTGGAAACGAGAAAATGCCTAAAGCGATAGAAGCACGAACTTACGATGAAGCGCTGGGGTGGTTGCGGGATCACGGCTTCGATGTGACGGAAGCGCCGGGAACGAACGGGCGCGTCTTCCTCAGAAAATATAACGTGTCGGCCGCGATTCAGAAGACGGACGAAGATGGGGTAAAGATTTTCGCGTATCCAGGGTACTTGATTGGCAGTGAGATTTCGAAGCTGGTGAATCGCGGATACCAGCAGTTTTTGAAGAACTCGAAGACGGAAGTTCCGGCGACGGCCGATCATCTGAAGGCGCTGCAGTCGTTTGCCGAAGAGCTGAAAGTTGGGCTTGGGCTACCGAGCCTTTATAACGAGTCGTTGGGGACGGTGAGCGATTCCTACCATTACGACCGGCTTAAAGACGACGATAAGGCGCCGGTGGATCGTCCGAAGCGGCCTTGGGAAGTTGCGGGGAAAGCGGTCGCGGCAAAGAAGGGGCGCGCGTAAACCTCTCAGCGGCCTGTTTCAAAATCTTCCATAGAACTCGTCTCTCGTGCGAAACTGGTGCGCTCTGGATTTGCCAGACGCGGAGGTTTGCATGGGCAGTGCATTAGTCCGCTCCCTTCTCTTCTTTCTTGTCTTTCTTCCGATCATGCTGCTTGCGAGCGGTGGTGGGGGCCGCGCGCAGGTCACGGCAGGCGGCAATGGCGGGCCGAAGGATGCCATCGAGCATGTATTGCGTGTCCAGCAGGAGGCGTGGAATCGCCACGATCTGGAAGGCTTCATGGCCGGCTACTGGAATTCTTCGGAGCTGACATTCTTCTCTGGCGCGAAGGAACATGACGGATGGCAGGCCACGATTGACCGTTACCGGGCGACTTATGCGAGTCCGGGGCATGAGATGGGGAAGCTGGAATTCTCGGGCTTGCGGATCGAGATGCTGGGCGCGGATGCGGCGTTTGCGCGCGGGGCGTGGCAGCTGACGATGTCCGATGGGAAGATGCCGCATGGACTGTTCACGCTGGTGTTTCGCAGGTTTCCGGAGGGATGGAAGATTGTGCACGACCATACTTCGGCGGCGGAATGAGCTGGCTCTAGCTTCTCTTTGCTCGAACTTGGACTCGGGTGCCTTCGGGGAGTTTGCCATTCGTCAGTTCCACTACGCCGTTGCGGATTGTGCCTTCCAGTTCTTGCGGGATGGGACTTGAGTCTCTTGAAGCATGAACGGGCTGGTCGCCTGCGGCCCCACGTTCCTTACCGGCGTCGGCAATCGCGGGCGTGGGCGCCCGCGCCACACTTCGCCCCATGCCTTTGTCCATGGCCTGATTGGCCAGGCGGTCGGCTTCGGTGTTGTGTTCGCGAAGGGCGTGGCCGATGGAGAACCATTCGAGTTGGGCGATTAATTCTTTGGCGCGGCCGTGGAGATCCTGCAGTGTCGCGTTTTTGACTTTGTAGATGCCTTTGATCTGGCGGACGAGCAGTTCGGAATCGCTAATCAGCTTGAGGGCTTTGGGGCCGTGCTGGAGGGCGTATTCGAGGGCGGCGATAAGGCCCTGATACTCGGCGAAATTGTTGGTCTGGTGGCCGAGGTACTCGCTGAGGTGAGCGACCTTTTTTCCTGATTCATCCTGGATGACGACGCCGTAGCCGGCGGGGCCGGGGTTGCCGCGGGCGCCGCCGTCGCTGTGGGCGACGAGGTAGTGCTCGGGGGGATTCTCGCGGGAGGCATTCTCACGCTGCGAAAAAAGGGACTTGGTTCCGGCGCTGCGAGGGTATGGCATGCTGACGAGTTTACAACGACGACTGGAGTGTCTGTCGCTGCAAGGAAGAACCAAGGTCCCTCGCGATGCTTGGGATGACAAGAGTTTTTGTGAACGCCACATTCCCAACTTGCATCAGCGGCCTGCTGCCAGGCGTGTCGCTAAACGCGAGGGTAAATTGGCGGCGAAGATGCGGTCTTGTGCGGCTTTCAGGTTGTAGGGGGTGCGATGGAAGTGGACGATTTGGGCTTCCGTGTCAAACAAGGCGAAGGCGGCGCGCCAATCTCCGTCGCGGGGTTGTCCGACTGAGCCGGGATTGATCAGGTAACGCGTGGAAGATTTCAGTTGCAAGGAGACGGACTCGGCTTGGCCGACGGTGCGGTATTCGGGACGGAAGCCATCGGCGCTGGAGCCGTTGGCGAAGAATCCACCTTGCAGGTGGGTGTGTCCGAAGAAGGTGAGGGGCGTAGTGAGCGTGATGAGCGGGACCAGGGCGTCGCCGATCGAAACCACGTAGGCGTCTTCATCGCCGGGCGAGCCGTGAACCAGTTGCACGTGAGGAAAATCTTCCAAGGGGAGCGGGCCTTGCGGCAGTGAGTGCAACCAGTCGAAATGTTCTGGAGTGAGTTGGTCACGGGTCCAGACGGCGGCAGCGGCGGCCATGGGATTGAAGTCATCGAGTTCAAGCAAACCGGTTGCGGCCTTGTCATGATTGCCGCGGACAAAAATTTTGCCCAGGGCGCGAGAGCGATCGATGACTTCGTTGGGCGAGGCGCCGTAGCCGACGACATCGCCGAGGTTGGCTACAAGGTCGTAGGCGGGAGCCCCGGCCAGGCAGGCCTCCAGCGCTTCGAGGTTGGCATGAATGTCGCTAAGCAGCAGGATTCGCAATAGACACCAGACGGATGGCGATTATAGAACGAGTGGGACGGAAGAGGATACACGGAGATACGGATGCGAGCCAAACGCGCGATTTTATTCGCCCGCAAAGGGCGCGGGCGAGTCGCGCGGCTCGCCCTTATCCTTCACTGCGCAAAGAACGCTTGTTCAGGATGACAGGACGCGATTTCTATTTCGAATTGACGACCGGGCAGCGGGCCCAGTGCTCCGGCGCAACCTGCGCGAGCGGGGGGAAAGCGCGGGTGCATTCTGGTATACGGAATCCGCAACGCGGCTCGAAGGTGCAGCCCGGAGGCATGGCGTGCAGCGGCGGGACTGTGCCTTCGATGGTACCCAGGGGACGGCCGCGCTGGGTCTTAAGGTCGGGCACGGCTTGCAGGAGGCCGCGAGTATAAGGATGCGCGGGAGCGTGAAAGATCTCATGTTTGCCGGCCAGTTCGACGACACTTCCGGCATACATCACGGCGACGCGGTGGGCGACCTGCGAGACCACGGCGAGGTCGTGCGAGATGAAAAGCATGGCCAAGCCGAACCGGGAGCGCAGGTCCGCGAGCAGGTCGAGGATCTGGGCCTGGATGGTGACATCGAGCGCCGTGGTAGGTTCGTCGGCGATGAGAAGCTGCGGACGGTTTACGATGGCCATCGCGATCATGACGCGCTGGCGCATCCCGCCGGAGAGTTGATGAGGATAATCGCGGGCGCGGCGCTCGGGCTCGGGGATGGCGACGTCATTCATGGCTTGGACGGCGCGTTTCTGGGCCTCGCTTTTTGAACCGGAGGCGTGAGCCATCACGGCCTCGGCGATCTGATCGCCAACGCGCATGACGGGATTGAGGGCGGTCATTGGTTCCTGGAAAATCATGGCGAGGCGCGAGCCGCGCAGTTGGCGCATGGAGTCGTCAGGAAGAGTGGCAAGATTCCGGGCGGAGCCATTTTCGGCGAAGAGGATTTCTCCGGAAACCCGTGCCTGCGGCGGGAGCAGGCGCATGATGGCGAGGGACGTGATGGATTTACCGGAGCCTGATTCGCCGACCAGGCCGAGGACTTCGCCGGGAGCGATGGAGAAGTTGAGATCGCGGACAGCGGGAAGAACTTGAACCGGGGAGTCGCCCGTTCCCACACGAGATCTGGTAGGGAATTCGATACTTAAGTTGCGGATGTCGAGAAGCGGGGGCACGGTTTCATGTTAGCAGCGAAGAGTCGCCCTGCGGGCGACGGACAGTCGTCGGCTGTCCCCACATGAGTATCGATCACCACCGGCAGGTGAATCTTCCCAACCTCCGGCCGCATCTTTTATGCTTAAACCTATGAGCAAGATTCACATCCCTACACCTTTGCGGCAGTATGTTGGAAAACAATCCACGGTCGAAGTAAAGGCGGCGACCGTGGGCGAAGCTTTGAGTGCGCTTCTGGTGCAGCATCCCGAGTTGCGGCGGCATTTGTATACGGAGGAGGGAAAGCTGCGCGCGTTCGTTAACCTTTACGTCAATGATGAGGACATTCGCTATCTGCAGAAGGAGGCAACTGAGGTGAAGGAAGGTGATAACATTTCCATTGTGCCTTCCATTGCAGGAGGGGCGGAAAGTTCTCCCTTCTCTTAAATTATTTCGATGCTCTTTTCTGCTGTCATCCCGAGCAGAGCGAGGGACCTTGGTTTCTGCCTGGAGTCGCTGACAAATGGTTGGTTGATCGTCACTCTCCTGATTCGCACGCCTGGCAGTTCAAGAATTCAATCGAGGATTTTATGGCTACGATCACCACAAAAATTCCAGTGACACTCAGTAAAGACGAAATCCTGCGCTACTCGCGCCACTTAATCATGCCCGAGGTCGGCATGGAGGGGCAGCAGAAGCTGAAGGCGGCGCGCGTGCTGTGCATTGGCACGGGAGGACTGGGCTCGCCCTTGGCTTTGTATCTTGCGGCGGCGGGCGTGGGCACGCTGGGCCTGGTCGATTTCGATGTGGTCGATTACACCAACCTGCAGCGGCAGATCATTCACTCGACCGCCGACGTGGGACGGAAGAAACTCGATTCCGCGGCGGATAAATTGACGGGGATCAACCCATTTTTGAATCTGCGGAAGTTTGATACCCGGTTGAGCAGTGAGAACGCGCTCGAAATTTTTCGCGACTTCGACATTATCGCTGACGGCACGGATAACTTTCCTACGCGCTACCTGGTGAACGACGCGTGCGTGCTCACGGGCAAGCCGAATGTTTACGGATCGATTTTTCGTTTCGAAGGGCAGGCGAGTGTGTTTGCTACGGAAGATGGGCCGTGCTACCGCTGCCTTTATCCCGAGCCGCCACCGCCGGGGCTGGTTCCCTCGTGCGCGGAAGGTGGAGTGCTTGGCATTCTGCCGGGGCTGGTGGGAGTGATGCAGGCCACGGAAGTGATCAAGCTGATTCTGGGAGTGGGCGAGCCGCTGATTGGGCGGCTGCTGCTGATCGATGCGCTGGGCATGAAGTTCCGCGAGCTGAAGCTGAGGAAGAATCCGGATTGCCCGGTCTGCGGAACGCATCCTACGGTGACGAAGCTGATAGACTACAACGAGTTTTGCGGAATTCGCGGGGAGGAAAAACCGGTGGCAAATGGAGTTCCGGAAATTCAAGTGGAAGAGTTGAAGCGTCGTCTGGACGCGAAGGAAGATCTCTTCGTGCTGGATGTGCGCGAGCCGCACGAATATCAGATTTGCAACATTGGCGGACACCTGATTCCGCTGAACGACTTGCCCAACCGCGTGAGTGAACTGGATTCGAGCCGCGAGATTGTTGTTCATTGCAAGATGGGCGGGCGCAGCGCGAAAGCGGTCGCGTTCCTGCAGCAGGCGGGTTTTAAGAAAGTGCATAATCTGGCGGGCGGGATTAATGCGTGGGCGGAGCGAGTGGATCCGAAGGTGCCGAAGTATTAAGTGCAGTTGTCAGTTGCCAGTTTCAGGAGGGAGCGCTGAGGCGCTCCCTTTTTATTTCTGGGGATTCATGAAAATAGTGCGCCTCGCTGCGCTCGGCGGGACAGCCGAGGCGGCTGTCCCCACACAAGCATCGTCTGCTGGAGCACTGTGTGTACTCCCGTTATTTGTTGGCTGCGGAAAGCTACTTGCTGGAACCACCGGCCTGCATGCTGTCGCTGGCTTCGCCGAAGTCCAGAGCGATCTTCTTGCCTTCGAAGCGGAGGCCGGTCAGGGAATTTGCTCCACTGTCATTCTTACGGGTCACAGCCGCGTCGGAGGATGCAGGCGTTTGCAGTTCAATTACATGCGCGGACACTTTTGCGACCACGTTCTTGCCTCGCAGAATGTTCAGTTCGACGTTGGGACCGCTGCCTTCCCACTGAACTTTGTAGTCCCCTGGCTTCAGGGTGGTTCCATTGACGGTAACAGGATTGGAAAGTTGCAAACTGGCTTTTGTTGCGGCAAACGCGCTCGTCGCCAGAACCAGCGCTAACCCCAGTACGATGCTCTTCGAAACTGTCGCGAACTTCATGACTGCTCCTTGATTTCTTCCCCGAATCTCGTCGGGGAGCGGCTGGGGCGGCCCGGTTCACGACTTGCGCGAGAAAACGTTGGCGTTTTGCCGCGAATCGCCTACAATGCACTCGCTGGGGTTCAGCAGACAAGCCGCAAGGCCTATCTGGCTGTGCATGGGGGTTCTGCCACCTGGGCCGCCAAACCGAGAGTGAAAGAATCCCTACCCCGCAAAAATCCTGCGTCAAAACAAATCTTGCCAGCTTTCTACGCCAGCTGCCTACTCCTAACTACTACGAAAGTGGGTCACCGAAAGTTCCGTGGTGGGTGCGAAGTTTCTGGTAATTTCCGATCACGCATTATTGGACGAAGAGGGCTCTCTTCCGGTAGCAAGAAAGCGGAGTGAATTCGTTCTCGAGAGCATGGAACAGCAGCGGTGTGTTCTGTCTGGGAGCGAGCAGCATTAGCCTCGGCGGCTTAAAGCCAGTTCTGAAAACTAACGAGGATCGCAGCGCGAAAAGCGCTGCGCCACCCAAAAGCAACTCTCGCGCGCAAAGTCAACTCTAGCGCTACCCGAGAGCTAGTCTGCGTCGCCATGCTGGCGCTCGACCGACCAGATGCTGGCTTGATCTTTTTCGAATGGGTAGACGTGAACCATCCAGTTGAAGATTACGGGATGGAAGGTTCCTCCGGCGGCATCGCAGGCTTCCTGGGTGGTGATCGATCCCCTTAAACCAAACTGCGGATGCGGCATCAGATATTCGCTCTTTCGCCCTGCGGGCGCGGTGCAGAAATTTACATGTTCATGCCATTGCGCGATGCTCAGTGGAACGCGCTCGTCCAGTTGATCTTCGCCGAGACGCTTGGGCGCCGTATACATCACGCCGATCAGTTTGTAGTCCTCGCCATGCTTTTCATAGAGCAGAGATGTGGGGTGCTCGGGATTGAAACCGAAAGCCGCTTCAAACGCATATTGGTAGTTGGTGAAGTGATACATCTTCTGCGGAATTTCAGGATGGAAAATCTTGTAGCCTTCGGCCAGCGCCGTATGAAAGTCGATATATTTTGTTGAGGCTTTGCGCGCGGCTTCCACTATCTGCTGGGCACGCTCGGCGTCACCGGGCTTTGCGGGACGCAGGGCCGTCATCTTCATGTGCGGACCCATATCCATGTGACCTTCCATGGAATGCATGGCGTGCATGCCAGCATCGGTATCTTTTTCGTCTTTATTGTTATCGCCACCCATGGACATGCCTTTCATGTTCGACATGTCATGGGCCGGCATGTCCATGCCCGGCATGTTTTGCTGCGCGCTGGGTTGGGCGTTGCCGCCCGAGGGCTGCTGCTGGCCCCAGGCCACGCTGGCCAGCACAAAAAAGGAAATCAGAAAGACGATTCGGTCTCGCATATTGAATCTCCCCACATACTCAGTTTGTATTAACCCTGTCGCAGCTCAGTTGTTTCTGCAAGCGATCCGAGGTTACCAGGATTACTGAGGTAATTATCGCTGGATCAAATCTGAAGCTCGAATGAAAAAGTCGCCTGAGTCCATTTCTTGCTAAGAGCGAGAATGCGCCGGATTCAAGCGCCAGATTTCGGCATTCAAGTATGTGGCGTAAGTAATCCATGCCAGGTAAGGCAGGAGGAGGGCGGCGGAGAAGATTGAGATTCGCCAGAACAAAATTATGCAAGCAAGAACTGCCGCCCACAGAAAGATGATTTCGATCAAGGCCAAGCCGGGGGCGCGCATTCCGAAGAAAATCGCTGACCACGCGGCGTTCAGCGCGAGTTGAATCAGAAAAATTGTAATTGCCGGGGCCGCTCCGGACCAGCCGTCGCCCAGTCGCCATACGTTCCAGGCGGCGATCGTCATCAGGAAATAAAGGACGGTCCAGACCGGGCCGAAGTACGATGCGGGCGGATTGCCCGGCGGCTTGCGAAGCGAGGGATACCAACTGCGGACGGAGCGCGCGGTGAACGCAGATCCGATTCCGGCGGCAGAGAAGGTCAGCGCCACGAACGCGGCGAGAGCAGTGAGCAGATTTTTCGACAAGCAATTATCTTACTGAATTGGTTCGGAGACGTGCTCATGAACGATGAGCCACTTGCCGTCCTGATTTTCGAACACTACAGTCCAGCGGAAGTTGCCCATTTCAATTTTGCCGGCTTTCGTGGTCATCTCCTCTTTTATCGTGGCGGTGGCCCAGAGCAAATCTCCATGCGGGTGAATGTCGAGGTCATCGTTCACCGCGAACTTGGCGCTCTTGTAGCCGGAGAGTTCGGGTTTCACTCCATTTTGGTATTCATCCCAGCTGTCATATTTCAAGGGAGCAATATCGAAGAAGGTGTGCGGGCCGCTGGCATAGTATTTGGCCACGTTGGCGGGGTCGAGGGTGGACCAGCCATCCCAGATCTTCTGCATGTAAGCTTTGTCGGGAGCGGGGCCGGCTGGAGTTTTTTTCGCGGCAGGCTTAGGGGACTTCGCGAAACTGGAGAATGAGAGAGCTAGCAGGCACAGCGAAACCGCGAAAAGGCGCTTCATGGTTGAGTTCCTTTTTAAGGGTGCGACGTTAGGGTGCAACCCTCGGGGTGCGACGAAGATCGGCGGAATTCTCGCACACGGATGGGCAATCCGCAAAGCGCGCATTGACCGATTTCAACAGCACACGCTAAAATAGTTGAGTTTGCCTGTACACGCCGACCCGTTCTGGGGACGCCTGCCCTGGCTGCTGAAGCGCCGTGGCGGAAAACACAGCAAGCAGAGAAAGTTCAGTGGGCGCCAGTGATTGCACGCGTGTGCGCGTGAAGCGCGCCTAATGAACTGGTTTTTCACGACATTTTGATGGAGGCAGACGTATGTACGCGGTTATCCGCGCCGGTGGAAAGCAGTACCGGGTGGCGCCCGGGGATGTGATTCGAGTGGAGAAACTGGCTACGGGAACCGATGGCCGGGTGGACTTCTCCGACATTTTGGCGGTCTCGGGCGGAGAAGGACAAATCGGCAAACCGGAATCGGAAGCGCGCGTTGTCGGTGAGGTGGTGGAAGAGGGACGCAGCCCGAAAATCCTGGTCTTTCATTACAAACGGAAGAAGCAATATAAGAAGCTGCGCGGGCATCGGCAGTCTTACACGGCAGTGCGCATTACGGAGATTGCTTTTGCTGGACAGAGCTTCAAGGCTCCGGAAGTGGCGAAAAAGCAGCCGAAGGTGAAGAAGGCCGCAGCCGAGCACGAGGCTGACTCCGAGGGGAAGAGCGCCAAGGGACACACGAAGCAGCATGCCAAGAAGAAGGCTGCTCCAAAGAAAGCGGCCAAGAAGTCGGCCGCTAAGAAAAAGAAGTAACCGCTATCTCTAAAATCGAAGACTGAGAGTTGATCGATGGCACATAAAAAAGGGCAAGGAACTTCACGAAACGGCCGCGACTCGAACGCGCAGCGGCTGGGATTCAAAGCATTTGGCGGGCAAATCGTGCCCGGCGGAACCATCATTGTTCGGCAACGAGGAACGCGGGTGAAACCGGGGCTCAACGTAGGCCGCGGCAAAGATGACACGCTTTTCGCGAAGATTACGGGCCGAATCAAGTTCCTGAACAAAGGTTCGATGGGAAAGTTCGTGATGGTCGAGCCGATGGAAGTGATGGAGTAATCGCGTCCGTTTGCTGAGCGGCTTTGCGCTTTAGCGGCCGCGGTGAGCTGTGCGACGCGGCTTGAGCCTCGCCTTCGGGACGGGGCTTTTTGTTTTGGCAGTGCGGACTGTCGTCCGGGAGAGATCGGGTGTTGGCCTGCGGCTGCTGGTGGTGCAGACAAAAACCAAGATCCCTCGCGTTGCTCGGGATGACAGACTTCTTGGCCGGGATGACAGATCTTTTTTTGCGTAATCATGTTTATCGATGAAACGAAAATTCGGGTGAAGGCGGGGGACGGGGGCAATGGCTGCATGGCGTTCCGCCGGGAAAAATATGTTCCGCGGGGCGGGCCCTCGGGCGGCGATGGAGGCAAGGGCGGGGATGTGATCATGGAATCCAGCGAGCGGCATAATACGCTGGTTCACTTTCGCTTCAATCCCGAATACAAGGCGGAGCGCGGACGGCACGGCGAAGGTTCGAACAAGAGTGGTCGCGAAGGCGAGGACGTTCTGCTCAAGGTTCCCGTGGGAACGATTGTGTATGACGAAGAAACTGGCGAGAAAGTGTTCGACTTTTCCGGTCCCGACCAACGGATGGTGATTGCTTGTGGCGGCCGTGGGGGCCGTGGCAATGCGCGCTTCGCCACTTCCGTGCATCAGGCTCCGCGCGAGCATGAGCCGGGACGGCCGGGAGAAGAGCACAACTATCGGCTTGAGCTTAAGCTGCTCGCCGACGTGGGGCTGGTGGGTTATCCGAACGTGGGCAAGTCGACTTTGATCTCGAGAATCTCGGCGGCGCGGCCCAAGATTGCGGATTATCCTTTCACTACTTTGGAGCCGAATCTGGGTGTAGTTGCGGTTGGGGATCTCAATAATGAAATCAGCTTTGTGGTGGCTGACATTCCGGGTTTAATCGAGGGCGCGCATGCCGGCTCCGGGCTGGGCACGCAGTTCTTGCGGCATATCGAGCGCACGCGTCTGCTGGTTCACCTGGCCGACGTTTCGGATTCGAGTGGACGTGCTGACGTGGTGAAGGATGTGGAAGTGATTCTCGGCGAACTGGCGAGCTTTGGCGCGCACCTGGAAGATAAGCCCATGATCATGGTTGCGTCGAAGATCGACGTGGCCAACAAAGACAAAGTGGCGGCGTTGAAGCGTTATTGCAAGAAACACAAGCTGAAGCTTTATGAAATTTCAGCGGTGACGGGAAAAGGAATCGAAGAGTTGAAGTACGCCATGGCCAAGGAAGTCGACGCTCTGCGCGAGCAGGCGCAGCAGCAGGCCGAAGGCGCGGATAGCTAGTACCGAGTATCGAGTACCGAGAAGCGCAGTTTAACTCGGTACTCAGGACTAGGGACTCTAGATTTACGCGCGGGGCAGTTGCGAGCCGTGCTGGAAGTGATATTGAAGAATCTTCGCCGCCAGGGCGGGCGGCATTTCCTCTCCCGCGGTTTTGACGGTACGCACGATTTCTCCACGGCAAATCACCTCCGTGGGGGAAAGCCCGGCGATTTCGGCCGGCAGCACCAGAGTAATTTCGAGTTGCACATTCGGCTGCAAGAGATCCTCCGCCTGAAACAGCAGGCCGGAGCGGCTGATATTTCTGGTTTCGCCTGCATGCCATTTTTCTTCGTCCAGACAACGATATTTCAAAGGCAATTGAACTTGAAAACGGGGTGCGCGCGACAACGGCACTTGTTCCGTGCCCTGCGCCGCCAAATCGCGAGCGACAACAACTGGCACATCAGCATCACGTCCCGCGGGAATGGAATCCAGCACTTCACGAACTTTATTTTTCAGCTCGCGGAGAGTGAAGGGTTTTTGAAGCAGGCGCACGCCCGCATCCAGCGTGCCGTTGTGGCCGATTACATTTTCCGTATAGCCGGACATGTAAAGTATTTTTGTCTGCGGACGAATTTCCGAAATCCGCTGCGCCAGCTCGCGCCCGTTCATGCCGGGCATGATCACATCGGTTAACAGCAGGTGAATCACGCCCTGGTGCGCGAGAGCGATCTGCATCGCCCTCGTCCCGTCCGCCGCTTCGATGACCGTATAGCCTTGCTTCTCCAAGAACTGCCGGGCGAGGTAGCGCAGATTGGCTTCGTCCTCTGCCAGAAGGATAGTTTCGGTTCCGGGAGCGGTGAAAGCAGCCTCGTTAGAGGCCAGGACCCGCGCGGGTTCCGCTCTCTCGGCAACCCGCGGCAAATAAATTTTGAACGTGGTACCTTTGCCAGGTTCGCTGAAAACCCAGACGTAACCGCCGCTTTGCTTGACGATTCCGTACACGGTGGAGAGTCCCAGCCCGGTTCCCTTCGGCCCCTTGGTGGTGAAGAAAGGTTCGAAGATATGGGATTGAGTTTCCGAATCCATGCCGAGGCCCGTGTCGCTGATGGAAAGCAGCACGTAATCTCCGGGGCGGAGTGGAGCGTGAAAACGGGCGTACTCTTCGTCGAGTGAAACGTTCGAGGTCTCGATGGTGAGCTTGCCACCGGAGGGCATGGCATCGCGTGCGTTCACGGCGAGGTTCATGATGACCTGATCGATCTGGCCGGCGTCGGCTCGCACGGCGCCGAGCGAAGCAGCCGGTACCATGATGAGATCGATATCCTCGCCGATGACGCGAGTAAGCATCTTCAGGTTTTCGGTGACCACGCCGTTCAAATCAAGGACCTTGGGTGCCAGCATCTGCTTGCGGCTGAAGGCGAGAAGCTGGCGGGTGAGCGAGGAAGCGCGTTGCGAGGCGGCGGCGATTTCCTGCGCGGGACCGCGCAGCGTCGGATCGGGACCGAGGCGATCCAGGAGAAATTCCGAGTAACCGGAAATCACCATCAGCAAGTTGTTGAAGTCGTGGGCGATGCCTCCGGCAAGCCTGCCGACGGCCTCCATTTTCTGGGACTGCCGGAGTTGCTGCTCCAGAGCGCGACGTTCGGTTACATCTTCGGCGAACAGTTCGAATGCGGTTCGCTTGTCGCCGTCAGAAACGGCGCGACCGGAGACGCGCACTACCATGGCCATTTCGTCTTTCCGCTGCCATTCCGCGATCAGACCATTGAACGGCGCGGCGGAGTGCAGGCGATCGGCCAACTCGAACCAAAGCTGGGTATCCGCGTAAAGCCCTCCAAGATGTTTCCCCACGAGTTCCTGTGTGGAGGAATAACCCAACATGTTCAGCAGGGCGGGATTTACATCCAGCAGTTGGCCCGCGGAATTGCAGCGGCAGATGCCGTAAGGGGCGTTGGTCACGAGGGAGCGGAAATTCAGTTCGGAGCGCCGAAGGCTTTCCTGAGCCGCGCGCAGCGCGGCATTGAGCCAGCAGATCAGGGCGGCCAGCACAACGAAAAGCGATAGGCGCAGCATGGTGGAACGAAATTGCGCAGGCGTTTGTTCGGAAGAGAAGGAGAAGTAGGCGCTCACGGTGAGGGCGAACGAGGTGGCGACGAGTCCGGGCTTCCAACCGCCATACCATGCGCTGACCATCACGGCCACGGCAAACACGGCCAGGCGGCTTTCCGTGATATTAGGGAGCAGCAGGGCGGGAATGAGCGCGAGAGTAGTGCTGAGCACGGCCACGCCGTAGCGCAGTATAGGCGCACGAGTAGGCTGAATGCTGAGTAGGGGGAGGTTTACTCGCATATAAACGTCATGCTAACGATAGATTCTTGGATGCGCGAGATTACAGGAGTTCATCCCAAATTCTCGGGAGGGCTGTTTTGTTGGCGCGTGGAGGCTGGGCCACACAGACAATGGACCATTGGCCAATCCTAAGGCGGCGCACAAAGTTGAACTTGCCAACCGGGGCCGGAAACGAAGACACTAGCGGCGCATGAATATTGGATTATTTGGCGGCACCTTCGACCCCATCCATCGTGGGCACCTGGCATTGGCGCGGGCGGCGCGTGAACACTACAAACTCGGCCGGATTCTGTTTGTACCCGCGAACGTACCACCCCATAAGCGGGCTCAGCCACTCTCGGCTTTCCCGCACCGCTATGCAATGACCGCTCTGGCTACAGCCCAGGAAAAAGATTTCGCTCCTTCGCTGCTCGAAGCGCCGGAAGAATTTGATGCAGACCGCGCGGTGATGAAGAAAGAGAAAGAGCGCGCCGCGAAGCCGAATTACACCATCGATACGGTCAAGCGCCTGAAGCAAGGGTTCAAGAAAGCGGATCGGCTGTTTCTGTTGATGGGCATTGATGCGTTCGCGGACATCGCCAAGTGGCACGAGTCCGAAGAACTGTTTCGCGAGTGTGAGTTTGTGGTCGCCAGCAGACCGGGATTTTCTTTAGCGGATGTCGCGAATGCCCTGCCTGGCAGGCTTCGTCCGCGGATGGAAGCCACCCGGCCATTTCAGAAGCAAGCCGCTACCGGAGATTTAGTGCTAAGCGGAGCGACCATGCATCTGCTGAGTGAGGTCTACCAGCCGATTTCGTCAACCACAATTCGCGAGAACGCCGCCGCCGGAAATCCTCTTGGCCGCTTCGTCGAGCCAGCCGTGGCGGACTATATTAAGAAAATGGGATTGTATAAGAGTCGTTAGGCGTTCGTCGTCGGCTCTTCGTCTGTCGTTCGCCAAGAAATCTCGCTTTTCCATCTCATCTTTCGCCCCGGAAAACGCGCGAGGCAATCTGTCGTTTACAATGAAGGACTCAGCCCGTGCTGGGCTAACGATCAACGATAAATTACCCATGACCAACCACAGACTCTCTGCATGAAGAAAAATGATTCGAAGCAACAGGTAGCGGCGGCCATTCAGGCCTGCTTAGACAAAAAAGCTGAAGAACTTTCCATACTGGAAATGGAGAAGGGGTCGGGAGCATTCACCGACTACTTCGTGCTGTGCAGCGGGACGAATCCGCGGCAGGTGCAGGCGATTGCGGACGAGGTAGAACTGCGCCTGAAGGCAACGGGGCTGCGGCCGTCGAGCGTCGAAGGATATAAGCAGGCGGAGTGGATCCTGGTCGATTACGTGGATTTCATCGTCCATGTTTTTTCCGAGAAGGCGCGGAAGTTCTACGATCTTGAGCGTCTGTGGAAGACGGCGAGGCGGCTGGAGCCTTCGGAGTTGAAACCAAAGACGCGGGCTAGGGCCGCCGCGAAAATAAAGACTGCGAAAATAAAAACAAAAACAAAGACGCCGCCGCACCGCGTTGCTTCGGCTCCGCGTCGCAAGAAGGCGTAATTCCGTCCTCGGGACGAACAGTTCATCGTGTTCTGCGTACATGACTACGCCTTCCAAAGCGAAACCCTCCAAAGGTGAAGCTGGCTGGGGAAGCCAGTACCGCCTGATCGCCTCCGACAAGTGGAAGGCGAAGTCGGCGGTAATGGGCAAGGCAGTGACGGAAGCGCTGGTGGAATATGCGCAGCCGAAGCCGGGCATGAGAGTTCTGGACCTGGCCAGCGGCACCGGCGAGCCCGCCATCAGCATCGCTATGCGAGTGGGGACGCAGGGGCGAGTCACGGCTCTCGATCTGAGCGCCGACCTGTTGGAGATCGCAAAAGGAAGAGCGCAGGAGCGCGGGCTGAACAACTTTTGCACGCAGCAGGCTGATGCTCAGGCGCTGCCCTTTGACGACAACAGTTTGGATCTTGCCACTTGCCGGTTCGGCGTAATGTTCTTCGCCGATCCCGTTCTCGCATTGCGCGAGTTGCATCGTGTTTTGACGGCGGGGGCGCGCGCGTGCTTCGCAGCCTGGGGACCGTTCGACCAGCCTTACTTCCAAAGCACGATGGGGGTGGTGCACCGTCATGTGGGTGGTCCGCTGCTGCCGCCGGGTGGTCCGGATCCATTTCGCTTTGCGCAGCCGGAGAGCCTTTCGGCGGTGCTGCGCAGTGCGGGCTTTCGTGCCGTGGAAGAGGAAACAAAAGCTGTGCCTTGGACTTGGCCGGGTACGCCGGAAGAGGTGTGGGAGCAGGCGCAGGGGGTAGCCGTACCATTCCGGCCAATGCTGGATCGTGTACCCGAGGACATGTGGCCGCGGATTCATAGGGAAGTGCTGGCCGCGATCGGGGCGCACGTTCGAGGGGAGAATATCGAGTTCGGCGCATCGGTGGTGCTGGCGTCTGGGAGCAAGTAGAAGGAAGCGAGCGAAGACGAGCGTTTATTAAGCCGCCAGGAACGAGACACGGCGCAAAGAACGCTTTTTTGGAATGACAATCGAGTGTGAAGCTAAAAATTGCGTGGGTGGGCAAGACGAAAGAGCCAGCGATCCAGGCGCTGACGGACGAATATCTGAAACGGATTTCGCGTTATGTGCCGGTGGAAAGTTTGGCGCTGCGCGATGAGGGCGCGCTACTGGAACTCTGTGGACGGGCAACGCCGGGCAAGAGCGGCAAATCGAATCCCAAATCAAGCGGCGGCAAGTCGACGCTGGTGCTGATGGATTCGCGCGGAAAGCAGTTTTCGTCCGAGGAGTTTGCGCGTTTTCTGGGAGAATATCAGGATCGCAATCCACTGCCGCTGGTCTTTGCGGTGGGTCCGGCGGATGGATTCAGCGAAACCGCGCGCGGTGCGGCGCAGCATACGATTTCGCTGGGAAAAATGACGCTGGCGCACGAACTAGCCCGCGTGGTTCTGCTGGAGCAGGTGTACCGGGCGTTCACGATTCTGAAGGGGCATCCTTATCATTCGGGACACTGAGGCAGGGCCTACCTCCGTATCCATCGTGCGGCCAACAGCAAACCTCTGAGCATTCTCTGAACTCCCACTTCGTGCGCTTTCGTGAGTTGCTGTCCCGCCTGTGCTCCACCTACAGTTCGGAGGTAGGATAATATCGACTTCACGAGTGCAATTATCAGGGACAGCGGATTTCGGGGAGTAATGATGAAAGATGTAATGGAACTACTGCGAGCGAAAGAACAAGAGTTATCGAAAGTAAGAAAGCAGGTCGAGGCGCTGCGGATTGCAGTGCCATTGCTGCGAACAGAAGACGACCCGCTCCTGCCTTCAACGTCAACGACTGCCAATAAGCTAGCCGGGAATTGAGTTAATTTCGTCATCCGGAGTCAGGGTTTGTTTTGCGGTCACTAGATTATTCCTCACCGCCCACCTCGACTTCAAACCTAAAGAAAGAGCGACGGATAAGAGTGTCCGTCCCGCAAGAGCGCCGAATTCTCATTGCGTAACCGTCGCCTGGTAGCTGACGGTTTGCCACTGGCCGTTGCGGCGAACCCAGACGCGGGTGTAGCGATAGGGTCCGCTGAAATCTTCGCCCAGCTGGTGGCCTTTAACGTCGGCGCGAGCGGTAACGACGGCGGTGTCGCCATACACGCGCACGACCATATCCGTAATGTTCATGGCTTCGTAGCGGAGTTGGCCGCTGCGGCGGGCCGAGATGGTCTCCTGCTTGGTCGTGACCTGGCCGAGCGGGGTAATTGCGACATAGTCCTCGGCGAGAGTTCGCAGGGAAAAATCGGAGTCACGGCGCAGGCTGGCTTCCTTGGACTGACGCTCCATGTCGACAATCTGACGGATGATTTCCTGCTCGGCGGAGTCGAAGCCGGGTCGGGGATGAAGGGCAACATGTTGGGCGGAAAACGCAGGCATGACCATGAGAAAGCAAAACAATAACACTGCACTAATGTGAACGGCCTTGTTGATCACGACGAGACCTCCGCAGTCTGCCAGGGGACAGAGATCTGCTTGCTGCCGGATACGCAAAGTTGGATGCACGAGTTCCGGAGAAAAATTCGGTATTTCTCAAAATCCATCCTCAAAACGTTGGCACGGGAAGTACCGCATAAGCATTCCACGATAAGTAAAGAGCGGTTGTCCACCCTCCTTGGTTGGGTTTTTTGCGGTCGTAGGCTCGCCGCAGTGTCGGCTGCCGTGAATTGCGGGCGTTCCCCTCGGCTATGGGAAGGCTTTCTAGTAGAATCAGGCATCCTGCAACTATGACGGACGTACGCCGCGGTCTGATCATCGTGAACACGGGGCCGGGCAAAGGTAAGACCACCGCGGCTATGGGGACGGCTTTGCGCGCGGTGGGCCAGGGTATGCGAGTGTTGATGCTGCAGTTCCTGAAAGGCTCATGGCACTACGGGGAGCTGGATGCAGTGCAGGCCTTTGGCGACAAGTTTGTGATGAAACAGATGGGGCGGGGATTTGTGAAGGTGGGCACGGAGAAGCCCGATCCGGAAGATGTGAAGATGGTGGAGGAGGCGTGGGCCGAGGGCGAGAAGGCGATCCAGTCGGGGGAGTGGGATCTTGTGGTGCTGGATGAAATCAATTATGCCATTAGTTATGGCATGCTCGATGCGGCGAAAGTGGTGGAGAGCCTGAAGAAGAAACCGGAGATGGTGCATGTGATCTTGACGGGAAGGAACGCACACCCCACAATCGTTGAAGTCGCCGACACGGTAACGGAGATGCGGCAGGTGAAGCACGCTTACGAAAAGGGCGTGATGGCGCAGAGAGGGATCGAGTACTGAGTACGAGCAGTACCTAGTACCTAGTATCGAGAAACGTGTCTGGTACCGAGAAACGCGTTTTCAACTCGGTACTAGGTACTCGGGACTAGCAACTGACTTATGGCTTGGTTCAAGCGTGAATCCGGGGAGCTCGATACATCGGGCAAGAAGACAGTCCGCACCGAAGGGCTGTGGGTGAAGTGTGAAAGCTGCCGGCAGATCATCTGGAAAAAAGATCTGGAAGAGAATTTGAATGTTTGCCCGAAGTGCGAAAAGCACTTTCGCATTGACGCGCGGACCAGGCTGGCATTGCTGCTGGATGAAAATCAGTATGAAACGTTGGACGGAAATCTTTCATCCACCGATCCGCTGAAGTTTGTGGATTTGAAACCCTACTCATCGCGATTGCGGCAGGCACAGCACGATACCGGGCTGAAAGATGCCGTGATCAATGCGCAGGGCAAGCTGATGGGTCGCCCAGTGGTCGCCAGTGTGATGGAGTATGCGTTCATCGGCGGCAGCATGGGCGCGGTGGTGGGCGAGATGATTACGCGGGCGGTGGAACGAGCGTTGGACTCGAAGACGCCTTTGATTATTGTTTCGGCTTCGGGCGGGGCGCGAATGATGGAGGGCGTGGTCAGCCTGATGCAGCTGGCCAAGATTTCCTCCGCGCTGGCTCGGCTGGATAAGGCGAAGGTTCCGTACATTTCCGTTCTGACCGATCCGACGACGGGCGGGGTGACGGCATCGTTCGCCATGCTGGGTGATTTGAATATTGCGGAACCTGGCGCCCTGATCGGGTTTGCGGGGCCGCGGGTGATCGAGCAAACCATTCGACAGAAGCTGCCGGCGGGATTTCAGCGCAGCGAATTTCTGCTGGAGCATGGCATGCTGGACGCGGTGGTGGCGCGCAAAGATCTCAAGCCGTACATCGCGCGGGCCATGGATTTTATGGTTGCGTGAAGTGGCTGTCAGCTATCAGCTCTCAGCGCCGTTGAGAGCTGTCATCGCGAGCAAAGCGAGGGATCTTGGTTCTTGCCGGCGCTACCTCATTGGCGCCGCGGGCAAACACCAGGATCCCTCGCTTTGCTCGGGATGACAAGTGCGTTTTAGTGACGGCGGCCGAGAGCTTCCCTAATTATGTCCTACCAATCCGCGGTAGCTCGCATGTTTGCGCTGGGGCACGAACTGGCGCAAACGCCTGCGCACAAGTTCGATCTGGCTCATATGCGGGTGCTGTTGCAGGCGATGGATCATCCGGAGCGGCGCTTCCCGAGCGTGCTGATCGCCGGCACCAATGGCAAAGGTTCGACGGCTGCGACGCTGGCTGCGATTTTGCGGGCTTCGGGATTAAAAACGGGTTTGTACACCTCGCCGCATCTGGTGCGGATCAACGAGCGGATTCGCGTGAATGGCAAAGAGATCGGTGACGACGAGTTTGCATCGCTTCAGGGCGAGGTGGATCGAGTTGCGGAAAAGTTGGTGGGGAGCGCGGAGTTGCCGTGGCATCCCAGTTTTTTCGAAATGATGACTGCGATTGGGTTCGAGTATTTCGCGCGCCAGCAAGTGGACCTTGCAGTGCTCGAAGTGGGCATGGGAGGACGGCTGGATGCGACGAACGTTGTCGAACCATGGGTCAGCGTGATCACGGACATCTCGCTCGATCACCAGAAATATCTGGGGAATACAGTGGGCGAAATTGCGCGGGAGAAGGTGGGAATTATTCGTTCGGGCGGAGCGGTAGTCACTCTGCCGCAACAGCCGGAGGCCAATGACGTGATCGGGAATACGATCCTGGAACTGGGGGCGCGAGCGGTGAACGCAGTTCCGTATGTGCCGCCGGTTTCGCCGGGGAGTGGCGAGTACCTAGTACCGAGTACCGAGGAGGAGTATCGCGCTGGCGACGAAGAGCCTTTAACCGCAAAGAACGCGGAGGAGGCCGCGAAGATCGCAAAGAAGTATGTGTATCGCTATCCGCTGCAGGTTTTGGGAGAACAGATTCTGGTGGAGACACCTTTGGTGGGGCGGCATCAGTTGCGCAATGTGGCATTGGCCATTGCGACGGCAGCGGAGTTGTATCAGCAGGGATTCAGCGGCATCACGGCGAAGACCGTCGAGAGCGGTATCCGGGAGACGCAGTGGCCGGGACGGTTCCAGGTGATTGCGGCGCGGCCGGGGTGGCCGGAGATGGTCATCGATGTGGCGCACAATCCCGCGGGCGCGTGGGCGCTGCGTTCGGCCCTTTCGGAGCGCTATGAAGACCGTCCGCTGATTTTTGTTTTTGGCGCGATGCGGGATAAGGCAATCTCGGAGATGGCGAAGATCCTGTTTCCGTTGGCGGATCGAGTGATTGCGACGCGGCCGGACAATCCGCGGGCGGCCTTGCCCCAGGAGATTCAGGAAGCAGGCGCGCGAACCGGGGTTGAGTTCGAGTTGGTAGAAGACGTGCAGCGTGCCGTCGATCGCGCCCGCGAACTCAGCCGCGCTGGAACGGTGGTTGTGATTACGGGATCGATCTATCTGGTGGGCGAAGTGATGGACAGGATTGGAGCGAAGCTCTGAAGCAGCGCGCGCGGGCAGTTTCCCCTAAAATGGAAGTGTGCCGGAGTTGAATTCGTCATCGTCGGTGGAAGTGGAGCGCGACGCGGGCGCCACGGCGATGGCTGCGCCGCGGCAAAGTCCGCACGCCATTCCGGGGAAGAACTACGGCTGGCTAAGCCGGCTGCGGTCGTATTTGATTCTTGATCCGCTGATCTGG
>PKVZ01000285.1 GCA_003131635.1 Acidobacteriaceae bacterium
AATGTCCGATAACAGGTATTATGTCAACTCGCCAAGAAGCGCGATACATATATCTCGGCCCTTATCCGCCCTCTTGCCAGCCGCGTTACAATAGCTAGGATGAGCGTAGTCGAAGACATGCGGAAAGTGCTGCAAGATTTCCTTGCTCCCGAACTCCGTGCCGTTGACGCCAAGTTCGGTGCGGTGGACGCGCGCTTCGACTCCATCGACGAAAAGCTCGACGCCTTGGCCAAGATCCTTGAAGCTCGACATCAAGAGCTGATGGTCCGCATCGACGCCACCCATCAACGCATCGATGTAACCAACGACCGCATCGATAACCTGAAAACTTCACTCGATCTCGACAAGCGCGTGGAGCGCCTGGAAACCCGCCAGACTCACTAAGAGGTTGCCGGAAAACTCGATTTTGCTCTCGCTTTTGGGTGGTGCAGCGGTTTGCCGCTGCGATAACTGTCATCTCTTCAATCCGGCTTTAGCCCCTCAGGGATGCTCAATCCCGTCAACAGACCTTTCTTCGCAGTCTCCTAAACCCGAAACTGGAAGGCCCGCAAGTCTACCCAATCAGCTCCACCGACCCCGCCGGTGCCCACTTCAGAATTCCCCGATCAAGCGTAGCCAATTTTCCTTTGTTATGGATCGCCAAAGCCACGAGGTAGGCGTCTGTAATCTGTTGGTGGCCGGTGAGTCGCGGCAGCATCCCGTGCACTGCTTCCGTTATCGGAATATCTGCCGGCCAAAAGCGGTGGCTCGGATGCTCCAGGTTCTCCCGCAGCAGTTCCACGGCGTTCGCCGGCGCCAGCGCGTCACGGGAAAAGGCGGGATTCGAAACGATTCGCACGAAGGCGGACTGCGTGAACGGGCACGTCGCCCAGCCCCGCGCTCCACGGACGCCAAACCACCGTTCCACACCCTGGTGTAAGCCGTGCGTCGGCCAGCACAGAGCGATCAACACGTTTGCATCAAGCAGGAACAAACCGCTAGAGTTCGTCCTCAAGCAGGTGTCTCACCCTTTCCGGGCTGACCTTCGGCGAATCCGGCGGTAGCACGACCACGTGAATCCCGTTCACGACCTGCGTCTCCACCTTTGCGTTCAAGCCTCTTCGCATCAAATCGGACGCAGCTTTTCCCAGTGCCATGGACCGGCTTTCGGCAAACGCTTTCAACCGCCCAACTACGTCATCATCCAGATTCAAAGTGGTGCGCATAATGACAGTATGATGTCATTCTGCGAGAGATGATGTCAAGTGTTAAGCGATAGCATCAAGGCGGGAGATCTGATGGTAGCCCGGCAGGCGCCGTTGCGATGGTTTTGCTGATGGCTGATGGCTGATTGCTGACAGCTGACGACCGACAGCCGTCTTTCACATTTTGTACTTCCCCAAATCCTCGTCGTTCAACCCTTCCAGATATTTCCGCAGCTCTTCGGCGCTCACCCGGTCCGACATATTTGCCGCCTGCTTCGAGTTCTTCAGCACAATCTCATCCACAAAGATCGGACAATCCACCCGCAACGCCAGCGCCAGCGCATCCGACGGACGCGAATCGATGCTGATCACTTCCCCGCTCCGCTCCAGCCAGATCACCGCATAAAACGTATCTTCGCGCAGCTCCGTCACCACTACCTTGTGGACCTGCGTCTCCAACCCCGTCAACACATTCTTGATCAAATCATGCGTCATCGGGCGCGGCGTGTTCACCTTCTCCATCTCCAGCGCAATCGCATTCGCCTCATAGACCCCCACCCAAATGGGCAACACCGATTCCCCCGCCACATCCTTCAAAATCACAATCGGCGTATTAGTAACTGGGTCCATCAAAAGGCCACGGATGGTCATCTCTACTTCCATTGGGAGCTCCTGAAAACGCTGCTTCTTNNTGGGGAACGGATGTGTTGGGAACGGTGAAGTTCAGGGTTTTGTTGTGGGTGGTGCGGCCGATCCATTGTTTACGGGCATCGTTTTTGCCCTCAACCATTACTTCTAATATCTCGCCGATGTAATTCTTGCAACGCTTGATTTGTATTTCTCTTTGCCGAGCCATGGCCACTTCGAGGCGGCGGGATTTTTCCGGATCGGGGATGGCATCTTCCAAGGCCAGCGAGGGAGTGTTGGGGCGCGGGGAGTATTTGAAGGTGAAGACGGAATCGTAGCCGACTTCATCTAAGAGCGATAAAGTTTCGGCGAAGTCTTCTTCGGTTTCGCCGGGAAAACCTACGATGATGTCGCTGGTGATGCTGATCGGGCGTTTGGCGGACTTCATCCAGGCGATGCGTTCGAGATATTGATCGCGGCTGTAGAGGCGCTGCATGGCGGTCAGGATGCGGTCCGATCCGCTTTGCACGGGCAGGTGGACGTGGTCGCAGAGTGTGGGGACGGCGTCGATGGCGTCGACGATGTCGCGTCCGAAGTCGCGGGGGTGCGAAGTGGTGAAGCGCACCCGTCTTATTCCAGGGACCTCACCGACTGCCGCTAACAATTCTGCGAACGAGCACTTCCCTGCTGGATCTTTATAGGAATTGACGTTCTGGCCAAGGAGTTGAATTTCGGTATAGCCGAGGTCGGCCATCTGGCGGGCTTCGGCGAGGACGGAGTCGGAGGTGCGGCTGCGTTCTTTGCCGCGGGTGAAGGGGACGACGCAGTAGGCGCAGAATTTGTCGCAGCCTTCGATGATGGTGATGTATCCGCGATGGGGGTTGGTGCGGGCGGTGAATTCGGTTTCGAAACATTCGTCAGTTTCGCGATCGTCGAGTCCCGTGATGCGGACGAGGCTTGTGGTTTGCGGCTTCTCCCGCTTCCCTGCTTCCGGCGGCGCGTTTTCCAATTGCGTTAGCATTTCTGGCAGGTTACGGTAGCTGGCTGATCCGCAGACGAGGGAGACGTGCGGGGCGCGTTCGAAAATCTTTTCGCCTTCCTGTTGCGCGACGCAGCCGAGGACTCCGAACTTTTTGCCTTGCTTGAGGAGTTTCTTGTAATCGTTGAGGCGGTTGAAAACTTTTTGCTCCGCTTTGTCGCGGATGGAGCAGGTGTTGTAGAGAATCAAGTCGGCTTGCTCGACCGTGTTGACCTGTCGATAGCCTTCGTGGATTAGCGTGCCGATGACTTTTTCGGAGTCATGGACGTTCATCTGGCAGCCGAAGGTTTCGAGGTAGAAAGTTTTGTTTGCGTCCCCAGACATAGATGAAGCCAGTATAACTCGATGCTCGTATGGGTCGGACACTTTTATCCGTTGAGCCAAACGAACACTTGACGGATTATACATATAGACGTATATATGTATCATGGCAGCCGAGCGCCCGGTCGTCTGGGTGGGTTCGAGTCGAAGGGACTTGCGTCAATTTCCTCGCCAGGTCCGCCGCGACGTCGGCCGCGCGCTCTACGCTGCGCAGGAGGGTGAAAGCGATCCTTCGGCGAAGCCCATGCGTGGGTTTGGCGGAGGGTCCATCGTCGAGATCATCGCGCATCATCGCGGCGACACTTGGCGAACCGTGTACACGGTTCGTTTTGCGGAAGCGATTTACGTGCTGCACGCGTTCCAGAAGAAATCGACGAGCGGCATCGCCACTCCGAAGAGGGACATTGAACTGATCCGGCAGCGTTTGGCGGAAGCTGAGCGACTGCATCGAGAAAGGCAGAATTGACACCATCATGAGAACATCTAAGCGCACGCAATCCAAGAGAATCCGGGGCGAAAAAAGCAGCGGAAATGTCTTTGCCGATCTTGGCCTTCCGCATCCTGAGCAGGAGCTTTTGAAATCGCGGCTCACGCTGCAGATTTACCGGCTCATTAAGGCGAGGGGTCTCAAACAGGCCGAGGCGGGGAAAATCCTGGGCATCAAGCAGCCGCATGTCTCGGCGCTCATGCGCAACCGCTCGGGCAGTTTTTCGGTGGAGCGCCTTATGGAATTTCTCACTGCGTTGGGGCAGGACGTGGAGATTACGGTGAGACCCACGCGGAAGCAGCATGGGGAAATGTCGGTGGTAGCGTGAGTATGTGGCTCCGCGAACCCTGCGCCCAAAGTTACTTGACGCTGTGAGCAGGGCGCGGGAGACCCAGCTTGTAAGGTGCGAACGTGGGTGCTCTGCTTAGGATGAGTTTGTAGGGCGGCTGCGAAGCCGCCCTTTGTGTTTGGACGGCCTCATGCCTGAAGGTGACCGAACGTCTCAATCGATACAGAGTCTCTTTGGTGGCCCATTAAACCCGGATGTTGCAGGCGGCCAGAGCTAGTCTGGGAGCGCCTCGTTATCCTGAGCTTATTGTCCTCATGCAGGCGCCGTATTGGGCAACTTCGGCTTCGACGATATGGCGAACTAGCAGCGGTTGCGCGGTGTTCATATCCGCCCAGATAGTGTCAGCACTCTCAGGAGCAATGCTCAACTGCGACACCAGAGCGAGTGCCCGCATTTTGGCGCTGGGATGCTGCGTGGCGATACGCACGAGCCCCTCCAGGCACTCGCGGCTTTCCAACAGACCGGCAAGCCGGACTGCGGCCTCGGCCCCACTGAAATTGAGATAGCGGCAAATCCTCCCCGACGACTCATCGAACTGGAGTTGCGCTTGGTTCCGCGCGTCTCCCTTGGGTATCAAATTGATGGAGACCGACAGCCGCTCGGGAGGAAGCTGAATGTGCACGTCCCTTTTCGCCCGATACAGGGCGACCTTGCCCTCGGTGAGGGTGAAGACGCCCTCCGAAGTCAGGTTCACGGTTTCGCCGAGCATCCCCTCGCAGGCCGCACTGTCATAGGTATATGCACGGCTGCGATACCCTGGGCCCAAGTATCCGATAGTAAGGATATCGAAATTGTGATCGTGGCAGACATCATAGCGGTAGCCAGGAACCTGCAACTCGACCTTCGTGACCGGCTTCCAGATATTCGCTCGAATGAAATAGCTGTTCGTGGTATGGAGCAGCAGCACTTCCGGCGCGTAGATATTGGTCTCCTGGAACTGAAGGCTTTTCTTCAGCTCGGCAAAAACCCGGTCAATCAGGAAGTCTTTGTTGTTGCCCAGTTTCTTCAGGTGCTTTGCCGAAGCGATCAAGTCGTCGTGGTCGGAGAGGTCATAGCCCTCCTCCTCCAGGCACTCGATATAATCTTGCAGGGAGAAGCGCTCATGATCGTCGGGCAGGGCGATTTCAAGCGGCATGGATGCCGCCTCGGCCCATCGTCATAACATCGAAGAGACGCTGCGCCCCTTGGCGCAGAGGCTCAGATCCTGAATCCATCGCACCTTGCAGCCGGACAAACGCGTCAGAGTGCCCGGAAATGAACATCGATCGGATTGCGAGCAGTGCGATATCCGGCCTCGACGAATCGAACGCCAAGTCGTATATCTCGTCGGGAACGGGTTTTCCCGCTGCATGCGCCAAGTCAAGCACATTCCTGAACCGCGACACGGTCAGAGATGACTGCTCGGCATAGACGGATCTCAAGTTCTGATCGAAGGTCCACAGGAGACCGGAGTCCCCTCTACGGTGCGTGAGAATCTCCACGACCACGGGAGAGGCCACATCGTAAATGTCCAGCAGTTGATGCCGACTCTGACTTGCGAGCACGTCTCCATTGGCCGCGCTGACCAAATCGGCCTCGCCCAGGACGACACCCGGCTGGAAAGAAGCGATGTCGGTATCCGGCGGCACCGTCAGCCTCCTGAGCGTCAAGGATCCGGGGCCTTTGACGCCGACAATTTGGTGCATTCCCAGCCACTTCACGGGATGCGGTCGCCCGGGTCGTAGGGCCAGGATCCGAACCGAATATTCGAAATCCGCAGTATTGATAAAGGTGAACTTCGACTGGCCCACGCCGTTGGGAACCACGTGTCCGGAATCATTCCCAACGGCCCCAACCTGGCTTGTGATGAAGCCATGCAGGAAGCCGCTCGCGATATGGTCTGAAAATATCGCTTGGATGGAGGACCAATCCTCCTGCGCCCGCAGCAGGTTTCGCGAGAGGGCTTCCACGGCATCCATCGTTGTTTCCTGTCTCTTCGCCCCTAGCCGATGAAGATTTCGACGACTATGAAGATTACGAGACCGCTGCAATCGTCGTCGGCCAGGACGCTTCCCACGCCGTAGGAGGCTACGGCGTTGGTGAATTGGACTCCTTGGAAATCGCCGACCAGGGCCGCGCGCTGCTGAACGAGGTACTGGTGGAAACTGTCATACTCTCTCTTCGCCCCGCTGGGGTCCTTCGCTTCTTGCGCGGCATGGATCCGATCCAGCCGAGTGGCTACTTCTTTGGCGATCCGATATTGTTCCCCAGTGATGCGGATGAGGCGGTAATGCACATTAGGTTCAAAATTCGAGGTCGGCCTGCAAGTGGTAATCGATTCGCCCGAATTGACAATCGCATCAAGGTAGGATTTCAGCGGCTTGTACTTTGCCATGAGGGGCTCAAGACTGGCGATCTCCGTTTCACTCAGACGATCGTCCGCCGATATTGTGAGCGTGAGGTTTGGGCCGTGCGTGTCCGGCTTCCGGTGCATGGTCAGCGCCGGCTTCATCGCGAGCGCGAACGTGACAAAAGAACGGAGGTCTTGCGAGACGGTGTCAGCCATTGATTTGCTCCCTCAGGTGGAATTTCCGTCCTGGCCCCAATCCGGGGTCTTCGCGGCCAAGACCGGGCGATAACCATAATCACTGCTTTGGTAAACGCTGGTTGTGAATATTTCTTGTTACGAATTACGAACAGCTTCGGAATTAACCTATGGAATTGCCGGACTTAGCGTTCCCTCCATTCGGGTTTTCTGCTGCTCACATCTGGCACCTTGTTACAAATTGCGAACATAGAAACCCATTGTTAATTTTGGGTTTCACAGCGCGAGTGAAGTCGCGCCCTTTCAAAGCGCGGGCTTGGCGGCATCCCCTCGGCTTCGCTCGTGGCAGGCCCTTGAAGCCGTGCCCTTCCCGATCCCTTGATCCTTAGAGGCCATGTTGCGCTGCACGCATTCGCGGGCGGGGGCGCCCGCGCCACATACGCAACTAGCCGCGAAGGGGGCAGAGGGGGCGCAGCGGAGTTCCAGGTTCTTGCTGCGGCAGCGGCGATCAAAACCACACGGGGGTACTACTTCCGTGTTTGGAGGATTGGTGCGGGGCGCACTGGGATGCGGGTTTTCTGCTAGTCTGAATTTAGCTGGGATCTCCGCCACGCCGGTTTCTGTTATCGCTGTTTTCATGCCCGGAGAAGGGGGTTTCAGAGCTAGAGTTCGCGCGCCATGCCCAAGGTTATCGCACAGGACGTGTCGGTACTGTCTTCATCCAAGCGCGGGTTGGTTTACCTGACGGCCAACGATTGGACGCTGGTTGCAGACAAGGCGTGCCGGGTCAATTTCCGGAAGGGGCAGACGATGATCCTTCGAGGCAGAAGGTCGAACGGGGTTTACCTGCTGGTGAAGGGGACGGCTCGAGTGCAAGTTCTGTCGAACTCCAGTTCGCCCGAGATTGGGCCCGGGGAGGTTTGCGGGGAGATGTCGTTTCTGGATGACGTGCCGGCCAGCGCGGACGTGATCGCGCAACAGGACGTGGAGGCTTATTACCTGGATCGGCCGACGCTGGAGAGTCTTTTCGAACTCTTCCCTCACCTGGCTTCGAGGTTTTATCGGTCGTTGGCTACGAATCTGTCGCACCGGATGCGGGAGTGGATTGAACCGAGAGTGGGTCAGTAGCGGGGTTCCGCAGCGGTCCCGGGTCGGAAGGGTCGCCGGAATTCCTCTTAGTATCCTTAAATATCCGTACAAAATTAAAGAGCGTCCCGAAACTCTTTCGAGTTCGGGCCGCCCGAACAGCCCTCCCCCAGAACTGCTCACCAAAAAGGTT
>PKVZ01000048.1 GCA_003131635.1 Acidobacteriaceae bacterium
GCGCTCCACGGACCGACTGCATCGCGATACTGGTGGGCCATGACGCGGGATAGTTGATGCAGGTGAGTGAGATCGTGGACGGTCCACGTGGCGAGAAGCTCCGATAACGTCACCACTCCCAGCGTGGGATGCCTGCCTCGCCGCGTCAAATCTTCAGGCTGTAAATTAAGCGACAGCAACGCGGTTAGATTTTCTTTGCGGAGGTTGGAGAAATCGTCCAAGAGTCGGTCCAGCGACTTGCCTTGGGTTTCCTGCAACTGCGCGAAGCGGTCGAAGGGATCGAACGGCCGGGCTTCGCCGTTCTCCAGAATGATCCGCAGCCGCGGCATCCAGTCGGTGCGCTCCCCGACGATCAGATGGCCGACGATGTCGAACGCGCTCCAGGTATCTTTGCCTTCGTCGCGGCGCGCCCAGATGTCGGGCAGCCCCCGCAACATTGCGTCCAGGGTTGCGGGAGTGCGCGTAAGAACTGCGATGGCGTCGGTCAGGTCGAATTCAGTCAAGCTGGATTCCTCGTTGTTCATGGTTGATTATTCGTCTTTTTTCTCCGCTTCTCGGGGCAGTGCTTTTTCGATCGGCTTACGGGGGAGCATTTGGTCGCGCATGGCGGCGTCGTAGACGAAGCCGGCGACGATTACGGAAATCTGTTTCAGATCGTCGGGTTGCAGGCGGTCGTAGACATCCATGTTCGAGTGATGGGTGCGGGTTTCGTACTCGATAGGATCCTGAATGAATTGGAATCCTGGGATGCCGACGGCGTCGAAGGAGAGATGGTCGGTGCCGCCGGTGTTGCGCATGGTGAGCGTGGTCATGCCAAGATCTTTGAAGGGTTTCATCCAGGCTTCGAAGATGGGCGCGACGGCTTCGTTTTCCTGCAGATGCACGCCGCGAATTTTTCCGCTGCCGTTATCCACGTTGAAATAGACGGACACTTTTGCCTGCTCGGGCTTCACCGTGACCTCTCCGGCTTCGCGGCGCAGGAGAGTGGGCATGTCTTTCATGCCCGGTTCGGTGTCCATGTGCGGACGCGAGCCGAAATGATGCTCGACATAACCTTGCGAGCCGAGCAGACCCTCTTCTTCGCCGCTCCACAGACCGATGCGGATGGTGCGGCGCGGTTGGATATTGAGTGCCTTCAGGATGCGCATGGCTTCCATCATGACGATGGTTCCGGCGCCGTTGTCGGTGGCTCCGGTGCCGGCATGCCAGGAATCGAGGTGCGCGCCCAGCATAACGAGTTCGTCTTTTTTATCCGTGCCGGGGATTTCGGCGATGGTGTCGTACTGCATGGGATCGTCGTCGTAGAAAGTGTTGGTGACGTTCAGTTCGAGAGAGACATCTTTTTTCTGCTGCAGCAGGCGCGCGATGCGGGTCCAATGCTCGGAGGCCATGGTGAGTTGAGGGACGGTGGTGGTCTCGCCCGTTTTGTAAGAGCCACCGGACTGGACGAACACGGTGCCGCCGCCGGCGGTGCCGCGGCTGTGGTCGATGACGGCGAGAACTTTTTCGTCGGTGAAGAACTGGTTCAGGTCTTTGATGAATTGCTGGCGCTTGACGAAAGCGGCAAAGCCGAAGGGCGGACGGTCGGGGATCTGGTAATCGGCCATCTTCGCGAGATCGTCATCGCTCAGGCGCTTATAGGGAGCTTCGGTGATTGGTTTCACGTCGGCGTCGGCGCCGAGGATCACGATCATGCCGGCGAGCTTGCCTTTATATTTGTCGAAATCTTCTTTCTTGTCGATGGTGGCGCGAATGCATTTGCCGGTCACAACCCCGTTGGTGCCGGGAGTCCATGCTTTCGGATAGGCGAGCAGCGTGACCACGTCTGGCGAAGTCATGCGGACATTGACGTACTGGTTGGCCCAGCCGCGGCCGAACGGTCCCCAGGGTTCGAGGTGGGCGTTGGAGAGACCCATGGCAGTGAGCTGATCGCGGGTCCATTCGTTGGCGCGCTTCATGTTAGGGGAGCCGGTGAGGCGCTCGCCGATGGAGTCCATTAATCCGGTGGCATAGTCCATCACTTTGGAATCGTGAAAGCCTTCGTANNACGCACGAACTTGTTCATGACAGGAGTCTCCTATGAGGAAAGGTCAAACGGGCGATTATACAGGCAGAGTTTGGCGGATAGGGCAGAGTAATTTGTAAAGTTATTTCAATAACGGGGCGGGAACAATTTTGCTATTCCTTCTTGGCCGGATTTTCCGCCGGCGCACCTGGGGTTTTTATTTCTGGTTTTTTCTCCTCGCTTCCGGCAGAGGGTTTCGCGGCAGTGGCGTCTTCCGGTTTTTTCTCTTCGCCTCCGGCGGGCGGCTTGGCATCTTCGTCGTTGTTGTTGCTCTCGAGGTAATGCACGATGAGAGATACGCGGCGGTTGGAAGGGTCGAGCGAGTCGTGGAGATTGCGCAAGCGCTGATCGGCGAAGCCGCGAACCTGGGTGACCTGGGTTGGTCCAACGCCGTTGGCCTGCATCAGGCGGCGGGCGGCGTTGGCGCGGTCGCTGGAAAGCTCCCAATTACTGTAGTTGCCCGAGGCTGCATAGGGCTTGGAATCGGTGTGGCCTTCGATGGAGATTTTATTAGGCAATTTCGCCAACTCCTGAGCCAGGGAGACTAACAATTCGCGGCCGTCGGCGTTGAGTTGTGGACGTCCACTGTCGAAGAACGTGCCGGAAACCGATTCCATGAGTTCGATTCGCAGGCCTTCGGTGGTGACTGTCATTTCGACATGGCTTTTGAGTTTCTCGAAGTCGCTCATCTGCCGGATCTTCTGCTCGAGCTGATCTTTGAGCTTGGGCATATTGTCTTTGGTGAGCGTGAAATTTTCGCCTGCGCCCTCCATGTTCGAACCTAGCTTCTCGGCCGTACCCGTGGGATCCTTAAAATAGCCACCCACGGCTTGCTGCACTTTCTTGCTGGAACTGAGCAGCCAAAGGACGATGAATAGAGACATCATGGCAGTGACGAAATCGGCATAGGCGACTTTCCATGCGCCCCCGTGGTGGCCGCCGTGGCCGCCCTTTTTTTTCACGATAATGATGGGGCGTGTCTTGTCCATAAGACGCTTAGGAAACTCGATGTTTTATTGGGACGCGGCGGCAGCGGCAGCTTCGGGCGCAGCTTCCCCTCCAGCCTTGTTGCGGCAGGCTCCTTCCACTTCCTTAAACGACGGCCGCACGTGGCCGGGGATGGCGCGGCGCGCCACTTCCACGGCCATGATGGGAGCTGTGCCTTTTAGAAACGACACCATCAAAACGCGCAATACATAGAGGTAAGAATGCTCGTCGGCGGCAATTTTTACCATGTTGGCCGCGACCGGGCCGACCAGGCCGTAACACAGAAGAATTCCCAGGAACGTGCCCACCAGGGCGGCCGCAACTTTCTTGCCGATTTCTTCTGGCGGGCCGCCCATCGCGCTCATGGTGATCACAATCCCGAGTACGGCAGCGACAATGCCGAGACCGGGCAAAGAGTCGGCTACGCTGGTGAGAGCGGCGGTGGGCTGCTCGGCGTCATGATGGTGAACTTCGAGATCGAGGTCGAGGGTATTATCCAGATCGAAAGGGTCGACGCCAGTGATGGCCATGCGCAGGGTGTCACAGATAAAGTCCCGGATGTGATGGTTCTTGAAAAGCGCGGGGCCTTTGGCAAACACCGGGCTTTTGTCGGGCTCTTCCACATCGTTTTCCAGGGCCATCAGTCCGTCTTTGCGGGCCTTGTTGAGCAACTCATACATGGTTTTCAGGGAATCGATGTAGGCCTGCTTGGTGTATTTGGAACCGCCGAAAACTCCGCCGATTCCGCCCGCAATCTGTTTGAGGATGTGAAGCGGATTGGCGATGAGAACGGTTCCAATGGCGGCGCCGCCAATGGTGACGAGCTCTGCGGGCTGGATGAGCACGCGGAGATTGCCGTGCTCCATGAGGTAGCCAGCCACCACACAGCCGAAAACAACGACGATGCCGATTATGGCGAACATTTCTCTAAACTCGTGCCCGCTTTGTTCAACCCCTGGACGCTGGAGTCGCGCCAGTGGCCGCGACCGCGCGCGCGGACGGTCCCGGTCCGTTGCGTGTGAGCGCCTCCTGCGCCCTCAGCAAAAGCGATTCGGCGCTATCGCCCGCCGCAGCGGCCGTGCTCCCGATGAGAACCGCCACCGACAATTCCTCGCCCCACCACTCGATGGTGGCGCGGACCGCCATCCTCAACATGCGCTCACTCACCGCCCGCAACGCCTCCTGGTCGCAGCCACTCAGGATCACGAGAAATCGGTCGTCGCTCCAACGTCCGACGAAGTCGGTTGGCCAAATTGTGTTGCGCAAGGTGCGAGCCAGAACTCGAAGCATGGACGCTGCCGCTTCCTGCCCGTACTTCGCGCGAAATTTTCCGAGTTCCTGGACTTCAAGACAAATCACGCCGAAGGGGACTTGCAGGTCGGCAAACGTGCCCAGCATTTCCCGGAGGTGCGACCGCATCATGTCGTGATTCGGTAGTTCGGTTGTGTAATCCAGACAGCCGTGTTCTTTCATGCTGCGATCGTTTGGGCTGGGACCCTTCACCGCAAATTCGTTTTCAAAGGTCTGGATGATAGCGATGATCGAACCATGCTTATCCCGCAGCGGAATTGCCCAGGTGTGCACGGGAGTCCAGTGGCCGGAGCGGTGGTGAATCAAGCTGGTGGCTTCCACTGGTTTGGCATCGTGCAACGCGGTTGCCATGGGACATTTTCCAGCGCAGGTTTCGCAACTATTGTGGTTGCAATGCAGGAGAATATTCTCCGCGCAGCAATGGCCGAGGACATCGATGCGCGCATAGCCGGTTATTTGTTCCGCGCCGTCGCTCCAGAAAACAATTTTTTTGTGCAGATCAAGCACGCTGACGCCGATTTGCAGGCCGTCGAGGATGTCGCGGTAAATCTCCGGATCTTCAAAGTGAGGCATGGGCCTGCAGCAATCTTCTGGATGCTGCTATGTTCATCGGCGGTTAAGCTTTGTGACTTAAGGACGGCGGGTCGCGGCAATCCTGGTGAGGAAATTTGGGCGGCTTTGCCTAAAGAGCGAAGCCTCAATAGTTTAGCCGAGTAGCACTTTGGGGGTAAGGTGATAGCACGAGAGTGCCATAGGCACATTCTTATTCATCATTTAGCTTCGTCGATGAGCAGTTCTGGGGGAGGGCTGCCCGGGCGCCTCGATCTCGCAAGAGATCGAGGCGTTCGTTATTTGGGGCGAAAGACGGTTAGGTCCCAGGTGTTAGGTCTCAGGTGTTAGGCCCCAGGTTTTTGCCTAACGCCTAAGACCTAGGACCTATCACCTAAGACCTGACATTAGTCAATTAGTAGAGATCGTAAAATTAACCGTGATCTTCGCTTGAGTTTCGACCGCTTCGGCGCCCTCAACGTGGGGTTTGAAGTGCCATTGCCGGACGGCGTCCTGGGCGGCGGAAGCCAGGATGTGCGGGCCACTCACCACGCGCAGATTCTGAATGACTCCGTCCTTGCCGATCAGGGCCTGAAGAATCACCGAGCCCTGCACCTTCATTTGCCGCGCCAGCATGGGATAGCTGGGCTTCACCGTGCTGGCGACCATGGCGGAGGTGTCGGCGGACATCTGCACGCGCTCAGCGGCATTGCTGGTGATGTTGGCGGGAGTGTCTGTTTCGCGCACGGTAGCCGCCTCGGATGTGGTTTGCGGCGGGGAACCGGGCTGCAGGTCCACGCGAACCGAACTGCTGCCGGGGCGGATCACCTTATGCGTATCGCCCGCGACCACTTCCACCTCAAGCGGGGGTAGGACGGTGCGGCTGTTCATCACAACGGGGGCTTCGGTTGGCGAGGGTGAAGCCTGGGTTGCATTTGCGCTCTCCGGTTTCGACAGAGCCTGCGCGATTTTGTGGTTCGATTTCGTGGCGGGTGCGAGTTTGGTGACGGGGGCGGGTTTCAGCGCTGGGGCTGCGTTAGCAACCGGCGCGTTCTCGACCGGTTGATCGGTGTTGGCTTCATCGGGAGAATCCGGGAACCAGAAATCGCGGTCACGCCACAGCACGATGCTCAGCGCCAGCAGGAGCAGGCAGAGCGATCCCACCATTAACTCACGCTGGCGGCGGGCGTGGCTCGCTGGGAGCGCACTTCTGTGCGGCTGCGCGGCCAAAAGGCGCTCGGGTTTTGGAACGATGGTCTTTAGATCAGACATCAGAGATCGGACATCAGGAATTCGTAGCGCCGTCTGTGGAGCGGTTGATCCGAAACTCGACAGGGCCCGCACCCAGTGGGCAGCTCTGCCGTTAGTATGCCTCGAAACCGAGGCAAAGGCCAGCAAAAGGTGCAATCGGAAGGGCATGCGCAAGGTATTATTCTCGAACTGGGAGGGGCGCCGAAACTTTCAGTAAGCCTGGCGAATCCTATGGCTGCACCAGCAATTCGTAAGGCAAATTCATGAAGAACATCGAAAGCAAAATGAATGAAAAGAAGTTCCGTCAGGTCAGCCGGCGGGAATTGCTCAAGCTTACGCCGGTGCTGGCATTGGGCGCNNCGGTCAGGCCATCTGGCGACTACCTTCGACGATGCGGAACTGACGCCGCCGCCAAAGTTTCCGATCAACGGATATGACGTTGACGATCCGGGCGTGGATCTCGAGAACTGGACACTTGCGGTGAGCGGCGCAGTGCAGAAGCCGGGGGAATATAAATTGGCGCAGTTTCAAGCCCTTCCGCGAGTGCGGCAGAACACGCGCCACATCTGCGTGGAGGGCTGGGATGTGATTGGACGATTTGGCGGCGCGCGCCTGTCCGATTTTCTGCAGATGGTGGGTGCCGATCCGACGGCGAAGTTCATCACGGTGAGTTGCGCGGACGATTATTACGAGTCGTTGGATATGGCGACCGCGCTGCATCCGCAGACCCTGCTTTGTTATGAGATGTACGAGCAGCCGCTGACGCGCGCACATGGGGCGCCGTTGCGGCTGCAGATTCCCACCAAGATCGGTTACAAGCAGGCGAAATATTTGACGGAGTTGAAAGTCACACACGTGCTCGACAAAGTTGGGTATTGGGAAGATCAGGGGTACTCGTGGTTTTACGGGTTGTAGGGTCTGGTAGCGCCGGCGTCTCGCCGGCTTTTGTGTTGTTAGCTTACGCTGTGCTTTGTCGACGGGACAGCCGCCGGGACGGCGGCGCTACGGAGGTCCAATGAGCGGTAGCGTTATCGAAATCATTCAGGCAAAAGAAAAAGACGAAGAACCCATCGTGGTTGCTCGCGCGGTTTACGAGCATCCGTACATTGTGCGGCTCTGCCACTGGGTGAATACCGTTGCGCTGTTTGTGATGGTGGGCAGCGGGCTGCAGATTTTCCGGGCGTTTCCGAGCTTCGGCGCAAAGATTCCGCAGAAAGATTTGCTGCACTGGCCGAAGGCGTTCGCCATCGGCGGATGGCTGGGCGGAGCGTTGCAGTGGCATCTCACGTTCATGTGGATATATATGGCGACCGGCGTTGTTTATATCGGCTACCAACTTTTCAGTGGCAATTATCGTCAGGTTTTGTTCACGCATCGTGATATTCCCGGCGTGTGGCCGATGGTGAAGCATTATTTCTTTTTCGGGGAGACGCCGACAGTGCGTGAAGCTTACAACCCGCTGCAGAAGCACGCTTACACCACGGTAATTGTGCTGGGCGTGCTCTCGGTGCTGACCGGCCTCGTGGTGTGGAAGCCGATTCAGTTCTCCTGGCTGGCGTGGATGATGGGAGGGTTCCACTACGCACGCATCTGGCACTTCGCGGTGATGTGGGCGATTTTATTTTTTGTGCTGGGACATCTGGTGATGGTGATCCTGCACGGGTGGAATAATTTCGTTTCCATGCTGACGGGGTGGAAGAAAGATCCGGAATACTGAGAAGAAGGTCTTAGGTCTTAGGTGATAGGTGTTAGGAAGACCCCGAGCCCAAGAGCCCGATAGCCCAAGACCCAAGACCCAAGACCTGAGACCTAAACCAGATGTCTGGACCAGAAGTGGCGTTGAACAATCCGGAGCAGGCAGCCACGCGCGAACAGGATCTGATCGCGAGCGTGCAGCGCGGGCAGCATGAATTGTTCTACGAGCTGGTGCGTCCTTATGAACGGCGGGTATATGCGGCGGCGCTGGCGATTCTGCGTAATGAGCATGACGCCGAGGACGTGTCGCAGGAGGCCATGCTGAAGGCGCTTAAGAATATCCGGCAATTCCGCGCGGAGGCTCGCTTCAGTACGTGGCTGATCCAGATCACGGTGAATGAGGCCCTGATGCGCCGGCGAAGGGAGCGAACTGTGCAAATGGAAAACATCGACGGTCATCGCTCCGGAAGGGGCGAGGAAGAGAGTGAATATGCGCCGCGGGATTTCGCCGACTGGCGCGAGATTCCGTCGGAAGCGCTGGAGCGCAAGGAAGTGCGGCAGCGGCTGGCGGAGGCGCTGGCCACGCTGGATCGAAAATATCGCGAGGTCTTCATGCTGCGCGATATGGAGCACTTGAACATTCAGGAGACAGCGGAGGCGCTGGGCATCACGGTCGCCTCGGTGAAGACGCGGCTGTTGCGGGCGCGGCTGATGCTGCGCGATCTGCTGGCCGCCGGATGGGAGCAGGGCTGGTTCAGCCGGCTGCCGTTCGAGAAGGGGACGAAGCCATGGTAGTGAACCAGAAAATGTTGAATTGCGAACAAGTGTGGCGCGAGATTTCCAACTACGTTGACGGCGAGGTGGATGCAGGGCTGCGGGCTTCGATGGACGAACATTTCCGGACGTGCAAGCGCTGCGCGTCGGTGCTGGCTGGGACGCGGAATGTTGTTCAGCTTTACGGCGATGAGCGCATGTTAGAGGTGCCTGCGGGATTCAGCCAGCGTTTGGAGAAACGCCTGGGGCAAAGATTGGAGACCACGCAGAGTGGGTCGCGGTGGTCGAGTTGGTCGGCGTGGCTGGTTCCGGTGGCGGCAGTGGCTCTGATTGCCGGTGGTTTGAAATTGTCGAATAGTTATACGTTCAGGCATCCCGCCAAGTCGATACTCGCGGCGCCGGGGCATGATATTCCTCCGGAAATGATGGTGGTGGTTTCGGACGGATCGAAAGTGTTTCACGTGGCGGGATGTCCTTTCATCCATGACAAAGCTACGGAGCGGACGATTACTGCTAAGCAAGCGATGCAGGATGGGTACGTGCCGTGCTCGCGCTGCTTGCGGCAATATTTGAAAACGGGGTTAACTGGGCAGCACGAGGATGATAGCGCCAGTGCGGAAGCGGAAAGTGAACCGGAAGAGGTAGTTAGTACGGCGGGACATTAGGGAGACAACGCGGCTCTAACCTTGGACCAGTTTGTATCTTCGATATCTTCGACATCTTCGACGACCACACCGTTTCCTATCGGGCTGGAACTAAAACACGCTTGTCATCCCGAGCGAAGCGAGGGACCTTGGTGTTTGCCTGCAGCAGCTATGGCGCGAGCAAACACCAAGGTCCCTCGCTTCGCTCGGGATGACAAGCCCTCATTAGCCAGAGGAACACAGGGTGGAGCAAAACATTCTCAGCAGGTGAGCTGATCGCGGGAAATCTTCAGCCCGCTCAGATTGCCCAGCGCCGTAACCGCGATGGATTCGGTCTTGAAGAATTCCTGCGCAAGCGTTTGCAAATCTTCGGCGGTCACGGCTTCGATCTTTTCGATTAATTCGTCGAGATCCTGGAAGCGGTCGAAGTACATTTCCTGGCGGGCNNGAGAGCATCAGGCTGCCTTTGAGCTGATCTTTGGAGCGGCGCAATTCTTCTTCCGGCACCGCTTTATTTTTCAGATCTCGAAATTCGTTGACTACCGAGTGCACTACCTTCGCCGCTGAGGCCAGCGACGTGCCGGCGTAGACGGCCATGCATCCGGTATCGCGGTAGGGATTGAGATCGCTGTAAATGGAATAGGCCAGGCCCTGACGCTCGCGGATATTCTGGAAGAGGCGCGAACTCATGCCGCCCCCGAGCAGGGTGTTGAGGATGTAGCCGGCATGGCGCTTTTCGTGGGCGATGGGATAAGCTGGCACGCCGATGCAGAGCTGCACTTGTTCGAGGGCTTTCTTATTGCGCAGCACGATGCGGGGAACGATCTTGGGCTCGGCCGAGTGGAATCCATTCTGCGCCGGCTTGAGGTGTTCGAAGTGCTTCACCACGAGGTCGACAAAATGATCGTGATTAAGATGCCCGGCGGCGGCTACGATGATGTTGCCGGGGGCGAAGCGGTGGGTGTAGGTCTCGAGCACAGCCTGGCGCTCGAACTTCTTCACCGTTTCTTTGGTTCCGAGAATCGGCTTGCCTAGGGGATGATCTTTCCAGAAATTCTGGGTGAAGATTTCGTGGACGAGGTAGTCGGGATTGTCCTCATCCATTTTGATCTCTTCGAGGATGACGCCGCGTTCGCGGGCAATGTCCTCGGCGGTGAATGTGGGATGCAGGACGAGGTCGGTAAGAATTTCTAGCGCGACGGGAACATTTTCATCGAGCACTTTTACGTTGAAGCAGATGCATTCTTTGGAGGTGAAGGCGTCCATGTTGCCGCCGATGGAATCGACCTGGCGCGCGATCTCTTCGGCGGTGCGGTGCTTGGTGCCTTTGAATACCATGTGCTCGATGAAGTGGGAGATGCCGTTCGATTGCGGAGCTTCGTCGCGGGAACCGGTTTCAAGCCAAATGCCGATGGAAGCCGAGCGGATGTGCTCCATCTGCTCGGTGATCACGGTGAGGCCGTGAGGCAATACCTGACGACGGATGTTGCGAACTTCTTTTACCATAGGAATGATGAATGTGAAGAGTGATGCACTTCAANNTTATGGGATATCCTGGCAAATCTTCTCCTGGCAAATCTAAGCCGTCGCTGTTGCTTGGCATGGACCGCGAGCAACTTACCGCGCTCGTGACCGAGGCGGGTGCGCCGAGCTATCGCGTCAAGCAGATTATGGACGCAGTGTACCGGCAGCGTGTGGAAACGTTGCAGGAGATTTCCACACTGCCACAAGACTTCCGCGAGCAACTGGCACAGGGCGGGGTTTCGGTTGGCGCTGCGCGGATTGAAAATAAATTTGTATCGAGCGATGGGACGGTGCGGTATTTGATTGGGTTTGGCGATGGTCAGAGTGTGGAGACGGTATGGATGCCGGAGGGCGATGGCGGGGAAGCGGGCGATGGAAGCGAGGCTGGGGATGAGGCTGAGAGCTCCGCTGCACGTACCTCAGGGGCTAAAGCCCCGCCAGAAAAGAGTGAGTCCATCGCCGCGCTGAAGCGCTGCGCCACCCAAAAGCAAACCGAAAGTCCGAGGCGGCGAGATAGCGCTCGACAAAATCCCGGCCGCTCCACGATCTGCATTTCCAGCCAGGTGGGTTGCGCCGTCGATTGCCAGTTTTGCCTGACGGCGTTGCTGGGGGTGAAGCGCAACCTGACGGCCGGCGAGATTGTAGGGCAGGTTTGTGCGGTGCTGAAGGATCAGCAGGTTTCGCCGCCGGAGGATCGCATCAATCTGGTTTTCATGGGGATGGGCGAGCCGTTTCTGAATTACGAGAATTTCGTGAAGGCGGGGCGGCTGCTGGTGGAGCACGTGGGCATTGCGGAGCGGCGGATGACGGTTTCGACGGCGGGGATTGTGCCGCGGATTCGCGACTTTGGCGGGGAGCCGATCCGGCCGAAGCTGGCGATTTCCTTGAATGGGTCGAACGATGCGTTGCGCACGCGTTTGATGCCGCTGAACAAGAAATGGAATCTGGGAATGCTGATTGCGGCAGCGAGGGATTTTCCGTTGCGCCCGCGGGAGTGGATCACCTTCGAATACGTACTGCTCGGCGGGGTGAACGATGAACCAGAGAATGCGAAGGAAGTTGCGGAACTGCTGCGCGGGCTGCGCTGCAAGGTGAATCTGATTGCCCTGAATCCGGGGCCGGGAATTGACTTCGCGACTCCCGGCGAAGAGCGCGTGGCGGCGTTTCAAAAGACTTTGCGCGACGCGGGGATTCCGGCGTTTGTGAGGCGTCCGCGGGGGCGGGATATTTATGCGGCGTGCGGGCAGCTTAAGCGAACGGTTGAGGTTGCCATTTTCCCGGGACCGCCGCTGCCGCTGATTTCTCCGGCGCCGGAGAAATGACCGGAAGCTCGATGCGGATGGTGATTCCAGAGAGCCGGTCGCGCTGCCAGGAAATCTTTCCTTGATGCTGGTGCAAAATTCCCTGACAAGCGCTGAGGCCGAGGCCTGAAAGAGGTTCGGCAGCGCCCGGATCGGCCTCGTCATTTTCGACGATGGGGCCCTGGCTCGCAGCAGAAGACGCAGGCAGGCTGGCCTCGATGTGGATCACGGCCACTCCATCTTTGTGCTCGGCGCCAACGGTGAGGGTGCGGCTATTTTGCTGATCCCCGGCGTTGATCGCGCTGTTAAGGGTTTGCACGCAGACTTGAAGCAGTTGATTGGAATCTCCCAGCACGCGTGGAAGATCGGCCGGCAGGACAGTGCGTACATCGATATTGAGAGTCTTCCACTGAGGTTGCGAAAGTTTCAGGGCGGTGCGCAGCAGGGTGTTGAGGTCCACGGGGGCCATAGCGGCAGCGCCTTGTTTGGCAAAACTGAGCAGACTACCCACCAGCGATTTGGTGCGGCGAATCTGCTGTCCGATTCTTACCGCCAAGTCTTGCTGGTTCGGATTGAGGGGCGTGTTCAGGAGGAGATCGGAATAACCCATCATGGCGGCGATGGGATTGTTCAACTCATGCGCCGCGCCGCCCACCAGTTGGCCGATGGAGGCCAGCTTTTCAGATTCGGTGATCTGTGCCTGCAAACGCTTCAGGTTGACGAAAGATTCGCGCGATTGGTTGAGCAGGCGAAGCAGTTCTCGGTCGAGCAAACGCTGGCGTACGAATACGATGATGCCCATGAAAAGCGCCGCCCCCAGAGTCAGGACCAGCCGGAAGAACCGGATGCGCGGCGGGATGATCGAGTCCAGCAAAGCCCACGCGGCAAACAGCGGGAGCGAAAAGACTGCAACCATTCCCACTCGAGCCAGCCAAACGCCATGCGACGTCGAGTTGGTTTGGGTGCTGGTCCGGGGCCGGTCGTCGCGTGACCAGAGGCCGATGACCGTGATCCAAGCCATCGAGGCGGTGAGCGGAATATCGTAAAGGCTTCCGCTGTAGTAGGCGTGGCGGCCCAGCGCCCAATTGGCGAAGTAAGACCCAGCGCCATAGGTCAAACTGGCGCCGAAAAGATTGGCGTAGAGGATTTTCCAGCCGTTCTTGCTGTTCATCCAGGCTACGAACAAGGCACTCAAGAACGCAAGTTTCTCGATCAGGTAGAGCAGGTTCAGATTTTCGTTATAGGCCTCGATATTGGGAACGACATACTGCCACGCCATCACGGCGAAAATGTAGAGATACATCCACCAAACCATCATCAGAGTGAAATCAAGGCGGCGCAAACGAGCCGAGTATTCCTCCTGCGGGGCGTGTGCCCGCAGCGCGAGGGCTGCCATCATGGGAACGATGTGGAGAAAAAGAATGATGTCGCCGGCACACAAGTCGGGAACGTCGACGCGCAGCCAGACTTCGAAGTACGTCCACATCAGCTGGTAAGAGAACCAGAAAGCCATGCCGGTGGCGAGGAGCGCCCAGAAAAGCCGCACCCGGCCGTGCGACCGGACCGCATTGGGGATGAGAGACAGCGCCCCGGACAGCAGCAAAATGCACTGAATCCAATCGCTGAAGGCGGTGAGCGCGAAGGACCGGTGCAGGATGAGCGCACCCAGAACCAGAGCCGCCAGGCAAGCGGCGACGGCGGCGGTCCAAAGTTTGGAGTATGCCCGCAAAAAACAATCCTCGCTGCCATTTTAGACTGTGATTAGAGAAGACTTAGGTTACTGAGGTAACCAGCCCGTCACCGGGTGGTTGACCAGAATATGCTGGGCATTCCCTGACTTATCTGCAGAAGTTATTCCCCGATGCAAAGTTTTGCTTGATCCTGAGCTTTCTTATCAATAGTATGCGAGACAATCCTCTTGACATCGCGAACCGCACGAGTAAGTGATTCGATTGGGCAAGAACAGTAATCACCGTTTTTTTGGTCGACCACAGGCCCCCGCCGACCCCAGCGAGGTTCGGCGAACCGAGCGCTGGCTGGCGACGGCACGGGTATTTCTGGCGGTTGCGACTCTGGCTGCGATTTACATGGATCCCTCGCAGGTGGGACACGCGCCGGTGGCTTACGCTCTGCTCGGACTCTACCTCATCCACGGCGTGCTGGTAATGACGTTGTTGCGCAGAAGACGGCAGTCAACGGCAGCATTTCGCATGCTTGTCCATTCGGCCGATATTCTATGGCCGGCTTTCATCTCGATTTTTGCCCAGGGCCCAAGTCCATTTTTTCTTTTCTTCTTTTTTGTGCTGGCGGCATCGGCCTACCGCTGGGGCCTGTGGGAAACGCTGGCTACGGCCGCGGCAGAAGTGGTTTTGCTATGGGCGGAAAGCTTCGCGCTGTTGCACCTCTGGTCAATCCGCGAGGGGAGTTTGCCGGGGCATATCCTGGCGGGTCTACGGGTCAATCTGACGGAGTTCGAACCGAAGCGCCTGTTCATGCTGTCGGTTTATTTGCTGGTGATGGGATTACTGCTGGGCTATCTGGCGGAGCAGCAGAAACACCTGCGGACAGAGAAGGCCGGAGTGACTCGTATGCTGGCTAAGGTGCGAGTGGAATCCGGGCTGACCGGAACCCTGCAGCAGATCAGCCGGGAAGTGGTCAGCATGTATGGGGCGGCGCGTTTGGTGATTGCCGCGCAGGAAATTCACAGCCAAAGAACATTTCTCGGAGAATTTTGCAATAGCACCAGTAGCAATAGCAATGGCAATGGAGAGCCCTCGGATTTCAAGTGGCTGGATTCCCGTCCGCGGCAGGCGAAAATCTACCTGGAGGACTTTCCGGGCGAGGTGTGCTACGCGGCGAACCAGGGGGATGATCGCTGGTCTGTAATCGCATTGGATGGTGAGGGAAACCAGTTGCCTGCGCCGCCCACAGAGCCTCTCGTGCAATTGCAGGCCGGGCAACCCTTCCGGTCTTTGATTGCAATTTCGTTCGTGTTCGCGGGCGAATGGCGGGGACGAGTCTTCGTATTCGAACCATCCTGGAGAGGAGACACGCAGGAAGAGCTGCGTTTTCTTCTGGACGTGCTTCATCAGGTGGGGCCGGCAGTTTACAACGTGTATTTACTGCATCGGTTGCGCCGCAGAGCCGGAGCGGCGGAGCGTGCGCGCTTCGCCAGAGAACTGCACGATGGGGCGGTGCAGTCGCTGATCGCAGTGGAGATGCAGGTGGATGTTCTAAAGCGGCAGGCGGAAACCACGCCGGCCGTGGTGACGAGCGAACTTGGCCGGATCCAGGGCTTATTGCGCGAAGAAGTTCTGAAGCTGCGCGAACTCATGCAACAGATGAAGTCCATCGATGTAGACTCGAGACGATTCCTGAGTGTGGTGACGGACGCGGTAGAGAGGTTTGAAAGGGAGACGGGAATTTCGGCGCGCTTTGTCACCGATATCGAAAAATTGGAGATGCCCGACAAGGTGTGCCGGGAGTTGTTGCGGATTGTGCAGGAGGGTCTGGTCAATGTGCGCAAGCACAGCCGGGCGCGCCATGCCCTGGTGCGCCTGGCCTCGAGTTCGAGCCAGTGGAGCCTGACCATGGAAGATGACGGCAAAGGTTTCCCCTTTTCCGGCCGCATCACGCAGGAAGAACTGGAGCGGATGGGCAAAGGTCCCATGATCATCAAGGAACGGGTTCGTTTAATTGCAGGTACACTCACGGTAGAATCAAGTCCCGGTACAGGGTCACGCTTAGAGATTAAGGTTCCGAAGGGTGGAGAAGTTTCCGATGAATTTTAAGAAGTCACAGCCCATTCGCATCGTGATCGCCGACGACCATCCGATTTTCCGCGATGGTTTGCGCCGGCTGCTGGAAGCGGAGCCGAACCTGACGGTATTGGGGGAGGCTTCGGACGGCGCTGAAGCCGTGAAAATGGCGCGTCAGCTAAAGCCTGACATTCTGCTGCTGGATCTTTCCATGCCCAAGCATCCCGGTCTGGAAGCCTTGCGGGATTTGAGTTCGGAGGGCAATTCGACCCCCGTGCGGGTAATTCTGCTGACCGCGGCGGCGGAGAAGAGCCAGATCGTGGAGGCTCTGCAGTTAGGCGCGCGGGGCGTGGTGCTGAAGGATTCCGCGACTCAACTGCTGCTGAAGGCGATCCAGGTCGTAATGTCAGGTGAATACTGGGTGGGACGGGAGAGCGTCTCCAACCTGGTGCAATATCTGCGGACGCTGGTTCAGTCATCTAGCGACGAAGCGCGCCAGAGAAAATTTGGTCTGACCCCGCGCGAGTTGGAAATTGTGGCCGCAGTGGTGGCCGGTTATTCCAATAAAGAAGTTGCAGAATACTTCAAGATCAGCGAGGACACCGTCAAACATCACCTGAGCAATATTTTCGACAAGCTGGGAGTGTCGACCCGGCTGGAATTGGCGCTATTTGCGGTAAACCAATCCCTTCCTCTGAAAAGCATTGTGTGACAAGGACTTAGAAGCCTCGTTTGCAACCGGCGTCATAGCACTTACGGGCCATTGGCAAGGCACCGTTGCCGCTCCTATGATTTGCTCAAGACCAGCCTCGGGATAGAAACTGATCCGGTCAACGGTATCCAAGTTGATATTGAATATTGGGTAATCGCAAGAGACAAACTTAAGGAGACGAAGCCCGTGGCAAGAATTCTACATAACGTGTGGCAAGATCTTTGGAACGATGAGCAAGGTCAGGATATCGCCGAGTACGCGGTGATGCTGGCGGTAATTTTAGTGATCGTGGTGGGCACGGTCCGGCTCATCGGCTCGAACGCCAACAATGTGTTCTCACAAGTTGGCAGCTCCATCCAGTAAGATCTGGTCGGCGAGCGAACGGGACCAACCCTTGCAACGCGCCGCCCGGCGCGTCGCTTGCTTTGTAGCGCCGGCGTCTCGCCGGCTTTCGCAAGCGACTTCCTCCAAGGCGAGTTTCCCCGCCTATTGAGCGAAATCGACGAAGAGCGCGACCCAATCCTCGGTGCCCACCACACGGAAGGTATGGCCTTTGCCCGTCAAGTCTTCCGCCTGGGCGATTCGTCCGGGTTCGGCGAAAATTTTCTGGCCTCCGGCCACCTCAATCTCCGCCCGGCCGCTGATTGTAATCACGTAGCGGCGCTTGTCCGCGTTGTGCCAGTTCGAAAAGAAGCCCGGAGCTGCCCGTACGACGTAGGAACTCGCGGTCTTAACCGCTTCGGACTCCTCCACCGTTGCAGGCTCTCCAGCTGCAGGAGAAAATTTCATATTTACCTGGTCAACATGGGTCAGCCCGTCGGCCCCGGTGTAGAGCCGTGTGGCCGTAACCGGTGTGTGCTGCTGAGCCGCGACTGAGCTTAGGCCGCGATAGGCACACCACATACAAAAAATGAGGGAGCTGGCAACAGCCGCCAGAACCACTCGGCCCGCGATGGATCTCATGACGTCCTCCTAATGGTCTTGACGTCAACAGAATACATACTCGTTGGGGCGTAGACCGTTACTTCGAAACTGGTGAGGTAAGGGCGACCCGATTATCGCCCGAAGTCGAGAACCGGGTGAGGTAGGGAAAGAACGGCGTGATCGCGAACGGCATCTTCTCTTTTGCCGAGGCCAGAGCGACGGGCTTGGCCTTGGCCATTTCCACCTGGTCGGTCCAGGGGTCAAGCTTGATGCGTCCCCCAAGGGGCAGCGCCGCGATCTGATCGGTGCGTTGCGGTTCCAGTTGCGGCGCGGAGGCCAGCAGTGCCGACATGCGGACGCTTTTGTTGCTCGCTATGCTGTCGCCCAGGTGCGGGCGAATCAGGTTCGGGAGTTGGGGAGCACTCTGCTGCAACGCCTTCAGAAAAAGTCCCGCGCTTCCCAGCTTGTCTTGGTAGGGCGAATTCTTCAACAGTTCCAGAGCCTTGGCGTCGGCGGCATCTTCGTCGCGGGAACGGCGTTTGAAATCCAGGCGCTGGAAAGAATCTTCATCGGGGAAAAACATGCGGTCATTGAAAGCCAGCTTGGTGTCGGACTTGTGTGCCAGCACGATGTGGCTGAGTTCATGAGCCAGAACCATGGCCAGCGAGGCCTCGTCAGGGAGAACGTCGAGCAGGCCGCGGCTGATGACGATGGTGTGACCGACGGTGAAGGATTCCAGCGGAGAAGTCAGCAGAACGCGGCAGCGAACGTCCGACTGCAGATCGATGTTATTGGTCACTAAAAGATTATTGACCACGGTCAGCAGTATTTTGTCGACCTCGCCGGGAGGCGCGAGCAAGCCGATTTTCTGCATGCGCTCGAGAGCGTTGTCTTCGGCTTGCCGCTCCCACATGCGTTCGGCGACAACGGGAGTGGCGTCGGCGGCAGCGTCGCTCTGGTCCTTCACCGACTGCGGAGAGTCGACCAGAATCTGCGTGAATTCCGCATTCTTGTTCAGCGCTTTCAAGTCGTATCCCCATAGACGGGTTTGCGCCCGGAAGTGCAACGAGCGGCCGAGAGAGGTCTTCATGTCCGATTCTTCGCTGTAAATATAAGCCGGCAACCAGGCGCCGGAGCGCATGTTGAGCCGCCAGCTGTCGAAGTGCAGGTAGAAGCTGGTCTTGGGATGGGGATAGTAGGTGCCGTTGAAGCGAACCACGTTGTAGTCCTGGTCCTCAACCCAAACCCGTCCCTGAAAGCGTCCGGGCGGCGCGCTCTCTTTAGGCTGAACATCGATCACCAGGCAACGCACTTCTCCGAGAAACTCGCGGCGCACGAACGTGAAGTCGTAATATTTTTTCTGAAAATCGGTGTCGAGGACGACCATTTGCGCGAAGCCCAGGGGCAGGAAGTGCATGGCATACAGGCCCGTGAGGCGATTGATCATGCGATGGCCGAAACCCGGTTGGCCCACGAATGACGTGTCTTCGGGACCGTCACTCATGTCGAGACGGCCGAGAAAGTACTGGTCCTTGACCGGTTCGGAATTCCCATTGCTATCGGACTTGAGATCTTGCAGGTAAGTCTCGACCATGGGACGCATGTGGCGCATCCGGGCCAGGAACAGGTGCTCTCGTTGGATCACGCGATCCATGACTTCATTGAAAGACGCGGGAGGCGCGGAAAGCCTGCCTCCGGCTTGTCCCTCAGCGTCGGTGGCAGTGACCTGGGGCGGAGAAGATGTGGAGTCCTGCGAAAGCACCGGGAAGCTCGACACCAACAGAAACCAGAGAAAAACCGGACCTAGGTGCAAGATACGCATAAGAACCTTCGGGAGTAAACTTACGCCAACTGAAAAACAATGTGTAAGACGACGGTGGAATCGGTTGCTTGGCCGTTCCTCATCGCCGGTTTGAAATGAATCTGCTGGGCTGCCCGGACCGCGTTGTCGTCGAGGCCGTGACCCAATCCATGGACGACGCGCACCACATGCAGGCTGCCCGAGGCCGCCAGAACGACTTCGAGAAGAACTTCGCCTTCAATCTTGAGACTGCGAGCCTCCTGGGTATAGACCGGGGTGGGCTTGAAAATGATTTCCGCAGGTGCGCCGGAGGCGGCCGAAGCTTCTCCCGGGTGAGACCGTACGGAAGGCGCAGCGGGAACGTCGGCATCACCAAAGGCCGTTCGCTGAACCGCGGTCTGCAAAGCGCGAGGATGGCTATCGGCAATGGCAGTGCCATTGCCAAAACCGGTGCTTGCAACCACGCCACGCACGCCTTTGGCGCCTCCGCTCCCATTGCCATAGCCTCCGCCGGACGGCAGATCGAAGGAGCCAAGAGCTGCGACGTTCACGGCTTTACCTTGGTTAGCCTTGGCGGGAAGTCCATTGGGATCGCCGAAGCCTCCGGTTTGCACTTGCGACGGCGCGCGGGCGATGGTGGGTGCGGCTGAACTGCCGGTGGAGAAAACGTTCGTGGCCACTACTTTAGGAATCACCGGCGCAGGGTTGGGCGGCAGCGACTCCAGTTTTCTCGGCGCGATGTTGACCGAGGGTGCTGAAGCTTCCTCGATTTTTACAGTTTTCGGCCGCGGCGCGGGAAGCCGCAGCGCATTCTCAGAATTTGCAACGAATACTGGTTTGGACACTGCACGCACCGGCTGCGGCTGATGATTGACCGGAACCGGAGTGCTTACTAACTGAATGGAACGGAAACTATGTTCAGGCGCCGAGACTATTGCGGGGGCCAGCACCCGCAGCCACACCAGGAACCCTACTATGCACGCCTGTGTCCCAGTGCTGAAAACGAATTCCGTCCAGGGTGTCCTTGTCTTCGGGAGCAACGAGAACGGCATCTGTTGAGAGGCAGAATATCCCATAACCGCGTTGGCTCGACCCTATACTGAAACACCTTGGATGCCGAAAGTTCCTTAACCGTACAAAAGATGTATTGTTCCTAGTGGCCAAGTCGACCCTAGTCTGCCACCCCACCGCCAAAATTATGCACGGCAAAGGCCGTTTTTCTTAAGCCACCCCACAAAGCAACTGCTTATATTTCAATCACTTGTGGCGTGACACCAGGAAATGTTTGCCGGGCCAGCCGGCAAATGGGAAAATATTTTACATCCTGAATGCTCTTTATTACGTCCGGAGTTGTCTTACCGATCTTCGCTGAAGTCTCAGCAGCGCACCACTTTAGGACTATCGATGCCTTTGGTCGCGTTTCGGGTGTCGACCACTAACCGGGCTTCGCGGACGATCCGCTTGTAATCGTAGTCGGAGTGATCGGTAACAATCACGACGCAATCGTATTCGTCCAGCTTCTCCAGCTCCGAACGCTTCATCTGCAAATCGTACTTGCGCCCTTTTCCAATGAATGGGAAGTAGGGATCGTGATAGCTGACCTGGGCTCCTTCTTTTTGCAACAATTCAATAATCGTCAGCGCGGGAGACTCGCGCAGATCGTCGATATCTTTCTTGTAGGCCACGCCGAGGATGAGTATGCGCGATCCGTTCAACGACTTCTTATGACCGTTCAGCGCGCTGCCGATGGAGGCCAGCACGTGATACGGCATGTTGGTGTTGATCTCGCCCGCCAGTTCGATGAAGCGAGTGCGGAAATCCCATTCCTTAGCCTTCCACGAGAGATAGAACGGGTCCACGGGAATGCAATGTCCACCCAAGCCGGGCCCGGGATAGAAGGGATGAAAGCCGAATGGCTTGGTGGAGGCGGCTTCAATCACTTCCCAGATGTCCAGCCCCATGCGCAGGCAAAGCAGCTTCAACTCGTTGACCAGAGCGATGTTTACACAGCGATAGATATTTTCCAGCAGCTTGGTCATCTCGGCCGCGGCCGGCGAGGAGACTGGAACCGTGCGCTGGAAGATCGATCCGTAGAGCGCGCCCGCCAACTCCGAGGCCTGCGGGTTCACTCCTCCCACAACCTTCGGAATGTCGCGCCGTGCTACGGTGGTGTTGCCGGGATCCTCGCGCTCCGGAGAAAACGCCACAAAGAACTCTTTGGTCGCGTCAGAATCTCCGCGGGCGGCCTTCAACCCCAGTTTGTTTTCCTCCTCGAGAATCGGCACCATCACTTCTTCCGTGGTGCCTGGGTAAGTTGTACTCTCAAGCACCACCAACTGTCCGGGCTGCAGATGCGGGGCGATCGCGTGCGTAGTGTCGGTAATGAAGCTGAGGTCGGGTTCATGGTATTGATCGAGAGGGGTGGGAACGCAGATGATGATGGCGTCCATCTCTTCCAGCTGCGCGTAATCGGAAGTGGCAGAAAATCCCTGCGCCTTGGCGGTTTGAATTTCCTGCGCGCCGATGCGGTAGATGTAGGATTCACCTTTGGCCAGCGTGTCGACCTTGCGCTGATCGATGTCGAAGCCGGTGACGCGAAATTTCTGTTCGCTGAACAGCAAGGCGAGCGGCAGTCCCACATAACCCAGGCCGATGATTCCGACACGCGCCTGGCGCTGCTTGATCTTGTCCCTGGTTGAATCGACCGTGCGAGCGGCGGCAGCGTGATTGGTCATTTCTGTAAAAGGGGTCTCTGACAAAGAATCGGTGCGAGTGGCGATCTTCGTTACGACGAATTCGTTGTTACGATGAATTCGTTACGATTTTAGCACGCAGTCGTCGCAACCCGCGGTGATCGAGCACCGGCCCGCGGCTTGCAGTCGAGTCCCTCGTTCAAAAATTGGCAGCTTATGAAAAGACCGGGAGCACGCAAATACTCATGGTTGGTGTTTTTCGCAGCGCTGGCGGGACTATGCGTGATTTTGGCGGCGAAAGCCGGAGATTTCCTGGTCATCGACGCGCCTCGGCCCTCCGATGCCATCCTGGTGCTGGCCGGCGAAACGGACAAGCGTCCGCAGCGCGCTCTGGAGCTTCTATCCCAAGGGTATGGAAAGCGTATCGTGCTGGATGTGCCCAGCAACGCGAAGCTCTACGAATTCACGCAGATTGAGTTGGCGCAGAAGTACATCCAGGATCTGCCGCAGGCGGCGTCGGTCAGCATCTGCCCGATCGACGGGCTGTCGACCAAAGATGAATCCAAAGATGCCGAGAAATGTTTGCAGCGCCAAGGCGCCAGGCGCGTGCTGCTCGTCACGTCGGATTTCCATACTCGCCGGGCCCTGGATGTTTTCCAGCGAGAGTTTCCCGGCCATGAGTACTCGGTCGCGGCGGCGCACAACGACGAAGGATTCGGAAGCCGGTGGTGGACGCACCGCCAGTGGGCGAAAACTTTCGTGGATGAATGGTTGCGGTTGATCTGGTGGAAGACCATCGATCAATGGCGATGATTTCTACAAAAGCCTTTCACCACAGAGACACAGAGCCACAGAGAAAATCTCAAAATTTGTTCTTTAGTTCTTGCGTTTTTCTCTGTGTCTCTGTGGCTCTGCGGTGAAATGATCCCAGCCTCAATCGGCAATAGTTAAAAAGTTTTCCACCGTTTCCTCGATTTACCAGCACAAAAGCCATTGACTGCCAAGAACTTTGGAGGGTACCATGCGTTGACAGTCACCTTAATCATTAATAACGGAGCGTGGGATGGGCATGTCTGCTTTCAGCAGAATGGTCAGTTGCGTGCTACTGCTGGGATTTCCTGCTTCATCGTTCGCCGCCGATTCTGGCGCGGCCATGCTTTATACTCACGGGGCGGCCTGGTTGAATGGCGCCCACGTGCCTGCTTCTTCCGCAATCTTTACCGGTGACCTGGTGCAAACTCGTTCTGACTCCGGGGCCAACATCAACGCGCCCGGCTCCAGCATTACCGTTCTCGGCGACTCCCTGGTGCAGTTCGAAGGCGCCTCATTGAAGGTCGAGCACGGCAGCGTAGACGTCGCCACCTCGAAAGGTGTGGCAACAACCGCCGGCGACGTGCGGGTTGCGCCCGCCTCCAGTGCGTGGACCGAATTCAATGTGACGGACGTGGATGGCACGGTGAAGATCGCGGCAAATAAGGGCGATCTGCTCGTCACCGACGATAACGGCACTGTGACTCTTCCGCAGGGCCAGCAAACCACTCGCGACGAGCAGACCGATCAATCGGCGGACACGAGCACAAACAGTAATGACAAGAAGAAAAAGAAGAAGCGGGCGGCCGGCGCCGCACCGGGAGCCACAGGCGGCGTGTTGAGTTCTCCCGTGGCCATCGGCATCGGTTCGGCAATCATCGGTGGCGTAACCCTCTGGGTTCTGGTCAAGAGCGACGACCCCGTCAGCCCCTCGACGCCAAACTAGGCCGGGATCCTCAAAGATTCATCTACGAATCATCAGGGCCGTCCGGCCAATGCCGGACGGCCCGATGCTTTTTACGGAGCATGCAGGATTACGCTATGCCTGAAGGCATAGCCTGATACGAATCTCGTCTCTTCCTCAGAAGTTCGTGGCTGGCTGGTGCACTGATTCCTGCGGCACTTCTTGCGGAGGCTTGCTGCGCGCCGCGCGTCGTTTGCGGGCGGGTTTTACGAAGGGTTCCGAAGCTGCGATCGTGCATAGCACATAGAACAGCGCGGCATTCGCGGGAATCTGCAGATTGAAATCGACCGCGCTGTGGACCAGGATGCCGCTGAGGCCGAGCAAACAAGCCAGAGTCACTGCCCCGCTCATTTCCGTGGGCCAGTTTTTAATCTTCTTGAAGGCTCGGGCGTAAACCATGACCACAAACCAGACCATGGTCGCGAACCCAAGCAGACCCATTTCTACCAGCAGTTGCAAGTAATCGTTGTGCGCTTCGTTGACAAAGAAGTTGGTATAGAAGGTGCGGAATTCCGGATACACGATGGGGAACGTTCCCAAACCCCAGCCCAGGACAGGCTTCTTCAGGAACATGCGAAGGCCGTCGCGGTTGATGTAAGTGCGAATGTCGCTGGAAAGTTCAGTGTGTCCCGGGCCGGCGGTTGCGATGCGCTTGCTGAGTTCGCTTCCCCCAATCCAGACCAGCAGTCCGACGACGATGGCGAGAAAGACGCCGATGCCGATGGCCGTGCGCAGGCTGCGCTTCTGCCGAACCAGCAATGCCGCCAGGATGATCAGTTCCGCGACAATTGCAATCATGCCGCCGCGCGAGCCGGAGAGAAAAATTGTTCCCACCATCACCGCCGCGGTTGCGGCAGCCACGGCGCGGACTTTGGGAGGCGCCAGCCGCGTCAGAGAAACGATGAGCGGAATGGGGACCAGCATCTCCATCAGGCCGGCATAGTGATTGTGGTTTACGTAGGGACCATAGATCCAGCCTCCACTGCGCGGCTGGCGCATCCAGTAAAGTTTGCCGTTCGAGGAGATGCCCTGCAGCAGCGCGAAGCCGGCGAGCGCGGCTCCGTAGACCGAGAAAATGAGCGCCAGGCTGCGCGCCTGAGCGCCGCGCAGCAGTGTCTGCCCGGTAAGGAAGCACAGCATCGCGTAGGCGAAATACTGCAACGCCAGTGACGCGGTGTCATGCGGATACGCGGTGACGCGGAAGGCGAGTTGGGCCACGATGAGCGCGGCGAACACTCCCATGGGCAGAAAGAGCGGGTTCCATCCCACCTTGATTTCGCCGTCCAGTACCGCCCCTTTGACGATCCAAAACAAAAACAAAGCCATGGAACCCGCCTCGAGCACGAAGATGGACCAGGGCTCGACTGCGCCGAAGGCGAGCGGTCCGAACAAGAGTAGCCCGAAGACCCCGTACAGCAGCGCCTTCTCGGTTTGCGCCGAGCGTTCGCGGCGATGAATTTCGGTAATGTTGGCCGAGCTCATGAAAATGAATGCATCCGATTCGAGAGGTTACTGCCGCTTGGCCGTCAGGCGGAAATCGTCGACCCAGAGCTTACCACGGATCGGACTTCCTTCCGGCAATCGCCGCACGTGTAAAATCACAAGTTTGGTATCGTCTCCGGTGGTGAATTCTCCGGTCGCAGATTTCCAGAACCCAGCTTCCTTCAGTTCATCGCTGTCATAGAGGACGGCCTTCGTGTAGACGTCCTGGATTGTGAAGTGAGGCGCACCCGCGCCCTCGATCTCGCCGTTTTTATAATACGCAGAGAAATCGTAGGAACTATTGGGCTGAACCGCGATGAACTGGCGAACGCCCGCATCATTCACTCCGGGGCCATCGAAAGTGATGAGCAGGGAACGGTGGCCGCCGTGGAAATCGCTGGGGTCGAGGGTGAGAGTGACGCTCTGCTGTTTCTCATACTGCCAGTCGAATCCGCCGTTCAGAATTTCCAGGCTGAAATCGCCGTTAACGATTAAGTTGCGTCCCGAGGGCACGTAGGCGGAGAGGCCGAAACGCGGGGCCGCTTGCTGCCATACCAGACGCGCCTGATCCACGTCCTTGTGGTTGAAGAGGTACTGAAGATATCCGTTGACGTAGCGAAGTTCGAAGGTCTGCGGCGTGGCCACCAACGCTGCCCACACTTTGGCCGTGCCGGCGGTTTCCTGTTTACGCATCAGCAGATTTAAGAATGCGAGGTACGCGTCTGCCTCGGGCGGGACAACGTCGCGCAGCAGGGCATCGACGTCCGGATTGATTCTCCAGCAGAATTGGATGGCAGGATCGGCCAGCGTCGGTTCATTCTGCAGGACCACGCGGAATTCGCGGAGCGCCTTGGCATCGTCGCCCTGCACCAGATAAAAGTTGGCCGCTTCCCAAGCTACGTCTGGAGTGGTGGGATCGGCTTGAATGGCGTGTTCCAGGGCCAAGGTTTGATTTGAAACGTCGCCCAGGATCTGATAGGCGGAGGCGAGATCGAACCAGTAGCGGGCGGAATGCGGATCAAGTTGCACGGCGGCGCGGTAAGGCGCGATGGCCGCGTCCGGATCTCGCGCGACCAGGGCATAATAGCGGCCCAGGTGATTGCGGTAATCGGCATTCCCTGGGTCAAGCGAAACTGCCCGTTGAAAACTTGCGAGTTCGGCTCTTTCACCGAACAATGATCCGACAAACAGGCGGCCCGCGAGAAAAAGATAGACGAGACATAGTGCCGCAGCCGCGCCAATGACGAGTCTCTTCCGCCCAGCAGATTTGAGGGATATTTCCATGTAGTCCAATGAGAAAGCAGTCAGGAAATCAGGTTTTGATTACGCGCTGTTGGGCGACACCTCGACAGCCTCTTCGGCATCGCCATCGTCATCGTCATCGTCGTGCGAGGCCTGGTCGCGATAATAGCCGGCATATTTACCTTGATACTCGTAGTAATAGTAGTAATCCGGCGAACTCAGGTCGACGGCATTCAACAGCACGCCCGAAACTTTTGCATTGACCTGGGTCAGAATATCGCGGGAACGGCGCAGCGCCTGCTTCGTGGTTTGTCCCGAACGAATCACGAGGACGATAGCATCGGCTCGCGGCGAGAGGACCACAGCGTCAGTGACCGAAAGGGTTGGAGGAGTATCCACCACGATGTGATCATACTGCCCGCGCAATTCCTGCAACACGTCGCGCATGTTGACGGAGGCCAGCAATTCAGCGGGATTCGGCGGAGGCGTTCCCGCAGGCAGCACGTCCAGATTGGGCAGGATAGGAGACCGCGTGATTGCGTTCTCCAAGGTCGCGCTTCCCGTCAGAACGTTGCTGAGACCGCTGCGCGGGCCCATGCCCAGAGTCTTGTGGATGCTGGGCCGACGCAGGTCGGCGTCGATGAGCAGGACGCGAATGCCCTTCTGCGCCAGCACTACCGCGCAATTAATGCTGGTGGTCGTCTTGCCTTCCTGGGGAAGCGCGCTGGTCACCATAATCACCTTGGGGGGCGCACCCAGGTTGGAGAGCAGCAGCGAGGTTCGCAGGGCGCGATAAGATTCCGCCATCTGCGATTGTGGCCTTACCTGTGTGATCAGTTCCACAGCTTCCTTCGAGGTGGCAATCACGAGGCGCTTCGAGTTGGCGCCTTCGCGCGTCGACCTCGAACCGAGAGGAATCATGCCCAGAGGTGGCAGGCCGGAAATCAATTGCGCCTGCTCGGTGGTGCGCACCGTGTTGTCCAATCCTTCCAGCAGGAAGGCAAGTCCAACGCCAGAGGTTAGACCCAGCATGAAGGCGAAAGAAAGATTGCGGGGAATGTTGGGTTCGATAGGACCCATGGGAACGCGAGCCACGTCGACGATGCGGAAGTTGTTGGAGCGAAGCCCGGCCGAAACCCCCGCCTGCTTCAGTTTCTCCAGCAGGCCTTCATAGAGCTGGCGGTTGGTATCCAGGTCGCGCTTCAGCAGACTGTACTCGATGGCGCTTTCGTTCAGCTTGTTGGCTTCCTGCTTCTGTTTTTCTAAAGCGTCATGCAGCATGTTCTCGCGCTGCAAGGCGGCCAGATACAGCCCTTTGATCTTGCCGCTTACTTTTTTGGTTTCGGCCAGGAGCTGGATGTCGATTTCCTGGAGCTGGTTATTGATTTGCGCCAGCTTCGGATAGGCCGGGCCAAACTGCGTGCTCAGTTCGGCGGCTTGAATTTTCAGGTCGGCCTCTTTGGTGCGAAGGGTTTCCAGCAAGTTCGAAGCCGACTGGGTGTTGGCGCCGGCTTCGTCCAACACGCTGGCGGCGGAGGCGATGCTCTCGGTGTCGCCCCCCTGCACCAGGCGGTATACCGATTCCTTGTCCATGCGCTCGGATTCCGCGGAAGTCAACGCCTTGTTCAATTCGTCAAGCTTTGAGGTCGTAATGTTTTGCTTTTCATCGATACCCAGAATTTCATGCTCTTTCTGGTAGTGCACCAGTTTTTCCTGGGAGGTTTCCACTTTCATCTGCAGGTCCACCAGCTGCTTCGAGAGCCAGTCGGAGGCCTGCATGGTGGAGTCGAAGCGGGACTTGAAGTTGTTTTCCGTGTAGGTGGTCATGAGGGTATTGACCACGTTGGCGGCCAGGTCTTTGTCGGGACTTCTGTAATGAACTTCGATGATATGAGTGTTGGGAGCGAGCGCTACTTTCAAATTGCCGCGAAAGGACGAGAGCAGGGAAGTTGTGCGTCCGGCATCGGCCTGAAGAGGATCGGGAGCAAGATCCAACGACGACGTCAGAGGAGCCGTCCTTCCGCCGAACTCCGGCCGCCGATCCAGTCCGAGTTCTTTGATGACCTGCAGGGCCAGAAGATCGCTCTGCAGGATTTTTACTTCCGTTTCCATTTCGGTGGGATCGTAATAATCGACGCTGAAGGTCGGAGAGTTGCTGAAGTTGACCAGCCCGGAATCCGGTTTGTTGATGGCGATGCTGCCGCTGGCTTCATATACCGGGGTCATTTTGAGGCTGGCGATGGCGACCAGGGAGAAAATAATGATCAGGCAGGCCAGAACCGTCCACTTGCGCTTCACCAAAACGCGTACGTATTCGCCCAGGGCCGATTCCTGAGAAAGAAGTTCCGGGTAGACTCGAGGGCCGACAGATCTCCCAAAATCACCGTTCGCCGGCTGCATTTCGCGGATGATTGGGTTATTGGGTACCAGCGGTCCGGATTCCATGCATTCTCCTGAACAAATTTCTGCTGCGTTTCACGTTGCACGGGCTGATTATCCCGCGCAACCCAAGAAAGCTGGCGAATCGATGGCTGGTTCATCGCCCGCGAACTCTCTCAAAATGTCAATGTTGGTTTCGCCGATATTCTAACATTGCTTTCGCCGAAAACAATTGGCGAATCGCAATGCCGCGCTGCTGGTGCAATTACACGCTGCAATAATTCGCGGTTCACTCCCCCGCGGGAAACTCCGTTATACTACCTTGCAATCGACAGCCCTACCGGAACCGGCGCTCGCGCGGGCATTTTTCAACGCGGCAGGCTGAGAAGATTCACAAAAGCAAACTAAATGGTTGAGGCAGGCTCGATGAATTGGGCGGAACAGGAAGTGCTGGTCACGGGCGGGACAGGTTCGTTCGGGAAGAAGTTCGTCGAGATTATGCTGCGGGAATATCATCCCAGGCGGCTGGTCATCTTGAGCCGCGACGAGTTGAAGCAGCATGATATGCGCACCGGCGGCTTCGACCACTCCAGCCTGCGCTACTTTATCGGCGATGTCCGCGATCTTTCGCGGCTGCAGCGGGCTTTTGCGGGAATCACGGTGGTGGTTCACGCGGCCGCGCTGAAGCAAGTCCCGGCCTGCGAATACAATCCCTTCGAGGCGATTCAGACCAACATCATGGGCGGACGCAATGTCATCGATGCCGCCATCGACCGGGGCGTGAATCGCGTGCTTGCACTCAGCACCGACAAAGCTGTGAACCCTGTAAACCTGTACGGAGCGACCAAGCTGTGCGCCGAAAAAGTATTCGTGCAGGCGAACGCCTATGCCGGAGCGCAAGAAACCCGGTTCAGTTGCGCGAGGTATGGAAATGTTGTGGGAAGCCGCGGCAGCGTCATTCCTGTGTTCATCGAGCAGCGCAAACGCGGCAAGATTACCATTACCGATCCTCGCATGACTCGCTTCTGGCTGACCCTGGAACACGGCGTGCGCTTTGTGATACTCGCGATCGAGCAAATGCACGGAGGCGAAATCTTCGTGCCCAAGATTCCCAGTATGCGGCTGGTCGATCTGGCCGAGGCCGTCGCTCCCGGGTGTGCGGTGGAATACATCGGCATTCGGCCCGGGGAAAAACTGCACGAGGTGTTGCTCTCGGAAGATGAAGCGCGCAACGCTGTGGAGTTGGATGACATGTATGTCATCCAGCCCTCGCATCCCTGGTGGAAAAGAGCCAACTGGGTGCATGGGCGGGAATTGCCGCAGGGTTTCCGCTATACCAGCGACGGCAACGAAGAGTGGCTGACCAACGAACAATTGCACGAATTGATTGAGCCCGGAGCCGCGGCGAAATCGGCGATCCCGGCATAGATGGGGAAGGCGCCGCTCAACCATTATCCTCAGCCAGAACGCGAAAACAGAACGGAACGCTGACACGGAAAGCTGACTTAGAACAACCCATGCCTGTGCTGCCCATGACCCGCGAACTGCTCGCCATCGATGGAGGAACGCCTGTTCGCAAGACGCTCCTTCCCTACGGTCGCCAGTCGATTGGAGAAGACGATATCCAGGCTGTCACCGACGTGTTGCGCTCCGATTGGCTTACCACGGGACCCAAGGTCGCGGAATTTGAAGAGGCCCTTGCGGCTTGGGTAGGTGCAAAACATGCGGTGAGTTTCAGTTCCGGAACGGCAGCTTTGCATGGAGCGGCCTTCGCCGCGGGGCTCAAGCCCGGTGATGAAGCCATCACCACGCCGATGACGTTTGCGGCAACGGCAAATTGCGTCTTGTATCAGGCAGCGGCTCCAATTTTCGCCGACGTAAGCGCCGATACGCTCAACCTGGATCCGGAGCAAGTCGCGAAACGAATTACTCCTCGCACACGAGCGGTTCTTGCCGTAGATTATGCGGGGCATCCGGCAGACCTCGACGCGATGAAAGAACTCTCGGCCAGCCACGGGTTGGTCGTGATCGAAGATGCCTGCCACGCCCTGGGCGCTGAACACAAGGGCCGCCGCGCCGGCAGTATTGCCGATATGACAGTCTTCAGCTTTCATCCCGTGAAGCACCTGGCCACCGGAGAAGGCGGCATGGTGACCACGGACCGCGCCGATTATGCGGAGACGCTGCGGCGTTTTCGAAATCACGGCATATCGACCGACGCCCGCCAGCGCCAGAGCCAGAGTGAGGCGCAGTGGCATTACGAAATGGTGCTGCTGGGTTTCAACTACCGGCTTACCGATATCGCATGCGCCCTGGGCCTGTCGCAGCTAAAGAAGCTGGAAAAAAATTTATTGCGCAGGCGCGAGATTGCTGCTCGATATGAGGTCGCACTTTGCGACCTCAAAGCAATCACTCTTCCCACGGTACGACCCGGCGTGAACCCGGCCTGGCATTTGTATCCCATCCGGCTGAATCTCGAAAGGCTGAGTGCCGACCGAGGCAAGATTTTCCGCGCGTTGCGTGCGGAGAACATCGGCGTCAACGTTCACTACATTCCAGTTCACCTCCATCCCTACTATCGCGATCGCTTTGGAAATCGGGCAGGCGAGTATCCCATCGCGGAGGCTGCCTACGCACGCCTGATCAGCCTGCCGATGTTTCACGCCATGAGCGACGGGGACGTGGAGGATGTGGCCCGTGCCCTTCAGAAAGTGATCCATCACTTCGCGAGATAAGAGATTTGGCGAATTCCCAAATAAAATCCGCCTTGATCGCAGGTGCCGGCTCAATTGGGCGCCGGCATATCGCGAACCTGAAGAAACTGGGCGTGACTAAGTTGGCGGCTTGCGATCCTCATCCTGAAAGGTTGGAGCACGTCGCAACGGAATTCCAGGTCGAGTGTTTCCCCACGATCGAAGAGGGTTTGGATACGTTTCAGGCGGACGCGGTTCTGGTCTGTAGTCCGCCCGTACATCACGTGGCCCAGGCCATGCAAGCACTGCGCGCCGGGGCGCACGTATTTATCGAAAAGCCTCTTTCCGATCGGATGGATGAGGTGGAAGCGCTGGCAGAGGAAGCGGCGAAACGACGGGTTGTGGTTCAGGTGGGATACAACCTGCGCTTCCATCCCTCGATACAGAAGTTGAAGGAGTTGGTGGATGCGCGCGCGGTTGGAAAAATCCTCTGGGCGCACGTGGAGGCGGGAAGCTATTTGCCAGACTGGCGGCCTTGGCAGGACTACCGCAAGAGTTACACGGCGCGTCGCGAACTGGGGGGAGGAATTTTGCTCGATGGATCCCATGAAATTGACTATGTGACGTGGCTTTTCGGCGCGCCGCGGGAAATCGCGTGCATGGCGGATCACGTGAGCCAATTGGAAGTGAACGTGGAGGACTGTGCTACGATCCTTCTCCGCTTTGCCGATGGAACTCGGGCCGACGTGCATCTTGATTTTTTTCAGCGATCCTATTCCCGTTATTGTTCCCTGGTGGGATCGGAGGGCAAAGTGCAATGGGATTTGCTGAGCAATTCCGTGCAAATCCAGCGGCCCGGCAAAGAGGCCGAAATCGTTAAGTTCAACTACGAAATAAATGATGCGTATGTGGCGGAACTGGCGCATTTTATGGAATGCGTGCAAACCGGCGCGCGTCCCCGGTTCACTTTGCAAGACGCGATTCTTACTCTACGCATTGCTCTGGCCGCACGCGCCGCCGCGGAGGACAGGAAGTGGGTGTTCTTTGGATAGCGTCGGTAAGCCCGTGGCGATTCTCCCAGCGCGGGGAGGTTCAAAACGGCTGCCAGGTAAGAACCTCAGCGTTTTTTTTGGCCACCCTATGATGGCTTATGGAGTATCCGCTGCCGTCAATAGCGGATTGTTTGAGCAGGTCATCGTCTCCTCCGACGATCCCGAGATTGGACGCGTTGCCAAATGGTATGGAGCCGAATTTATCGAGCGGCCTCCGGAATTGGCTTCCGATACCGCAAAATCTATTGACGCAGTCACTCACGTCCTGCGAACCTTGGCCGAGCGCGAGCAGCGCCCCGATTACCTGTGCCAAATCTTTCCCAACTGTCCGCTGGTGACCAGCGCCGACGTTGTCGCCCACGGAAAATTGTTTCGCGAAGGCAACCGCTCGTTCCAGATTTCGGTTGTGACCTACCGCTGTGTCTATCCCGAGTGGGCGATGGTGACGGACGCGGAAGGCTGCGGACACTGGGCTTTGGGCAAGGAATTTATTGGGCGGAGCCAGGATTGCGCCCGCACTTTTTGCCCCTCCGGGGCCGTGTGGTGGGCCCGTTGTGCCGACCTGCTTGCCCAGAACACCTTCTACGGATCGCCTTTCCATCTGGCGGAGATGGATGCGAACCGGGGCGTGGACATCGACGATGAGGAAGATCTGCGATTGTCGGAGTTATTAGTGCTCGGACTCACGAAGCGCGACGGGCGCTCACCACTCGAGACGCCCGCTCAGGAAAGCTATTTCAGCCGATGACCGACTTGCGCAATAAAATGATCTGCACCATTCCCGCGCGCGCGGGCAGCAAGCGCCTGACCCGCAAGAATGTGCGGGACTTGGCAGGCAAGCCTCTGATCGCTTATTCGATTGAGGCCGCTTTGGAAAGCGGGCTTTTCGAACAAGTCTATGTTTGCACCGAAGACGAGGAGATTGCGCGGACGGCAACCAAGTTCGGCGCCATCGTACCGCAGCTCGTTCCTGAAGATCTTTGCGGCGATCTGATAGCGTCGCACATCCCCTGCCAATACCTTGCGAGTCAACTGAAGTCACAGCCGGAGATCGACTCGCTGTTGTGTTTACAACCAAGTTCTCCGCTGCGAAGCGCGCAAGATGTCCGTGACGCGGTCGAGAAGTTTTCCCAGGGTCACTGCGACTTCCTGGTGAGCGTTACTACGATCGATCCGCATGACTTTCACTGGGCCGTTGTCCCGGGAGAAGGCTCGTATTGGAAGATGTTCTTTGGCACGCAATACCACAAAGAGCGCCCGCTTCTGCCGCCAGTGTACCGGCCAAATGGATCGATCAAGGTCGCGAAGCTTAGCGCTCTTGCGGCAACCGGGCACTTTTTCGGGGAACGGCTGGACGTGATTGAAACCCCGCTCGAGCGTTCCGTACACGTTGCCGTGGAATTCGACTTGAGACTGTGCGAAACCATTTTGCGGGGTTAGGGAACGGTTTCGTCAACTTCGAAGCCGGTATCACCTGGTTCAGGTTCGCTATGAAGATCCTACTCGTGCATCCCAATGATGATCCGGAAAAAGGTTTGTGGGCGAGCCAGCCCTGGGACCGGATCGTAGATCTTGGCCTGGGAGGAGTGAGGAGCTATCAGCGCTGGACACGAAAATTTCAGTGCCCAGTGACGACCCTGGATTCCCTGCGGCATGGTTTCGACGACTTCCGGCGGGTTCGCGACTTGCTTGGTCTGGGAAGCGGACGATTAATCGACGAACACGGCCTCGACTGGTGGGAGATTATGTCGCTGCTGCTGCACGCAGAATTAGAGACGTTGATTCTGCTGCAGCGCTTTGCCCAGACAGTTGGCCGCGGCGATGAAGTTCATGTTTCCCGTCCCGGCCTTCATGCCAATCTTTTGCGCTCGTTGCTGGCCGCGGGGGTGAACATTTTTCCGGTGCGCCGCGGATCTCAAAAGGGCGGGCCGGCGCACTACCTGCGCGTTTCCAGAAAACTTTCCACACCGCAGATCGTCGACGTTTTCTGGGACAAGTACGACGCCGGATATCAGCTTCGCGGGCGCTTCGCCCGAAGGCGCCCGCCTTCCCCCCAGGCGGTAGTCTTGCTTCCGACCGCGTACGTGAATGTGTCCCGCACCGGGATGGCTTATGCAAATACCTTTCCGGAAGAAAACTTTCTACTCGTCACCACGCGACGAAGTGGCTGGGTGCAAGATCCGCCGCGGAATGTAACAGCCACGTGGCTTTCCCTGTATGCCTCGGTGCGCGACCGCAGCGCTGAGCATCGTGAAATGGAAAGCCGATGGCGATCGCTGCTGCAAGAATTGTTGAGAACAACCGAATTCGAGATACTCGGCCGCCTGGGACATCTGGAGAATTTTCCGCGATGGATTCGGCGCGGATTCGAAGTGCGCGACGCCTGGCGAAATGTTCTCGACACCGAACCGGTTCAGGCTGTGTTGTGTGCCGACGACAGTAATCCCTATACCCGGATCCCATTGCTGCTGGCGCAAGCCCGGGGCCTGCCCAATATCGCATGCCATCACGGAGCCTTGGACGGCCGCTACGTCTTCAAGCGCAGCTACGGGGATGTCATCTGGGCGAAAGGAAAGATGGAGGAAGATTATCTGGTGCGAAAGTGCGGAGTGCCACAGGAGAGAGTGGAGATCGCGGCGCCCGCCCTGGCGAATTGGAATGCCTCCGAGAAATTGGAACGCCAGGATTTCCGTCCTTACTTGCTTTTCTTTTCCGAAGCCTGCGAGGTGTCAGGTGGGAGGCAGGAAGAGTTCTACCGCGACATTTTGCCTCAACTCGCAGATTTGGCAATGGGTACGGGTCGCGAGTTGATTGTGAAGTTGCATCCGGCAGAAAGCCAGCGCGAACGAGCCGGCATGGTGGCTCGAATCCTGAGCGCCAAGCAAAAAAGCGTGACGCGAGTGGTGAGTGGTCCGCTCACGGAAGATCTTTTGGCCAAAGCCTGGTTCGGGATCACAATACTTTCCACTGTGGCGTTTGAATGCGCACTGCGCGGAATTCCATGCTTTCTGTGCAAGTGGTTGGAATCCTGGCCTTACGGATATGTGGAACAATTTATTCGCTTCGGAGTGGGGATTGGCCTCAACGACCCGAGCGAAATCCAGAGAATTCCGGAATACCTGCAGGCGAATCCCGCGAGCGCGGATGTGCGGGAGAATTGCTGGAAACCTGCGTCTCAGGGACGCCTGAGGGAGCTACTAACTGCATCGCGAAAAGCGTACACGACCGCGCTCAGATGAGTCATGGGCAGAATGCCAGGGACAATAGTGTGTCTGAAGGAACGCTGTTAATCCGAGCCGATGCCAACGTTTCCATGGGAACGGGACACGTAATGCGATGTCTCGCGCTGGCGCAGGCCTGGCAGGATTCAGGCGGCCGTTCGACTTTTGCCATGGCGGAAAGCACGCCGTCTCTAGAGCGGCGGTTGCG
>PKVZ01000181.1 GCA_003131635.1 Acidobacteriaceae bacterium
GAAGCATGGTGACATTATCATCCAACAACTGGTTGATAATCAACCACTATATGGATGATTGTCCGCTCCCGTGTTATGTGTCCGCCTGCTCGAAAAGGTCGTTCACGCGTTAATCCCAGAACAGCCGCGGATTCGTCTCGCGCAAGATTTCATCGAGGCGCGCTTCGGCATCCTTGGCCGTCACCTTCTGGTCCTCCAGCAACATCGAGTGCTCGACTGGCGCCCGACGCCGCCGCGCGAACGCGCGCGCGCGGTCGCGGAGCGTCGTTTCCATCGGTTTGTTGGGCAGGAGCGCATAGACAAGCGTGCAGTCGAGCGCCTCGGCTACGCGTCGTAATGTCGCCAGCTGAATGGTGCCCTTTGCTTCCGACTGTTCGAGCGATACCAGTGAAGGCTGCCTGATCCCCAGCCGCTTCGCGAGCTGCGCCGTTGACATGCCGAGCCCCTCCCGGAGAGCCTTGATCCAGCCGCGGACGGGCGGGGTATAGCGCTTCGCCGGCCCCAGTTCCCTGAAGCGTTCATCGAGTTGCGAGCGGGAATGGGCAGCAAGTCTGGCTTTTATCATAAGGTCACAGCCTATTGTTATAGGTAATTGCAATAGATCGTAACCTATCGTGTGTTTAGATATCAATAGACTTTAGTCTATCGCAAGGCTTTTTCACTGGGACTCCGATTGAGTGGAGCGGGTTATGACTCCGCACACAGCTTAGACTTCATATTAGGATATTGTTCGGCGAATCGTGAAATGCTGAGTGTCATATCGCGCTAGCCCCGCTGCTTCGCTAGAACACTACCGTTTCCCGGTACTCGCCGTAAACGCGGCGCATAGCGTCTGAAATCTCCCCGACTGTGGCGTTAGCCTCAACGGCTTCGACGATCACCGGCATAAGGTTGCCGGTGCCGCGGGCAGTGTCTTCCACTTGCTTAACCGCGGCCTGCCACTTCGTTTGGTCGCGGGTGGCGCGCGATCTGCGCAGGCGCTCGACCTGCTTGCGCTCCAGCGCTTCGTCAATATGTTGCAGCGGGATGGGCTTCTCGTCGTTGAGATGGAACGCGTTCACTCCGACGACGATCGCTTCTTTGCGATCGACCGCCTGCTGACACCGGTAGGCAGCGTTTTGGATTTCCTGCTGGATGAATCCGCGTTCGATAGCTCTCAGTGTGCCGCCCATGGCTTCAATCTTTTCGATGTAGCTGCGCGCGTCCGCTTCAATCTGGTTGGTCAGCGATTCGACATAGTACGAGCCAGCCAGCGGATCGATGGTCTGTGGAGCGCCCGACTCGTAAGCGATGATCTGCTGTGTGCGCAGGGCGATTCGCACCGACTGCTCGGTGGGCAGAGCCAGGGCTTCGTCGAAGGAGTTGGTATGCAGAGACTGCGTCCCGCCCAGCACGGCCGCCATTGCTTGCAGCGCGGTGCGGACGATATTGTTCTCCGGCTGTTGCGCGGTTAGCGTCGAGCCGGCGGTCTGAGTGTGGAAGCGGAGCATCCAGGACTTGGCGTTCTTGGCGCCGAAGTGATCGCGCATGATCCGCGCCCACATACGGCGCGCNNGTGCGAACTTGTCCACATCGAGACCGGCGTCGATCGCGGCCTGTACGTAGGTCATGCCGTTAGACAGCGTGAAGGCGACCTCCTGCACCGCGGTGCACCCTCCCTCCCGCATGTGGTAACCCGAAATGGAAATCGTGTTCCACTCCGGCACGTTCTCGTTCGTGTAGGAGAAGATATCGGTGATGATGCGCATCGCCTGAGTGGGGGGATAGATGTAGGTGCCGCGCGCAATGTATTCCTTCAACACATCGTTCTGTATCGTGCCGGAAAGTTTGCGAACATCTTGTCCGGTGCGTCGAGCGGTGACGATGTAAAGCGCCAGCAGAATGGCAGCGGTGGCGTTGATGGTCATTGAGGTAGAAATCTTTTCCAGATTGATGCCATCGAACAAGCGCATCATGTCATCGATGGAGTCGATCGCCACCCCGACTTTGCCGACCTCGCCCATGGCGAGCGGATTGTCGGAGTCGAGGCCAATCTGCGTCGGTAGGTCGAAGGCCACGCTCAGCCCCGTCGTTCCCTGGCTCAGCAGATATTTGTAGCGGCGATTGGATTCTTCGGCGTCGCCCATGCCGGCGTATTGCCGCATGGTCCAGAGCCGACCGCGATACATCGTGGCCTGCACACCGCGAGTATAGGGAAATTGTCCAGGATAGTTTAGGTCGCGATCGTAGTCCCACCCTTCGAGATCGGCCGGGGAGTAAAGAGGATGAATGTTAAGGTGCGAAGAAGTTTCTTGTTCCACTAGCTTCCTGGCGACGGCGCTTTTTGGCGTGGTTTCGGCCATAGCACTCTGGTCCTTCATGATCCGACCGTTACCAGTTCGCGTTCGACGTGTACCATTCCGAGACGCTTCTCGAGTTGTTCGCGGTAGTCGGCAATGTTGACAGGGTTCTGAGCCACGCCGCTGCCCATTGCTGCTTTTGCGACCGCCGCCGCTGCCCACACCAGTACGCGAGGATCGAACGGTTTGGGAATAATGTAGTTGATGCCAAACTCCAAGGTTCCAACGCCGTAGGCCCGGCAAACTGAGTCAGGGACGTCTTGTTTCGCCAGCGCTGCGAGAGCGTGCGTGGCCGCCAATTTCATTTCTTCGTTGATGGTGGTGGCGTGCACGTCAAGCGCTCCGCGGAAGATAGACGGGAATCCGAGAACATTGTTGACTTGGTTGGGATAATCCGAGCGCCCAGTGGCCATGATGATGTCGTCGCGGACGGCGCGGGCCTCTTCGTAGGCGATCTCAGGATCGGGATTGGCCATGGCGAAGACAACCGGACGCGGCGCGAGAGAAGCTATCATCTCGGCTGTGAATGCCCCCTTCGTAGAGAGGCCGAGCAGCACGTCGGCGCCATTGGCCGCATCGGCAAGAGTCCGCAGGGAAGTGATCCCGGCGAACCGCTCCTTGTAGGGGTTCATTCCTGCAGTGCGGCCTTTGTAGATGATTCCTTTGGTGTCGACTAGAGTGATGTTCTTGCGCTGCACCCCCAGACAAATATAGTGCTCGGCGCATGCGATGCCGGCGGCTCCGGCGCCGTTGACCACGACTTTGATCTCATCCATGCGCTTGCTTGTTAGTTCCACCGCATTCAGCAGCGCTGCGCCGGAGATGATTGCTGTGCCGTGCTGGTCGTCGTGGAAGACTGGGATTTTCATCGTTTTCTTTAACGTCTCCTCGATATAAAAACATTCCGGCGCCTTGATGTCTTCGAGATTGATCGCGCCGAAAGTCGGCTCGAGGAGTTGACAGACCTTGATGACCTCGTCGGAATTGTGAGTGTCTAACTCGAGGTCGAACACGTCGATGTCGGCGAATCTTTTGAACAGGACCGCTTTGCCTTCCATGACCGGTTTGCTGGCCAGAGCACCGATATCGCCAAGTCCCAGAACAGCCGTACCGTTGGTGATTACCGCTACAAGATTGCCCTTCGCCGTGTACTTGAACGCATCCTGCGGGTTCTTCTCGATCTCCAAACAGGGATCGGCCACGCCGGGAGTGTAGGCAAGGCTCAGATCGCGTTGAGTGAGGCACGGCTTGGTTGAAACGACCCCTATCTTTCCTGGCCGCGACCCGAAGTGATAGTCGAGAGCATCCTGCTTGGTTATAGACATTACGACCTTCCATAAAGGAACAAGAATTTGTGCATTCTCGCTCAAGTCTTTTCTGTTTCTGGCCACCAACTGGTCGCAATCATCGCGGGTCTCTGGTCCTTAATACGCCCTTAATCAGGCTGCTTCGAGGTCTTTTATTTACGCCGCTGCTTCGAGTGCTCTGGCTGCCTTCGCAGCATCGGACACCCGCTCCTTCTCGCCAACTTCGTCCAGCCGCAGGTCTTTGGTCTCGGGCGAAAACCAGAGACTGGCGAACGTCATGATGGAGCCGATGGTCAAGATGACTGCAGGAGAAAGCCACATATCCTGTTTCTCGATGGCTGCGATAAACGGGATTTTGTGGGCCCACCAGACGTAGATGCTGAACCACGCCCCCAGCAGAGCGCCGGACGAATAACCGAAGCCCACACCTGCAGCGCGCCGCCTGGTCGGGAAACGTTCGCAGAGATAAGCGGGGACCACGCCCCAGCCGAGCTTGAGCATGGCCGCCATCACTGTTCCAACAATTGCCATGAGTAGATTGCGCTGGATGGCCGCATGATAGAGGACGTAGAAAACCGGTATTCCGAACACAACCAGAAAGACGCAATACCACTGAGTGAGGATCTTTCTTCCCGTTCTGTCCGACAGCCAGCCGTAGAAGTTGTAGCCCAGGAACGCCATAAAGAGCGCGAAGCCATAAATCAGGCTGTACGTCGTGGTGTTGAAGCCGCGCCCCTTCAACGTCAGAATATTAGGCAGAAATCCGTACACCGAGTAATCGGTGAGGAACAGGCCGGTCATAAAGAAGAAAACTTGCAGAAAGTCCCAAACTTGAGGGGGCTTGAACAAGCTCAAGAAAGGAGACTCGTCCATCTTCCCGCTCGCCTTGGCTTTCTCAAACTCCGGCGATTCGTGAAGATTGTTCCGGATATAGAGCGCCAGGACTACCGGAATCACGCCGCTCATGAACGCGATTCGCCAGCCGTAGGCGGCCATGAATTCCTTGGTGGTTAGAAAGGAAATCAGCGCGAAGACCAGGGATGCGAAAACGTAACCGAGCGGAAAGCCCGACTGAATGAATCCGCCGATGGCGCCACGTCTTTTCTGTGGGGCATATTCAATGGCGAAGGTATGACCTACGGCATATTCGCCGCCGAAGAAGATTCCCATGCACAAACGCAGAACGCAGAAGATGACATACGACCAGACGCCGATCTGCGCGTAGGTGGGGAGAAAGCCTCCGAGAAGAGACATGATACCCACGCCGCCAATGGTCAAAACCAGCAGAAACCGCCGACCGATTTTATCCGCGTAACGTCCAAAGAGTGCCGAGCCGATTGGCCGGGAAGCCATCGTGATCGAATACGTGAATACGATGACGATGTATTGCCACGCAGCGCTGCCTTTGGGTGATACGAAAACCTTAATAAGAACGGGCGCCATGACCAACACGAGCGCCATGTCATAGGCGTCAAGCATGAATCCCAGAAACTGGGACATCATTGCCATCTTCGTTTGTTTGGATAGTTTCTGTTCCGCTACATCCGTGAGGTGCTGCGAAGAAATGGGCCCTGGTGCGACGGGCGAAGTCAGAATTTCCATTTTGGACTCCCGCGGGGCGGGCGGTTTAACGACGAGCTTCCAGCTAAGATCCCAACCAAGGTACGATAAGAAAAATCTTAGGTTGTGTCTGTTCAAAATGGCTCACTTCATTGTCAGGTCACCTTAGAAAGCGAATCAAGAAAGTGAGCAATTCTAAACAGTCCGCGACGGCTGGCAGTCCTACCATTAACGCTATTGCGGTGAGAGGTCTCTAATATTCGTTTTCTGACCAGGGTTGCGAAGCGGCGCTGCAGAACGATGGCGAGATACTCGTACTCTTCCAGGAGACTTCTTATGGCGGTGAATTCGGCCACGGCCCCAGATTTGAAACCACTCATCAAGGAACCGAGCTCCCACGACAAGATTGCTGAACTTCGCGCAAAGAAGAAGGAGATCAAACGGGGCGGGGGCCATCTGAGGCTCGAAAAACAGCACGCTTCGGGCAAACTCGGAGCACGCGAACGGTTGGAAGAGTTGGTTGATGGGGGCAGTTTTCAGGAAGTCGGATTATTCGCCAAACACCGCGCCACTTACTTCGGCATGTCAGGAAAAGAGCTGGCGGCCGACGGAGTGGTCACCGGATGCGCCACGATTGATGGCCGCTTGGTGCATCTAGCGAGCCAGGATTTCACCGTCGCTGGGGGCGCGGCCGGAGAAGCGCACTGCACCAAGATCGTCGAGATGATGCAGCTTTCGCTCAAGACCGGCAGCCCGTTTGTGTTTATCAACGATTCGGGCGGTGCGAGGGTGCAGGAAGGAATCGATAGCCTCGCCGGCTACGCGCGGGTGTTTTACAACAACGTGATGCTGTCGGGAATCGTTCCCCAGATTTCCATCATTTGCGGTCCGTGCGCAGGGGGTGCGGCTTACAGCCCGGCGCTGACCGATTTCATTATTCAAACCAAACGGGCGCAGCTGTTTATCACAGGGCCACAAGTGATCAAGCAGGTGACGGGAGAGGTCGTGACGCCGGATGACCTGGGTGGTCCGGCGACGCAGATGAACCGGTCGGGTGTGGTTCACCTGATTGCCGAAGACGATGCCGGGGCGCTGGCTCTGTGCCGCCGGGTGTTGAGTTTCCTGCCTTCCAACAACCTGGAAGATCCGCCTCGGTTGCCTTACAACCTGGCGATAGAAGATGACCCTGAGTTGAACGAAATAGTCCCAGCCGAACCGAAGGTTGCCTACGACGTACGTAAGGTGCTCAAGCGACTGCTCGATTATCAGGATTTTTTCGAAATTCAGCCGGGCTTCGCAGCTCATGTGGTGATCGGATTCGGCAGGATTCAGGGCCGCCCTGTGGGGGTCGTCGCCAACCAGCCGTGGGTGCTGGCCGGTGTGCTGGATATCAATTCGTCCGACAAAGTGGCATGGTTCGTCCGCTTCTGCAATGCGTTCAACATTCCTCTGCTGACCTTTGTGGATACGCCGGGCTTTCTGCCGGGAGTCGATCAGGAGCATGGCGGCATCATTCGTCACGGAGCCAAGATCCTTTTCGCGTATTCCGCGGCCACTGTTCCAAAAATAACGGTAGTGCTGCGCAAAGCCTACGGAGGCGCCTACATTGCCATGTGCTGCAAGAATCTGGGTGCGGACCGGGTCATCGCCTGGCCTACCGCTGAGATTGCGGTGATGGGTGCGGAAGGCGCCGTGGAAATTGTCTTTCGTCACGAAATCGACGTCGCTGAAGACAAAGCCGGCCGGCGCGCGGAACTGATCGAAGACTATCGCAATACGTTCGCTAATCCATACGTAGCCGCAAGCCGGCAACTGGTAGATGACATCATCGAACCAGCCGAGACTAGAAAGTATCTGGTGCGGACTCTCGATGCCTTGCATACGAAGCGAGAGTTGCGCCCGCCAAAGAAGCATGGCTTGATTCCGCTGTGAGGATACCAGGAGGCGCCAAATGCTTACGATCGTGGTTGCAGGTTGTGTTGTAGTGCTCGCATGTTGGTGTATGCTGAGGTGGAAGTCCCGGGACATGCGTAGCGAGTTTCAGCGAGAGTTGGGCACGCTCTCGGCGGCGGTTCGAAGGCTCGAACAAGATGCGGCCGAGCGCGCTACCGCGGCTGGCACTTCTCCTCCGGCGGACATCCCCAAGATCGAGATTGTCGACGCGAAGCCCACTGAGGCGATTGCGGCGCTGCCGTCCACCGACGAGTCCACGGCGATTCCACTAGAGACTCAGGTCGCGATTAAGGCAGCGCTTTCCGCTTTTCTGGGCCGTGAGATTCGAATTCGGTCAGTGGAACTGGTGGAGACACCGGACGTGGCCACGGCCTGGGCGACCCAGGGCCGGATCGCGGTGCAGACGTCACACAACCAGCGCACGAATCGCGAATGAGTTTAGCGCAATGGTCCAAGACTTCTTGACGACGAGGGCCAAGATTGAAGCGCCAGATCGTTATCAACGGAAAGACGTACGAAGTTGAGTACGACACGACCGACGAAAACACCGCTCCGTCGGCCCCTCCGATGGAGCCTGCTCAGTCGATTGTCCTGCCTACGCCGCCTGTGCCGGGATCTTCCCAGCCGTCTGATGTTGACGAATCCAAATTGTGCCGCAGCCCGGTAGCCGGAATCGTGGCGCGTGTCAATGTCGCCGTCGGCCAGTCCGTGCGAGCGGGGGAAATCGTTGTAGTGGTGGAAGCCATGAAAATGGAGAACAATCTGGCCGCAGCAGTTGCCGCGAAAATAAATTCCGTCAAAGTCAAAGTAGGCGACACGGTCAAGGCGAGCCAGATCGTAGTCGAGTTTGAATAGAGGCGCTAAAAGGCGACCTCGCCGCCCCACGTCGCCCTCTGTGATCCGCATCACAGTCAGCCGTAACATTCGTCACTGTGGGCTGTGCGTTGTGAAACTAAGCTGTTGGCAGTGCCGATGGGGAGCTTTCAGCAAGTCTCCAAGGAAACGGGAATCCTCAGGCCGGCGTCCAATTTTTGACCGAGATCGATCCGATTGACCCGATACTGCGCTGAAGTTCCTCCAGAACAGCGAGTCTGGAGCGGCGGAAAGAAGAAGTCCGATGTTGCTAAAACCTTTTGTGATCAACCGTCACGGCCGTCTGGTCTTTCCGTGCAATTTCTTCCCGGAGCTTGACTTCTCGGTTTTTACGTCGCTCAAACAGTTTGCCGCGGTGATCCGGCGCGACTTTGGGGAGAAAGCTCCCACCGAAACGGAAATCGTGAGCCGGCTGCAAGCCGGGAGCTATCAGAATCGTTACGAAGTCTGCCGCGACCTGGCTCTGAACCTCTTCTGGGCAAATCGCTACATGTTTACGATGTACGAGAAGCGACCCACCCGCTGGGGAGATATGCCCCGGCTGCGCGAGGACGTTTTTTTACCCGTGTTCAAGCCGCGCGACGCGACGGGAATCACCACGGCGATCCAGTCGGGATGCCAGGCTCTGCCTCCAATGTGGGACGAGGAGCAAGAAGACAAGATCTTCGAAATCTTGCTGAATGTTTTCCGCAACAAGCCGAGTGCGGGTGGAGAACTTCGGGCGATCAAGCCTACGGTCGCAGAAATCATGGCGGACCCTTCGAACCTCACATATCGCCTGGTGAACTACGGCCGCGACTATCTGCATTACACCTATAACGATGTTATCGACTGCATTCATCCCGTGCCCGAAATTGAAGCGCTGATGCGGCAAGGCATGATTCTGCACAACCAGTACCCCTGGAACTCGGCATCGAGCAGTCGCATCGAGGTGGGCGCTCTCTGCGATGACGACTACGTAGTCGCCTATCATCCGCGGAACAACGAAGTGTTGCAATTCATCCGGCGAGTGAAAGGAAACCTGGAATCCTCAGCGCTTCGGCAGAGGCCGCCCCGATATCGGGTCTCGCTGCCCGAGACTTTGGCTTTGAGCGAGCCGATCAAGCCGTACCCTCCGATCAAAGTGAGTGAGACCTTCCGGGTTCTACCGCGACTGGAGGCGATTGCAGTTTACGAAGGGGAGATTCCGTGCACGAATGATGATCTGATCCGCAACCACGCATATTGCTGGTCGCGCATGACGGCGAAAGAAATATCGGCGAAAACCGGAATTGAGCAGCGCGGCTACACCGAACTTGATCTGGAGCACATGGCACTGCTGGCGGCGCGGAAGGCGCTGGCGAAATCGGGAAGAAAGCCGGCGGAGATCGGTGCGGTGCTGTTTTGCACCTGCACCAGCACGAGGCTCATCCCCTCGATTGCTACCTGGCTTTCGGGCGAACTTGGCCTTTTGCAGACCCACACTTCGTGCGACATTGTGGCTGCCTGCGCCGGGATGCCCTATGGCTTGGCCGAAGCTATCCGCCTCCTGCAAGAGATTGAGCGGCCTGTGCTGGTCGTCTGCGCGGAAAAGTTCTCCGACAAAATCGGCACAGTTCGCACTTCCCGAATGATTTTTGGTGACGGGGCCGCTGCAATTATTGTGGGTCCAGCACCTGAGGGCGCTGCCAGCGACATCGAGATCTTTCAGACCTATGCCGGCGGCCCTTGGTCGGAAGTGAACTCGATCATCTGGCCTAACCCGGAGTTCGACAACAACATCACGGTCTACGGTCCTGAAGTGAAGTCGCTGGCCAAGCGGTATCTGGTCCAGATGATCAACGAATTGACTTCGCTGCCGCATCCCGACGGAGGCGACGGCAGCCTCATGGACGCGATCAACATTGTGGTCCCTCACCAGGCCAACAAGAACATGGTGGTGGACCTCTCCAAAGCCGCCGGCGTGAGCGAAGACAAACTCTACTTCAACATCGAACGCGTGGGAAACACTTCTTCCGCAAGCATTCTGCTCGCGATTCACGATGCCGTGCGGGAAGGACGCATTGATCGGCCGATGCGAGTGTTTGCACCCGGCTTTGGCGCCGGCGCGGTTGGCGGATATACGGTGCTGCGCGTAGACCCTGCAATCGTCAGTATCGACTCTCAGGAGATTAATACAGTCATGGCAAACCTAGGTAGCAACGGAAATGGAAGCAACGGACACAATGGATGGGGATCGCTGAAAGGAAAAGTCGCACTGGTTACTGGCGCGTCGCGCGGTATTGGACGGGCGATCGCGATTGAACTTGCCCGGCGCGGCGCCAATATCGCCTTGGACTATAGGTCCGACAGCGAGCATGCGGAAAGTGCGGCCGCGGAAATTCGCGAACTGGGCGTCGAGTGCATCCCGATTCAGGGTGATATTTCAAAGAAAGGCGAGGCCAAACGCGTGGTGAAAGAGGTGCTGGATAAGTGGCAACGCCTCGACATCCTGGTCAATAATGCCGGGATCACCCGGGACCGCGGCATGCGCAAGATGACTGACGACGACTGGGGGCAGGTTATCGACGTCAACCTGAACGGTACTTTTTACTGCACCAGCGCCGCTCTGCCGGCAATGATCAATCAGCGCTACGGTCGGATCATCAACATCGCTTCCGTGGTCGGCCAAATGGGGGCCTTTGGCCAAGCCAATTACTCGGCCAGCAAAGGCGGCATCATCGCCTTCACCAAGACCCTCGCTCTGGAGATGGCGAAGTTCAACATTACGGCTAATTCCATTGCGCCAGGATTCACTTCGACCGAAATGGTGGATGCGATTCCGGAAGAGATCGCAGCGCAGATCAAGGCGAAGATTCCACTAGGTCGCTTCGCGACGCCGGAGGAAATTGCCCGCGCCGCGGCATTCCTTGCGGCCGACGGTGACTATATCACTGGGCAGGAATTGAACATTAATGGCGGTTATCACATGTAGGTTGATTGCGGGTCTGACAGCTGGCCAGCTGGAACTCGCCTAAGGCATGCGTGTCACCTAGCGAGACGCCTTTGGAGCATCAAGACGATTGCCGCCGATGGAATTGCCCCAACCAGAAACCAAAGGAAAATAAACAGGGGAGCCCAAGTGTGGTAGTCAAACCTTACGAGCGCCCTGTGGTATTCAGGGATCGTTGTCCAACCAAACCGGAGACCAGTAAAGGCAGTACGCAAGCGCTAGGGGCACGATCACAACCCAAAGCTTGCGTAATAATCCCGGGAACACTGAGCATAATAGCCACGATGCCGGCTGAAAGAATGGCTATCAGAAAGGCCCCGAGCTAAGGGACAATGATTCGGCAAATCTCTTCATTTCGCTGCAGCATCTTCCTGCGGATTTAAACTGCCAGTACCGCGGCTCTCTTGACAATCTCTTCTCAAACGTTATACTGCAAAGCATGCCGCAGTGCAGCACGGATTGCAGAATGGCTATCGTCATTCTCCCAGCCAGTCTTGAGGTGCAACTTCCCTGCGGACGCAAAAACAGCCAGGCTGTCGCAGCAAAACCTTCTGTGCCCTTACCCTCCCGCGGTTGTGGTTAATTCCCCCGACAAGGTTTTAGATTACTGTGTGAACCGGATTAATTCGCTCTAAACTCGCGCGTCGTAGTCATGAAATGCCGGAGGCAATCGACAAATGTCTTTTTCACTTGCAGGTAAAACCGCGCTCGTGACCGGTGCCGGCCGCGGCATCGGACGCGCCATCGCAACGAAACTGGCCACGGCCGGCGCCGCCGTGATGGTTAACGATATCGATGACGCTGCGCTGTGTGAGACCCGTTGCACACTGCGCGATGCCGGACACCGCGTGGAGCGCACAGTCGGCGACCTGATTCAGCCATCGTTTCCCGAGAAACTGATCGAGGCTACGCTTTCCGCCTTCGGGTCGGTGGACATCATTGTCAACAACGCCGGCTACAGTTGGGACAATGTGATTCAGAAAACCACCGACGAACAATTTCAAGCCATGCTGGAGATTCATCTGGTGGTTCCTTTCCGAATATTGCGCGCGGCTTCAATCTACATCCGGGAAACAGCTAAGCGGGAGATTGCAGCTGGCACGCGAATCATGCGCAAGGTGGTGAACATCACCTCGATTGCCGGTACTGACGGCAATGCCGGTCAAGCTGGCTACTCGGCGGGTAAGGCGGGGGTGATCGGGCTGACTAAGACGCTGGCCAAAGAGTGGGGGCGTTACAACGTAAACGTGAATGCTGTGGGCTTCGGTTTGATTGAAACTCGACTGGTGCGGCCCCTCACCGGCGGCCAATCCGAAATAGAAATGAGGGGGCACAAGATAAAGATCGGGGTGCAACAGAGCATGCTGGATGCGATCAAGCAGGAATCACCTCTGGGAAGATTAGGCACTGCGGAGGAAGCCGCGGGCGCGGTTCTTTTTTTCTGCTCGCCTCTCTCGGATTATGTGACCGGCGAAGTGCTGATCTGTGGCGGAGGCTTCCACTTCTAGAATTACGCAATCGTCAATTCCGGCACCGGCGGACTGTCAGGGCTTGCCGCGGGATTTTGATTTAGGTTTGGATCCGATCTTCTTCGCTGCTGTTTTCTTCGATGCCATTTTCGCCATCATGGCTTCCAGTTCTTCCACGCGCTGTTGTAATTCCTGGGCATGGGCAGCGCGCGCTTCCTGGGGATCGCGAGGGTTCTGAACGGATCGCGATGTTGCGTCTGGAGTGACCCGCGGCTGTATGAATTCAAATGGGCTCAGCGGCGGCGCCAGGGCCCGATAAGCGTTCTGGTACATATCCAGAACGGTCTTCATGTATTTCAAGGTGTTTTCCTGGGTGGCTACGCCGGAGGCCACCACCATCTGGCGCAGAACGTCGAGGGGGAAAGAGGAATCCGGCTCCTTGGCGTCCTCCACAATGATCTGCGCCAGCACCATGCGTGTCAGGTCTTCGCCGCTGGCCGCGTCCAGCACCTGAACCTCGTGGCCCTCGCGGATGAGGCGGGCAATTTCGTCTTGATTGATGTAGCGGCTGTTCATGGTGTCGTACAGCCGGCGGTTCTCGTACTTCTTTATAATTACAGGCTTGCGAGGCATTCGATTGGGCTCAGTATTTGCTTGACATGTGGGGGGCAGACGACTATTCTTAGATCATGCTGCAATGCAGCAATAAACGCAGCATGAACCAAACTAATTCTCTAAGAAGGAGCAGAACATGAGCATCCCCAAAAAGTCAACCCAGAGCGCAGGCACGAAGCACGAAGCGGTGGAGAATTTTATTCCCCTTTACACCAAGAACGTGGAACGTTTGGCGGATATGCAGAAGAAGTCGTTGCAAATCGCATCCGAGCAGAATGCGGAATTCATCGATACCTGCAAGAAAGCTTTTCATTTTATGCCGGAGACCCCGGGATTGTTTCTATTCGACCTGCTAGGCGAGGCCTTCAATCGGATTGTGGATACGCAAAAGGGCGCCATTGAACTGGCTGTCGAACAAAGCCACGTCCTGGCCGACTTGGCGCAGGAGCGGGGCGGATCAGCCGCGAAAGTGGCAGAAGGCGTAACCACGCTGTTTAAGCAAACTGTTGAGCAGTCTGTCGCAGCCCAGAAAAAGACCCTCGACTATTACTCCCAGCAGCACAAGACGGCTTACGAGACTGCCAAGAGGCAGTTCCGGATTTCAAATCCAGCGGCTGAAGCATTTCAAACCGGCATGGATGTCCTGATCGAGACGCAGAAGACGATGCTCGACATCGCCTGCAAGCCGTTGTATGCGACCGCCGCGTAATGCGCCTATGATTGGATAGACAGCCCGGAGCCCGGTGTTCTGGCCCGATGATTTTGACTCCGGGGCTGTCTCCATTTTTTTGAAGGAGTATCAGAAATGGCAGATGAACGCGCGACCAATGGTAAAACAACCAACGGCAAAGATCTCGATCCCATGGCCGCATTTCGCGACATGCGGGATACATATCTGGACGCCTGGTCGAAAACCATGGTAGACGCCGTAAATACCGAAGCCTACGCTAAAGCCTCGGGTCAAATGCTGGACACCTATCTCTCTGCGTCCGCTCCGTTTCGAGAGATCATGGAAAAAACAATGCTCCAAGCGCTGCAACAACTGAGCATGCCTTCGCGCGCTGATGTGATAAGCCTGGCGGAACGTCTTACCAATGTCGAAATGAAACTCGACGATATCGACGCCAAGCTGGACAAGCTCACGGAATTGCGCAAGCAGCCGGCATCGGCAACTCGCGTCCGAAAACCGGCGGCGGTCGCGCCTGCTAACAAGCGCAGAGGGAAGAGGTAGTCATGGCCGAGGCGGCGGTGGTGGCGGATCAGTTCGCGCTCCTGGCAGAGCGACTAAGCGCTTTTGGCAAGACGGTAACAGCCAAAGTTCCAATTGCACAGACGCCCAAGCGGTTGGTGTGGACGCTCAACAAGGCGAAACTCTATCGTTACGTTCCGGTCCTGCCTAAGGAAAAGCGTCATCCGGTTCCACTTCTTTTAGTGTTCGCGCTTATGAACCGGCCCTATATTCTTGATCTTCGTCCCGGGCACAGTTTCGTCGAATTCATGGTCAATCAAGGCTATGACCTTTATCTGCTCGATTGGGGATCTCCCGGACCGGAAGACAAGAATCTGAAGTTCGATGATTACACCCTGGAGTACATACCACGCGCCATCCGCAAAATGAAAGCGATCTCGGGAGTCGAGGAATTCAGCATGCTCGGTTGGTGCATCGGGGCCATTCTGGCCACGGTGTACTCGGCCTTGCGCCCAGACGATGGATTGCGCAACTTGATCTTGCTCACAGCTCCACTTGATTTTTCTAACAAACAGGACATCACATTCTCTAAGTGGGTGGACGAGCGGTTTTTTGATGTCGATAAAGTCCTGGCTGCAGTCGGCAACATGCCGGCAGAGATGATCGACTACGGCGCACGCGCTCTGAAGCCGGTGGACAATTACGTCCTCAATTATCTGAAGCTTTGGGACAATCTGGACAATCCGCACGTCGTTGAAGCCTGGAAGGCGATGAATACCTGGGTCACCGATAATGTCCCGCTCGCGGGCGGCGTGTTCCGTCAATTAATAGTCGAGCTTTACCGGAACGACCGGCTGATGCGGGGTGAGTGGATGATTCGCGGCGAACGGGTGGACCTTGGCCGCATCCGCGCGAATCTGCTTACAGTGATCGCGGAAGGAGACCACATTACCCCTCCGTGCCAGTCGGAAGCGATCTTGTCTAAGGTGAGCAGCAAAGATAAAGAACTCTTCCGCACCCCCGGAGGCCATATCGGAATTATGGCCGGAAGTGGCGCTCACAAGATCACCTGGCCGCACCTCGATCACTGGCTGGGACGACGCTCCGGATAAAGGTCGCCGTTTCTGCTACGGGAGCATTTTTGTTCAATCGAGAGCGATATCTATGATTGACGTGGATTGCCTCGAACTACACCAGACATTTGTTGCTTCTATTTTTCCGGTCCAGATTTCAGCATCTTCGGGCATGACATGCGATTGTGGCGCAGCATCGCCGTCGACTCCTTCGGGATCACTCATACGTTCCCCAAAAACGACACTCGACGCGCGTGGAAAGAAGTGGGGTCGAAGCCGGCGCAAATCCCAGGATGGAGCAAAGGCGAGCGCAAGAAAGCCGTGCTCGCCACGATAGGCGCCGTTTCGGAATCCGGCGTAGTGTTCCCTGTCTATGGCGGCATTGGGAAGTACGAGGGCGAAGTGGCCACCCTTTTTCAGGTATAGCTCACAAACTCTGGCGACGAAGAGAGCCGACAGATCTTGATGCGGTGAAAGCTGTGCACCGGCCCAAAGCCCTCTGCTCTCGCTCATAGAGCGGAACGTATTTTGCATTTCGGTGAGGGGCGGGACTGTACACGATTGCAGAATTGTTCAGGCAAAGAAGGTCCTAAGGTTTTATTTGCGGATCCGCGGGAGTTTTTTTGCCACATCTTGCACATAGCAATCTTCGTGAACGCTCTTGCCATTTTCATCGGCGCACAGATCGGCATGTAAATCTACTACCTTCCTGCAAAGTACACAGGATATTTCTGGAGGGGAGCGGGTATCCATAACGCCTCCTTCGGAGGGCAACGAGAAAGCGTAGCTCAAAGGCGAATTGGGAGCTGAGCAATACAGACCGCTTCAAAAAATTGAGCGTGTGGTGGCTAACATCCCTATCTGGAACTCTTGCGATTCGCAGGTCCACAATTATTCCAGAGTGTGCAGAACAGATCAGCATTGGAGGCTGAAGTCTGCCACAGTCATTCAGGGACCCACGAACATTTAGCGTTGACGATTGTGGAACTTTTGCAGCATCCCTTTTCGCGGCATCTTCAATGAGGGAAGAATATGCGCACCAATGATCGAGAGCGGCGCCAACTCAGCGAAGAGGAATTGGAAACGGACTCGGCTGGGCAGTCTGGCGACATTCAGGGTATGTCGCGCGCCGCCGAAGCGGATTCCGAAAGCGTGGAAGAACTTGTGGAAGAGGGCAATTCCTTCGAAGCATCCGTCGTCGACGGGGTGGAGAATGCCAAAGACCCGGATGTCTCCGAGGTCTTCACCCGCCAAGTGCCCGAGGACGATGTGCCGGAAGAATATCGCAGCGGCAGCGATCGCGACTGACCCAGTCCAATCGGTTTCCTGCGCAGGCCGGCCTAAGAGGCCGAATCAAAGGAGAATTCGAATGTCAAAGACTTATGAGCACTACCAGGGTGCGGCTCACCATCACGAAAGAGCCGCGTATCAGTTCAAGGAAGCTGCAAAGTACCATGAGACTGAAGAGCACGAAAAAGAAGCTCACCACGCCTATCTCGCGCGCGGGCATGCGCAGCACGCACTCGTCCATGAGGTTGCTGCCGCCACGCTTCACGTTGAGATCTGCGACCCGCGGGCGATGCCAGTCTCAGGCCACACTCCAAGGGAAACCAGTGCGGCTTAGCACATACAAACAAATCTAGGAGGACCCTATGTCACAGAGATTCCATCAGCGAGCTGCGGAACTTCATAATCTTGCAGCCCACGCGCATTCAGCCGCGGCGGTCGCCCATGGCAAAGAAGACCACTTGACGGCCCACGAACTCAGCCAGCAGGCGCACGAGCATTCCATGAATGCTCACAAACTCGCCGAGGAGATCGCTCCCAA
>PKVZ01000046.1:0-6567 GCA_003131635.1 Acidobacteriaceae bacterium
CTAGACCTCTGCCGGCTTAGCACAGAATTTGTCTAACGCTGCCTTCAGCTCGGCGGCAATGGCGGGGGCTTCACGGGATTCGATGTCGCGGCGTGGCATCATGTAGACGAGTTGGCCATCGCGAAGAATGGCGATCGAGGGCGAAGATGGCGGTTGTCCAGTGAAATAGCTGCGGGCGCGCTCGGTTGCTTCCGCGTCTTGTCCGGCGAACACGGTGAACGCTTTATCGGGATGCGCGGCCTTCTCCAGGGCCATGCGAACGGCGGGGCGCATGCGGCCCGCGGCGCATCCGCAGATGGAATTCACGATTACCAAAGCCGTACCGGACTGAGGCTTCAGGGCGAGATCGACAGCTTCGCCTGTGCGTAGTTCTTCGATCCCCAGTCGCGTCAATTCCTGTCGCATGGGGATGACCATGATTTCGGGATACATTGCTTGCGCTCCTCCTTTGAATACTTAGTAAGTGCGTATATCTTGATTCTAACCCAAAATTCACTAAGACCTCGGGCTAAGATCCCGATTTCCGAAGCGCTTCCCGCGCGGACTGGGCGTCGTCGGGGCTGAGGCCGGCTTGCAGCGCGGTCTGCAAGCTGGTGTGAGCTTGTGCAGGTTGTCCGGTCGCCAGATAGGCCATTCCGAGATGGAACTGGAATTTAGCGACCTGAGGATTTTTTGCGACGGCGGCTGCGAGCGCGGGGACCGCTGAGTTGTATAGCCCCTGCTTATAGTAGACCCAGCCCAGGGTATCGTTGACGGCGGGGTCATCGGGTTGCTGTGCTTTGGCCTTCTGCGCAAGGTCGAGTGCGTCGCTAAGAGATCCACCATGATCGGCGTAGAGTCGCGCTAGACTGCTCAACGACTGAGAGGAATTGGGATCAACCTTTAACGCGTCCTGATAAGTTTGCCGCGCACGGTCGATGTTACCGACATATTCATAGACTTGGGCGAGCAGAATATAAGTGGGAAGATATTCGGGGAACTTGCTGCGCGCCGCTTCGTATTCCTGGATCATGTTCTGAGGGCGATTGGTGGCGGCGTAGATATGAGCCAGGGCGAGATATCCATTCACGTAATAAGGATTCAGGGCAAGCGTTTGCTGATAGTTATGCTCGGCGCAAGGCCAGTCTTTTTGGGCGATGCAGAATTCGGCTTTGGCAACGTATAACTGAAAGGCCTTTGGCTGGGCGGCGATTTGGCGATCCAGGCGCAGATCCGCCTGCTTGCTCTTCCCTTCTTTAGTAAGAATCTCGGCCAGTCCGCTTAGGGCTGGAGCGTAATCGGGCGTAATCGCCAGCGAGCTTTCGTAGGCCTTTTCGGCGTCCGCATAGTTGCCTTTCATGCCGAAGACTTTGCCCAGACGTTCCTCTGCGGCGGGACTGCGGCGATTTAATCCGGCCGCCAGTTCGAAGGCGCGCTGAGCCTGAGTCAAATCTCCCAGCAGCAGATAGGAGCTTCCGGCAAGAACGTGAGCATCATCCACCCAAAAGCTGGTTGCGATCACCCGGCTGGCGTAAGCCAGAGCCACATTTGGATCGTTTTGCTTTAAGCTAATATTGCCAAGGCCCAGCAGCGCCGGCAAATATCCTGGCTGAACGCGGATGGCATCGGCCAGAGCCTGCTGCGCTTGCGTTGCTTGCTCCTGTGCGAAAGCAACCTGAGCCAGATAAAAATATACTGCCGGCAGATCGGGCGAATCTCTAACCAGACTCTCGAGTTCGCCGGCAGCTTCGCGAAGGCGAAAGGCTCCAAGATAGCTTCGCGCGCGCAGCAGACGGAAATCCGGATCCTTTGGATCTTTATCTTTGTCGCGCTGATCAATCCATTGGTCGGCATCCTGCCAGCGGCTCAATTGCAGATAGCATTCGGCAACTTTTCTGGCGGCGGCCCGATCATTTTCGTTCTTATCTACCAGAGCTCGAAAGCGATCCAGTGCGGAAGCAGCATCGCCATTCGTCAAATAGAAATCTGCAACAGAGCGATGGCCGTCAGGATAATCCGCTTCATCCGCTTCGACCTGATCCAGCAAATGCTTCGCCTCAGGCTGCCGATTGCGCTCGAAATAAAGCCCGGCCAAAGCCATTGGCAACTCAACGGCCCTGGGATCCTTGGCGATTCCCTGCTGCAAGACTTGCTCAGCCCGGCCGGGAGCATTTTGACCCTTGTAGAAGCTCGCCAGATTGATATACGTCTGCGGGTCGTCAGGTTTGATATCGACTGCAGTCTGGAAACTTTTCTCCGCCGCACCGTATTCCGCATCGAGCAACTGGGCGAGACCCAAATCTTGATAGGTCTGAGGATCGTGAGGGTCAAGGGCAATAGCTTGGTTGAATTCGTTTTCCGCAGCGATGTATTGCATCTGATGAAGCGCGACCTGGCCCAGCAGCCGGTGAGCGCCCGAATTTTTGCCGTCCCGCTGAAGCACGGCTTCGGCCTGCTGGCGGGCTTCGGCGTATTGAGTCGAAGAGATGAGCAGATCGCCGAGATGCAAACGAGCATTCAGATTCTTGGGGTCGAGATCGACACAGCGGGCCAAGGACTGGCGCGCGGCAGTGGGATACTCCTGCTGAATCTGCACAAGTCCCAGGCGGTAAAAGGCATCGGCAAAATCAGGATCAATCTGAATGGCCTGGCGGTATTCGTTCTCCGCCGAGGTGAAGTTTTTCTGCACGAAATATTGGTTGCCTTTTTCGACGTGCTCCCGCGCGCGCGCGGTGCTGCGGCAGGCGGGAAGTACCGCAAGCATCGCCGCTAGGACAAAAATGGCAAGGCGGGCGTGAATAACGGGAAAAAAGAGGCTCCAGCGGAATCGAATCATTTTTATCTCAGGGTCCGTGGGAAACCGCGCGTCTCGATTCTAACGCAGAAGCCGGAACGAAATGGGTCGTGGGCTTCGAAACAAAAGCGGCACCAGGCAAGGGCCCCCGGCCCTCGAACTCCGGTGCCTTTTATAAGACCACAATAAGTAAATCGATATCAGGCCGATGCCCCAGACGCTGCCGACAGGGACGTTGCAAACGTCTATAACGGGGCCGGGGCTGCCCTTGCCAGGATCCTAGTGCTTACCTTGCTTGTCGGCTTCGATCAGTTGCGCGACCTTGGAGCCAGTTCCTACGGGCTCAATCAAAACGACATGATGCTCGTTCAGGAACATGCGATCGGGACCGTGCCACTCATTGCCGCGGCGCACCAGAACGCTTGTTACGGCCTTGGTCTCCTGGTTGACCTGGCTTTGGATGTAATACACGTCGGTCAACTCGGGAAAATTTGCCCCGGCGTTCGCGAGCTTGCCGTAGTAAAGCTGGCCGTTGTCCAGCAGGACAGCAGCGTACGGCGTAGTAATCTCAGGTCCTTTGCGGCTTTCGCCTCTTTCACAAGCGGTCAGTCCAGCCAACAAAATGAGGGCTACAACCCACACGATCCGCGTCTTCAAACTAATCCCCTCGCTAGCAATGTAGTCACTTCTCGCCCCGAAACTTATCACCGCGCTATCCGAGGCAGAGATGGGGCGATTACCTTGACCGGTACCCGGCGATTGTTGGAGGTTCCCATCCAGCCGAGCGTTGACGGAGTGCCGATGCCGTGGCTTTGTCCCATCCAGGCATTCGAAGCAGCCACGTTGTCGTGCAGCGAGGGTGAGTTCACGGCCACCGGCTTTGCCATTGTCCCGGCCACCGGCACACGTTCCCAGCTGCGCAGGCCCGATCCTCCAGCCAGGATCGAGTTGGAATGTCCCAATCCCGCCACCAGAATCGGCTTGGCCAGCTTGCTGATACCAACTTCGCGCGCGCCGCTGGTGAGAACGGGAGACTTGCCCTTGCTGGTTGCCGGTTTGGTGGCGGCGGTGATTGCTTGTGAAGACGAAGCAGGCTGGTTCTTCGATCCCGGTCCGGTCACGGAAGTCAGGGTGAGCACAACGCTGTTACCCGTGTAGGAGACGGTAAACACGTCCGAGCCGGAGGTCACGGTTCCGTTGGTGAACGAGCCGCTCAGCGCGCCGCTGGTGGTGAGGATGGTCCAAGTCTGGCCGATATTGCCGGAAGTTAACACAAAGCCATTTACAATTGCGACCGTCAGTGTGCCGCCCAGACTGGTGTTGCCACTGATGCTCAACGCGCTGTAGGTGCCGGTAGTGAGGCCACCAATCGAAACGTTCATGGTGCCGGTGGCCAACTGCGTATAGGTTCCGGTGATGGCAAGCAGGCCCGCTTTACCACTATCGCCCACATTCAATGTGGCCGCCGTGCCGGTCGCATTGCCCACCGAGGTGTTGCCCTTAAGTGAGCCGGCTCCGAAGATCGATCCGCCGGTGGCCGTGATGCCGGTGGCCGTCAGGGTTCCATCCACCGTGGTCGTGCCCGCCGTCTGATTGTAGTTGTGGTTTGTGCCACCCACGGTCAGTGTGCTGCCCTTTCCAACATCCACCGTACCAGAGTCGCTAAAGCTGGCCGTAGTGGCAGTGGTAAGGCTGGCATCGCTGGCTAGCGTAAATGTGCCGGTATTGTTGTCGAAGGTTGACAAAGCGTTGCTCGTGCCGTCTTTGATGCTGAACGCTGTTCCAGTCAAAGTCAGATTCGCTGCATTCGTGGTGATGCTGCCATTCGCTGTGGGCAACTGTAGCGTGCCGCCGATGGTGTAGGTGCCACTGGCCAGCGTGCCGCCGCTCAGATTAGTGAGCGTGCCCGTCGACACCGTCAACTTGCTCCCTTTGTCGATGGTGAGCGCACCCGAGTTGGTGAAGCTGCCGACGGTCGAGAAGTTGGCGTCACTCGCCAGTGTCAAGCTGTCGGTATTGCTGCTCAGGTTGGCAAGATCGTTAGTCGTCCCGGTTTGGATCGTACCGCCTTCAAGCGTCAAGTTGGACGAGTTGGTCGTGATGCTAGCAGCAGCGGTCAGATCCAGATTGCCGGCAAGAACAAACGTGCCGCCAGAAAGAGTGGTGCCGCTGATCTGAGTAAGAGCCGGCGCGGTGAAGCTATCTCCGGCGTCGATGGTGAGCGTGCCGGTGTTGCTGAAGCTGGCGGCGCTGGTGGCCACCAGATTACCCGTGCCAGCAATAGTCAGATGGCCGGTATTGGTGGCCAGTGCGCTCAGAGCGTTGGAGGAGCCGGATTTGATCGTGCCGCCTTCCAGCGTAAGTGTGGCGCCGTTCTTGGTGATGGTGATGCCGCTGGTCGTCAAATCGAGATTGCCCGCCAAAACATAGGTTCCAGCGGCGAGAGTCTTACTGCTGTTGGCGCCGGTGAGTTGAGTAAGGGTGGTCGCAGTGAAGCTATCGCCGGCATCGATGGTCAGCGTGCCGGTATTGCTAAAGCTGGCTGCGGTGGTCGAAACGTTATTGCTTGAACCCGCAATCGTGAGGCTCTTGGTATTCGCGGCCAGCGCGTTCAATGCGTTGACCCCGTTGGAATTGATGGTCCCGCCTTCGAGCGTTAAGGTCGAGGAGTTTGTGGTGACGCTGATGCCAGCGGTTGTCAAATCCAGATTGCCGCCCAGAACGAATGTTCCGCCGGACAAGGTGGTGCCGCTGATCTGGGTCAGCTTGGAAACACTGAAGCTGTCGCTGCCGTTGATGGTGAGCGTACCGGTGTTGCTGAAGCTGGCCGCCGTGCTCGATACACTATTGCTCGAACCGCCGATGGTCAGCTTGCCGGTGTTGGTGGCCAAGCCCGCCAGCGCATTCGTACTATTAGCGTTCTCGATAGTACCGCCCGCCAGCGTAAGATTGGTGGAGTTGGTGGTGATGGTCTGGGTCGCGCCGGTCAGGCTGAGATTCCCATCCAGTACGTAAGTTCCTGCCGTCAGCGAACCGCCGCTGATCTGAGTCAGCGAGCCAACCTTGAAACTCTCACCCGCAAGAATTGTAAGTGAGCCGGCATTGCTGAAGCTTCCCGCATCGGCGAAAGCCACACCGCCGATGGTCAATGCGCCCGTGGATGTGATGCTGGTCAGACCCGCTAAGGCGTTGGCGTTGCTGTTGCTGGTGTTGAGTATCTGCCCGCCGTTTTCTTCCGTTACGCTGGCCGCCAAAGTGGTGATCCCGGTGGTATTGCCCGCGGCGAACGTGATGCTGCCGCCGTTCGCAATATAAGTACCGCCGGTCAGCGTTGTGGTGGTGCCGTTGTAGTTTGTGAACCCGGTGCTGTCCACATTAATGGCGATGTTCTGGCCCGTAATGTTGGCATCCACCGTACCGTCGTTGGTAAATCCCATGTTGCCGGAGCCAAGGTTCCCAGCTCCCTCGATGGTGTTGTGGCTGATGAGGATTGGAGCCGTGCCCGCGCCGTAGATTAGGTTCACATACTGTCCATTGCTGCTCGTCATGTCAATGGTCCCGGTGCCGTTAAGAGTGACCGAGCCGTTGATGATCAAGTAGGTGTTGTTGCCGGTACTCTGGAGGTTCACCGTGCCGCTGTTGGTCATGGTTCCGGTGAAATTCAGTTGGGCGTTGTTCTGGACGTTGAGCGTCCCGGCGTTAGTCAGGCTGGTGAGGTAAACAAAGTTGTTGGCGAGGGCATTGATCACGCCCGTGCCGGAAGTCGTCAGCGTGCCGCCCGTGATCGAAACACT
>PKVZ01000046.1:6594-40023 GCA_003131635.1 Acidobacteriaceae bacterium
CCTCCAGCGTCAACATTGCCGGTGTACTGGCCGTTGCTGCTGGTCAACACCAGTGAACCCGTGCCAGTCAATACGGTCGCGCTCGGGGCATAAAAATATGTCTGGTTGCCAGTCGCCTGCAGCGTGATGGTTCCGTTGTTGGTAATGGTTCCACTGGCGTCAATTTGTCCGTTGTTCTGCACGTTCAGTGTGCCGTTGTTGGTCAAGCCGGTGAGATAGGCAATATTGTTGGCCGCAACAAACACCTGCCCCGTTCCTGCCGAATTTAGAGTCCCGCCCGTAATGGTTACACTCCCGGTCAAATCGACGGAGGAGCCGGTCTGGGCCGTAATCGTGCCGCCCGCATTGTTCCAACTGGAGCCGTTCAGCACCAGGGTGCCGCCTCCCGAAGCTTCCATCGTCTTGGTGTTGGTTACGGCCGTAAATGACTGCAACGTCAAATTGGCGCCGCTCACGTTAGCGTTAATCGTCCCGTTGTTGGTGAATGTGCCGCTGTTGATGAGGCCCGCACCCTCGATGGTTTCGTCGTTAGTAAGGCCGCCTGCGGCGTCAACGTTGCCGGTGTACTGGCCATTGCTGCTGGCCAAAACCAGCGAGCCCGTGCCGGTCAATACGGTGGCGTTCGGCGCGTAGAAATACGTACTATTGCCCGTCGCTTGCAGCGTAATGGTCCCGTTGTTGGTGATGGTGCCAGTCGAAACGATCTGGCCATTGTTCTGCACGTTCAGCGTGCCGGTGTTGGTAATGTTCGTTAGATTTGCGGTATTGTTGGCGGCGACCACGATGGTCCCGGCACCGCTCGTGGTAAGCGTTCCACCCGACACCGTCACGCCGGCGGTAAGAACCACCGTGGAGGCATTATTGCTGCTGTCGGCCCCCACCGCTTCGATAATCCCGTGGGTTCCGTTCGTGATCGTGCCGGCGTACAGGGTCAAAGTGCCCCCGTTGGTCGCCTCCAACGTTCCATTGTTCAGCATGCCGCCCGCGCCCGCCTGAATGGTAAGGGGTGAAGTCGATACCGTCGGACTGATGTTGGCATTGATCGTGGAATTGTTGGTCAGAGTCAGAACACCCGCTCCGATATTGCCCACTCCGGAGATGTTTTGATCGATGACGAGCGCCGTCCCGCCCGCCCCACTGATCTGATTCCCCCCGCCCGTGCCCAACACGACGGACCCAGATCCCGTCAAAGTTGCGGTACCCGTGCCCGCGGTCGTCACATAAAGCTCGGTGGCGTTGCCCGTGCCTTGCAGATTGATTACGCCATTGTTCGTAATCGTTCCGTTGATTTCAGTGGCGTTGTTATTTTGAACGTCGAAGGTGCCGGCCAAGGTAAGGCCCGTCAGGAATACGTCTTGGTTGGCCGCGCTGATGACGACACCACTGCCCGTCGACTCCAGCGTTCCCCCGGTGATGCTCACATTGCTGGCCAAAACGACGGAAGAGTTGGTCCCAACCGCTTCGATGGCCCCGGTATTGGTCCAGGTGCCATTACTCATCGTCAAGGTGCCGCCGTTGGTCGCTTCCATAAGCCCGGCGTTGGTAGAAGTGGCAGCGGTGTATGGATTCAACTGAATGTTGCCGCCGCTTATATTCGAGTTGATCACACCGTTGGAGGCATTGTTCACAACCACGTTGCCGTCGCCGACAGTTCCCCAGCCTGTAATGTTCGACTGATTCGTCAGTACGCTGCCGCCAACCCCGTTAATGTAACCCGTCCATTGGTTGTTGGTGCTAGTCAAGACCACCGAGCCGCTGCCCGACAACGTAGTGTTGCCGGTCAGATAAAGTTCGGTCGTATTCCCCGCCGCTTGCAGCGTGATGGTCCCGCTGTTGGTGAGTGTCCCGTTGATTTCCGTCGCAGCATTATTTTGCACAATGAAGTTGCCGGTGTTGGTGACGTTGGTCAGGAATATGTCGTTATTGGCCGCGTTGTAAACCACTCCGCTTCCAGTGGTCGACAGGGTTCCACCCGTGATGCTTACGTTGTCAGTCAGGAACACGCTGGAACTCGCCGCGGCGGTAATCTTTCCGGCTCCGCTCTGTGTCCAGGTTCCGTTAGTAAGAGTGAGTGTTCCGCCGCCCGTAGCTTCGAGCGTACCCGTATTGGTATTCGTGCAGGTGGCGCAAGTGTCGGGATTGATGTTCAGGTTCACGCCGCTGATGTTGGCATTCATCGTCCCTGAATTGACGAAGTTCAAGGTTCCGGCGCCTACCGTGCCTCCGCCCGTGATATTTGAAGACGTGGTAAGAACGGAGCCGCTAGTACCATTAAGAACGCCGCTATACTGACCGTTGCCGCTGGTCAGGTTGATGGTTCCACTGCCGCTCAGAGTAAGAGAGTTGCTGAGATTCAAACCCGTGTTGTTACCGGCTGCATTAAAAGTAATGGTGCCGCCGTTGCTGATGTTGCCGCCCACGAACACTGTGGAGTTGTTCTCGATCGTCACCGAGTCGCCTGCATTACTCAGGGTGAGTGTGCCGATGGTGAAGTTCTCACCGTTGCCGATGGTCGTGGTCGCCGTGGTCGTGCTGATGGCAATATTATCGCCGCTGGCCGGCACGCCGCTATTCCAGTTGCTGGCGTCGCTCCAGTCCGTATTACCCGAGCCGCCGCCACCCGTCCACGTGTCGGTTGTCCCCGGAGGCGGAGCATGACGATTTCCCGCGCGCGCTACGCTTACGCTGCCGGTGACGGGCGCTTGTTTCAATAGCTTATGCTTCCCTGTCGTTTGTGCCAGGACAAGACCGCTCAGGCTGAAAAGGATTGCAAGCAGGCAAAGGACAGTAACCCACACAGTGACTACACGAGAGGACGCTGGGCGCATGAGACACTCCATAGAAACAGATTCAGCTGGGCCGTCAACAACGTTGATCTTGTTTTGGTTCCCTGAGGAAAGACACAGCACACCGCAAACTGCACGAACCCGGACGGGCTCATAGAGAGGGCACACGGGTTCTAGCTAAGGGGAAAAAATTGTCAAGATGAAAAATCTTGCAACCCGTCTCCCTCCCAACCCCGCCCTTCCTTGATTCAGCCCGCAAGACTACCAATGTGCAACTTTCCCCCAAACTGGCACATGAAACGCCCCAACTATTACCGTCCGCTGAGGCGTGCGAAGCGCAGACTTCGACTCCACGTTAGCTTGATAAGCGAAAGGGACGAAACAAGGCAAGGGACATGACGGGACAACTCGGGACATTTCAGGACATTGGCTTCCAGATCGAACGCAAATGAAACTTATTCCGAAGAAATTAAACGGCTTCGCAGGAAAGGCTGCCATAACTTTGCAGCCCGCAATTCTCCGAAGAGCTGATCTACTCCCCTTGATAAGATTCTGGTGCACGGACTCCGGCAGTCTGAATCGTGGTTTCAATTTGGCCGACCAAATTCCTTGGCACGCGTTTGTAGGACCAGGTTAGGAACTTCAGCGCAAGCAACCCAGTGAGGCACGGCAGCAACGAAGTCAAGATCAGGGCGAAGCCTTGGTCCAGTGTTATTGTAATGAATCGCACAAAATATCAGAGGAGGCCATTGCAGATGCACAAACGGTCGAGATTTCTCAGTTCATTATTCCTGGCTGCCGCGCTGACTTTTTCTGTCATGGGCACCGCTTGCGCACACCATTACCGGGTCTATGACCCCTATTACAGCGACTACCACGTTTGGGATAACGTGGAGGTCGGTTACTACCACCAGTGGGCTCGCGACAACCACCGCGACGAGCACCGAGACTTCCGCAGTCTGCCGCCTGGAGAACAGAAGGAATATTGGACCTGGCGGCACAGCCACGGCGATCACGACCATCACTAGATCTCGATACGTTTCCATCTCTATCGGCAGGCGAGCGTTTGACCCGCTCGTCTGCTTCCGTCTGCTCTCTAATTCCTGCAAGACGCTTGGCCTTCCTGGCTGCGATCCGCGATTTGCGTCAAGTTGCCCATCATTGAGTGCCAATCATTGAGTTGCCAATCGCTGACTTGTCAATCGACGCCCGGCGAGTCACTCAAGACACTCTTTATGTTCTAATGCTTCCTCCTGGATCGTTCGGGGGGAAACTCATGGTCAAACTGCATCGCTCCGTCCTTGTAATTATCACTGTTTTGCTCGCTTCCGCCGCTTCACTCTGCGCTCAGGCTGCGGCACCACCCGACTTGGATTCCTACGTCGCCAATTCCATGAAGACGTTCGACGTCCCCGGGATGGCTGTGGCCATCGTCAAAGACGGCAAGATCGTCGTCGCGAAAGGGTACGGCGTGCGCAAGCTGGGTGATCCTACTCCGGTAGACGAACACACCATGTTTGGGATTGGGTCGAATACCAAGGCATTCACTACCGCCGCTCTGGCCGGGTTGGTGGATGCGGGCAAGCTCTCGTGGGACGATCCGGTCTATCAGCGGCTTCCCGGTTTCATGATGTATGACCCTTACGTCTCTCACGAGATGACCATCCGCGATCTCCTCACTCACCGCAGCGGCATGGGACTGGGCGAAGGCGACCTGCTGTTCTGGCCGCACTCGACCTACACTCGCGACGAGATCGTTTACAAGCTGCGCTTCATGAAGCCGGCGTCCAGCTTTCGCAGCCACTACGCCTATGACAACTTGCTGTACATGACGGCGGGCCAAATTATTCCCGCCGTGACCGGCACATCGTGGGACGATTACATCCGCCAGCACATTTTTCAGCCGCTGGGCATGAATCATTCAACCGTCAGCAATGCCGCCTTCAAAGCCGGCGACGATTACGCCTTCCCGCACGAGCGTGTGGATGGCCGGCTGCAGGTCATTCCGTTGGAAGTACTCGACAACGTAGGCCCGGCCGGATCGATCAACTCCTGCGCAGCCGATATGGCGAAGTGGGTGCAGCTGCAGCTGAACCACGGCAAATTTGTTGACCGCGAGGGAAGCCTGTTCAGCGAACGCCAGTCGAAAGAAATGTGGACTCCGCAAACTATTTTGCCGATCGGTGAACCCTCGCCTGCCCTGGCAACCTTGAAGCCGAACTTTGCGGACTATGCCTTGGGCTGGGGAGTGCGCGACTATCGCGGGCGCAAACTCGTCGGCCATACCGGCGGGGTCGCGGGCTTCGTTTCCCGCGTGATGTTGGTGCCGCAAGAAAATCTCGGCGTCGTGGTTCTGACCAATGCGGAGGAGGGCGGCGCCTTCGATTCCATCCTTTATCATGTGCTGGATCATTACTTCGGCCTGCCACCGACCGACTGGGTCGCCGCATTTAAATCCGTCAAAGATAGGGAGGTAGAGGAAGCGGCTGAGACCATGAAGCGCGCGGAAGCAGCCCGCGCCGCCGACTCCAAACCTTCCCTGCCGCTCGAGAAATATGCCGGTGTTTACAACGACGCCTGGTATGGGCCGATCACGATCCGCATGCAGAACAGTGGCTTGGTCATCACTTTCGATCACACGCCAACCATGATCGGCGATCTGCAGCACTGGCAATTCGATACGTTCAAGGCGCACTGGCGCGACCGCACCATCGAAGATGCGTTCCTGACTTTCTCTTTAAACCCAGACGGCAGCATCGACAGCGCGCGCATGGCCGCGGTTTCTCCGCTGGCCGATTTCAGTTTCGATTATCAGGATCTGCTATTTAAACCCGCAGCCCAAAAATAGGCGGCCGAAGAATTGACCACCCGAGACTCCATCGAATTGCGCACGGCTGAGGCCGCAGTCCAGGCCCACAGCGCCACACTGCGCAAAGAGCTTGGGCTGTTCGACCTCGTCTTGGCACAACTTTTGCTTGTCATTGTGCTGGATTTCTTCGGCACCGCTGCCAAGGCTGGCCCCGCGCATGTGGTTTTCTGGCTGGTTGCCTTCGTTTTGTTCTTCATCCCACTCGCGATGGTGGTCGCTCATCTCAATCGGCTGATGCCGCTGGAAGGCGGTCTGTACGAATGGGCGCGGCTGGCGTTCGGCGATCAGGTCGGATTTTTAGTGGCGTGGAATCTGTGGCTCTTCGTGATGTTATACGTGGCGGTGATCGGGCTGGTGACCACGACTTTTGTGGCCTACGCTCTGGGTCCCGCCGCCGCATGGATCGCCTCCAGCAGGTGGCTGATCCTCGCCGTTTCCTTCGGGCTGATTCTCGCGATGATGTTGATGGCCGCCTTCGGGCTGCGTATCGGCAAGTGGCTGAGCAATGCGGGCAGCATCGCTACTCTGATCACCCTCGCTCTACTCATCGCTACTCCGCTGCTCAGCCGGTTGCGCGGAACTCTTCCGGAATATCACCCGCTTCGGCTGGCCCTGCCGCCGCTGACGGTCTTTAGTCTCAGCGTATTCGCCAAGATGATGTTCGGCGCATTGAGCGGCTTCGAGTATATCGCAATTTTTGCGGGAGAGTGCCGCAATCCAGCGCGGAATCTCACTCGCTCGGTCCTGATAACGGCGCCTTTCATCGCGCTCATCTACATCTTCGCCACCAGTTCGATACTTGCGTTCGTTTCTCCCGACGCCGTGGACGTGGTCGGCCCCATCCCCCAGGCTCTCCGCCTGGGGTCACGCGGCTTCGGGTTCGCAGGCTTCATTGTCCCGTTGGCGATTGTTCTGCTTTTCGTGAACTACCCTACATCTTTCAGCGTCTACTTCAGCGCCAGTGCGCGGCTGCCCATGGTAGCGGGATGGGACAAACTTGTCCCGGACTGGTTTACCCGGTTGCACCCCCGTTACAAGACTCCGGTCAATTCAATTCTATTTCTGGGAGCAATCACGCTGGCCGGCAGCGTGGTTGCGTTAATCGGAGTCGGCCCGCAGGAAGCTTATGAGCTTTTGCTGACTTGGGCCTTCACGTTCTACGCCATCGCTTATCTGGCGCTGTTCGCTATCCCGTTCCTGTCGCCGAAAGAGCGAGGACTACGTCCCGGATTGTGGCTGCGCGCCGCCTCTGTCTCGGGATTTCTGATGACACTGCTTTACGTCGGGCTCTCGATTTTTCCTATTGTTGATGTGGAAAGTTCGTGGGCTTATTCGGTAAAGATCGTGACAGTTGTGCTGGGCGCAAACTTGCTCGGGTGGATGATTTATCGCGCGGGGAGGGGCAGGAGCAGTTCGAGACCAGATGATTGTCCCAGGAATTCTTAACGAGTGAAATGCCTTGGTTTCCTCAGGAAAGTATTGCCGCGCCAGGGATATGGCGGCTACGCGCTCACCTACTGCGGCGTTCAACTGCGGATAGGGAGGGCCTCTTGGCGCGATCTTTGTCAGGGAGGCCGCCGCGCTCTGGAGGCGGTTCCGGAGCCTTATTGGCGCGGGCATTGGGATTCTTGGACGCCGAAGTCGGGGCTTCTGCGTCATCGTCATGAAGAACGACGTTTAGCAGCGAACTGTGGACATGTAAATTATCTCCGGCGTCGTAATTGATAAAGCCGAGCTTCCGGAATCGGTTCATGAAGAAACTGACCCGGGAGCGTGTCGTTCCCACCATTTCGGCCAGAGTCTCCTGACTCAATCTCGGGACCGACATTTCGGACACTCCTTCTTTGCCGAATTGCGCCATCAACAGGAGAACTCGCGCCAACCGCTTTTCGCTGGAATTGAAAAGTTGGTCGACCAAATCATCCTGATAGCGGATGTTTCACTTCAGCAGGTATTTGACAAACATGGCCGACAATTTTGGTTGCACGCTCATGGCGTGCATCATTGCCTTCTTCCCAACATGCAGCAGAACGCAGTCTGTCATTGCAACTGCAGAGGACATGCGGAGGGGCTGGCCAGCAAGCCCGCCTTCTCCAAAAAAATCTCCTTCGCTCAAAATGCCAAGAGTCGCTTCTTTCCCAGCCTCCGACACGACGCTGAGTTGCACCTTTCCATCCTGGATAAAAAACAGTCCGTCGGTCGAATCGCCTTGCGCGAATATCGTATGTTTCTTTTGAAAAGACAACATATCCCTACCTTTCCCAATGGTGGAGAGAAAGATGTGGGGATTGAAACCTATTTTTTTCTTGGCGCTCGTAACCTGGTTTAGTAAAGGCCGTCCTACCTGGAGACTGTATCAGTGTCAATTATGGCGGACTGGGAAGTTTTAAGGTGGTCTGTAATGCTCACATTCGCCCATATAAAAAGGCCGAACCCGCTGAGTTCGGCCCAAGTACAGTGAAATAGATGCGGTCGTGAGGGTCGGAACGTCGGTTTCCCGGCACTAACCCATGACCGCGTTCCGATTCGGGAACTGACACACAATACCTGCCGGCGGCTCCCCTGAGTGTTCACTTTTATACATCCGTGAAAATAAATTCAGCCGTTGCACTCGGGTTCACTGGAGTAGCCTTCGTCCAAGTTTCATCCATGCTTTCCAACCGTATGTGGAGGTTTCGGCGAAACATTCCGCCTTCAGGGGGCGTGTTCAATATTGACCAGACTTCTGAATCCCGCAATGGGACAATTACACACTTGAACTAGAGATCCTGATTGTCTCCCCTAACCGCTCCCAAGGAGGACCTAATGTGGATTCTGTCGAAGCACCTGAAGCTGTCACACGCCCACTCCGAACTTGAAACATTGATTCTGGAACGCACCGCCGAGCTGCAAAAACTTTCTCAGCGTCTGCTTAAAGTCCAGGATGAAGAGAGGCGAAAGATAGCCCGCGACCTGCACGACAGCACTGGCCAAACACTAACCGCGCTGAAAATAAGCGTTTCTCTCCTTCAGGAGGATTGCAAGGCAGAACCGGCCAGGCTGGCGCTTCTTGCCGACGTTGCCCACCTGACGGATCAGGCGTTGGAAGAAATTCGAACCATGTCGTACCTGCTGCATCCGCCATTATTGGATGAGGTGGGGTTTGCTTGTGCGGCCGAGTGGTTTATCGAGGGATTCGCCAAGCGCAGCGGAATAAACATAAAAGCGGAGATTGCGAACTCGCGTGCACGCTTGCCGAAAAGGGTCGAGATCGCTCTATTTCGTGTGTTACAGGAAAGCTTGACCAACGTGCTTCGCCATTCCGGAGCTTCGGAGGCAAGCATCCGTTTTCAACATGATGCCGAAGCCGTGGTTCTGGAGGTACGAGACTTTGGAAAAGGCATAACCGAAGAACGCTTGCGGTTGCTGAGCGGCGTGAGTGCAGAGACCGGCGTTGGGTTGGCTGGGATGCGCGAGAGATTGCACGAACTGGACGGCAGTCTGGAAATAGAATCCGATGGTAATGGGACGAGGATGCGAGCAACCGTTCCACTTTGTCCAACCTCCCTATCCGTTCAGATGGGAGGTCGCGGCGGAGTCGGCATATCCGCACAGGCCTGACCGGGCTTCACGAGGCCTCAAATGGCAAACAAATTCAAGAAAGATTCTGCCTTGCGGTTCAGCTGATCGGGATACCGCCTGGTTTCAAATTGCGATCCAATTTCGGCGTTCACCTCAGGTCTACGGGAAGCGCACATCCAAGCTGTAGATTTCCTGCGTGCTTTTGTCCCGCATCAGCAGCGGCGAGTCATCTGGCGCAAGGCCGACCCAGAACTCCCAGGGATCGAAACCACGCGGAACTTCCTTCAGGCTGCGTAAGCGTTCCACCTTGCCGTTGGCCACATTCACCCGCACGATGTCGTCTTTGCTGTCAGAATAATCCTCTGCATAGAGATACTTTCCGTCGCGTGACCAGTTCTCGAAACCGAAGCGCGATACGGTGAGCTGCCTCCAGCTCTTTTTCTCGATGTCATAGAGCATTAGCTTGGTGGAGTCTGCGGAGAGCGCCGCAATGTAGCGTCCATCCTGTGAACAGCGTGGGCTGAAAAGGTTTTCTGAGTTCGGCACATCCGAAACTTGAGAAGTCCTCAGATCAGCGATGTGGATGTTAGGGCCGGCGGTGGTTTGATACTCCAACCACTGAAGGCCCGCAAACACTATTGAATTGCCGTCCGGTGTCCAAGTGGGATCGCCCTGACTCCGGCTCTGATCCCCGGTGGCGACTTCGTGCGCCGTGCCGCCCTCGGCGGGCATCACGAAAATTCGCCAGGGCTTTCCCGGAAGCGATGCCATAAATGCGATCTGAGTTCCATCCGGCGACCAGCGTGGGGCATGAACTTGCATGGGTGCATATGTAAGTTGAACCCGCGAACTTCCATCCGGCTTGCTGCGCCACAGCGTCAGTTCGGGATGCGCGACGTACGTGATCCACTCTCCGTCGCGCTGAATATCGGCCTCGCCCGCGGACACGCCTGGAAGGTCGATAGAGAATGCTTGCGATTGTCCATTGAGTCGGATCAAATCAAAGCGCCGCTGCTGCCCGATCACGAATAGCTTCTTCCCATCCGGACTGGGCGTGGGATTACTGAACAACAACGGCCCCACCGTCAACGGCGCGGGTTCCGCGTCGGATTTGCGAAACCATTTGCGCAACCAGTGCGAACCCTCGCGAATGGACCAGATGTTTTGCGTATGGTCGCGAGTGGATTCGAATAGGAAGTATTCTCCGTCCGGAGTCCAAGTCCCGCCAAACTCTTGCGCAGGCTTGTTCCACTCCGGCAACACCGCGTGCAAACCTTTTCCGTCCGGTGAAATTTCCCACAAGGAAGAGGTTCGCTGGTCAGGGTCACGGATGGTGAAGCGCAGGCGGCGGCCGTCGGGAGAAAATCGAGGTGCGAACGGGATTCCTGTCACCGTGATGAGTTCATGCGAATCGGTACCATCGGCGTTGCAAACGTATAGCCTTGATTTGGTAGCGTACACGATGCGTTGGCCGCCGGGAGCCCAAGCCGCCGCGTGCGCGAGGATGTTTCCCACGGGCCGGAGAGACCCCGCGGGTAGCGGCAATATCCAAACCGGCCATTCCGTCTCGGAGCCTTCCGCTGAGCCTTTCACTAATAATTCAGAACGGCCAGGAAAGAAATCATAAACATCGGCACTCGCCAGCGAGATGGGGAGAGGTGCGGTTTCTCCCCCGGAAGTGGAAACCTGCATTAACACCGAGTGGCCGCTCACATATTCGGAAAAATACAGGCGAGTCCCATCAGTGACCAGAGAACGCTTTGAAGTTCCATCGCTGGTGATCTGCAACGACGAGATCACGGTGGGCGGAGATGCTGGCGGCCTCAGGAGCAAAATTACCGCAGCCAGGGTTGCGAGCGCAGCCACGCCGCCTGCGACCAGCCACGGCACCTTGCTTGTCTTGAGTTGAGGCGCCGCGGCAGCGGCAGTGTGAGCCGTGGCGAACAGGGCGCGGATTCTATCCTTGGAATCGGGCACGGTCTGTGCGGCGGGCGCAGCGGTCAAGGCTTGCCCGGACTCGACCTCGCGGCGCAATCGCTGCAGGTCTGCGCGAAGCTCGGCCGCGCTTTGATAGCGGTGCCCAGGGTCTTTCTCAAGCGCTTTCCTCACGATGCGTTCAAGTTCGGCTGGGACGGCGGAGGAGAATCGCAACGGCCACTCCGGCGCGCTATGAATCAGCGAGTCGAAGAATGCGGCGGTTGTCTGGCCGGTAAAAGGCAGAACTCCGGTCGCCATCTCATAGAGGACGACGCCGAAAGAGAAAAGGTCGGTGCGGGAATCCAGCGGTCGGCCCAGGGCCTGCTCCGGCGACATGTAAGGGATGGTTCCCAAGGCGAAGCCCGGACGAGCCGGATCAATGGGCGATTGTGTCACTTCCCCGAAAGTATTCCCACTGAGCATCGCCTCATCACCCTCGGTAAGCTTGGCCAGGCCGAAGTCGAGGATCTTGGCGCGGCCGCGTTTGGTAACAAAAATATTTACCGGGTTGATATCGCGATGGATGATGCCATGGGTGTGAGCGGCGTCAAGAGCGTCGGCGATTTCGACTGCCAGGGACAATAAGGTTTTTATGTCCAGCGGGCGGCCCGCGATGCGGTGCTTCAGGGGTAGGCCATCGAGAAACTCCATGGCGATGAAGGCTTGCCCGTCCTGCTCGCCAATGTCGTAAATCGTGCAAATATTTGGATGGTTCAGCGCGGAGGCAGCCTGAGCTTCGCGTTCAAAACGGGCCAGCGCATGCGGGTCGCTCGCAACCTTATCGGGCAGGAATTTGAGCGCAACAAAACGATGCAGGCGCGGGTCTTCCGCTTTGTAGACCACGCCCATCCCGCCGCCGCCGATTTTCTCGACAATACGGTAGTGCGAAATAGTCCGCCCGATCACGTGAAAAAAATCCTACGTCGGTATGACCGGCAAGTCAATGAACGCCATCCCATTGGTCTTTAACAAGCTGTCTTTAGAGGCTGGGAGACTAGTCGCCATTTCGCGAGACATAGAGAGTTCAGCGCAGAAAGACGTGCTCGAAATCTTCCACATGAATATTCGATTTTCGCCGGCTTCCACTCGCATTGTTGTACGCCACCAGCAAGTGATCCTCTACGATGAGGATTTCTTTGTCGCTGATCCAGCCGACCAGCGTAGCATGCGGCAGAAACGCGAGGCGACGCGGAGAATCCTCGACGCTCTTTACCTCAACCGCCGGTAGTTCCACTAAAGCCTTGCGAATGCGCTGCGACTCTTCGGGGTTCGCTTGCCCCTCCTCGGCCAGTTGGATTGGTGTGTTCGGTTTAGCGGTGGCGGAAATTGCCAAGGCCACCGATCCCAGGCCGGGGGACAGCTTGCCATTTTCTGTGTAGAAGCTCACATCGTAGTCGGGATTCTGGTAGGTGGACAGTTCATCGAACATGGTCAATGTTTTGCCGTGAAGCTGCAGCAAGGTCTGATCGTCGCTCTCATTGGCCCATCCGCAGCAGCCCGTGTCCGGAATGGCTTCAAGGATTTCCCCCGCATTCGCCGCGTCCAGGACTTGCCGCAACGGTGGTTCGAGGGGCGTTGCCGCCCATTTGCCCGCGCTCTCTTGATAGACGGACGTCGATTGATAAATTGCTTGTGTCTGTTCCTCCACAAACAGGGTTAACAGAAAAAAGCTCCCCACTCCTTCCTCCGGAACCCACGCATCGGCGGAGGGACACGATTCTTCGCAAGCTCCGGTCGGGCACGAACACTCGGGGAGCGTGATCGAGGCAAGATCCTCACGGTTCGCTCCGCCGAGGTCGGTCCGCCAGCTTGTCCAAGTCGTCTTGATGGAAAGGTCTACGCCATCGCGCTGCAGCCGGCGCGCCTGGTTCGAGAACCAATACAGGTGCGCGCCATCCTCGGAAAGAAATGGCGCCGGCGCCGACTCAGTGATGGCCAGGTTCGATCCGGTTGTTGATGTGCTCCGCGAGACGTCGCGCGTCAGCGTGGTTGCCGTACGGCCATTCCAGAACCATATCTTCCGCTCGGCGGAGAGATCGCTTTCAGCCAGCGGCAAAACCGCAAGCGGGGCAAACAACATTTGCCCCAGATGATTGATCGAGAGTCTCAACGGCGACGCAACGGCTTCCGGAGGAATCTTCACCGTCTGCTTCTCCCCGAAGGTTGCGGAATCGTACTCTACCGCCTCGCCAGGCGCGCGCAAAACCCACAGGCGCTTATTCTGCGCCGCCAGCGAAAGTGTCAGGGACAGGACAGGAACGACTATTAAAATGAGTCTTCGCATGACTTTGCCTATGAATGCCGGATTGTAAATCCCACGATGATTGTAAATCGTAGATTCGCTGGCGCTGTTAGTCTTGCGTACAATAGAGGATGGAAAAAGATGAGCACACATCCTGAGAACCCCATGACAACGACCACTACTCCTCACGTCCGCCCTCAAGCCACATCGGCAGAGACTCCCGAGGTGCCGCTCACTACCGAGGGTTACAGTGTCCTGCACCAAATGATGCGGTTCCGCAGGACAGCCTGGCGAGCGCTGGCCGACGGAACAAGGTCGGCAATCGCTCAGGAAGCCGCGTCAGTACTGGGTGAAATGGAACAAAGACCCCAGGGGCAATCCGCGCTTTTTTCCTTGATCGGTCACAAGGGCGATCTAATGCTCCTGCACTTCCGCAACTCGTTTGCCGACCTCAACCAAGCGGAACTGAACCTGGCCGGATTGCGCCTGAGTGAATACCTCGAGCCCACATCGTCTTATCTTTCCATCATCGAACTTGGGCTGTATGACTCCACGCTGAAGATTTATAAAGAACTCACCGCGCAAAGCATCCAACCGCACTCCGACCAGTGGAAGGCTGAGATCGAATGCAAACTCGGACGGCACCGTGAAGCGATGCATCCGCGGCTTTTCCCTGAGATTCCGCCGAACCGTTACCTCTGCTTTTATCCCATGGACCGGCGGCGTGGCGAAGATAAGAATTGGTATACGCTTCCCATCGAGGAACGAGCCCGGCAGATGAATGAACACGGTCTTGTAGGCCGCCGCTACGCGGGTGAAGTGAAGCAGATCATCACCGGCTCAATTGGCTTCGATGATTGGGAGTGGGGCGTCGACCTGTTTGCCGACGATCCGCTGGTCTTCAAGAAATTGATCTATGAAATGCGCTTCGATCACGTCAGCGCCGTCTATGCATTGTTCGGCCCGTTCTACGTGGGCGTACGCTGCCCCGCCGCGGCGCTGGAAAAGTTGCTGAGCGGAGAACTGCCGAAGTAGCCGTGTCAGAAAATCTTGCTCACCGCAGAGACACCGAGTCACAGAGGAGAACCTTCTTAGGATGTTGCCCTTCTCTGTGACTCGGTGACTCTGTGGTGCATTAACTGCAGTGATGGAGAACTCATGGCAACCCTTGGACTCATCGAATACAAAGACGCCAGCCCGGAAGTACGCGCCGTGTATGACGACATCATGGCCACGCGCAAGACCGACTGGATTAACAATTTCTGGAAGGCGATCGCGCACGATCCCGCTACGCTGAAACGCACCTGGGAAGACATCAAGCAAATTATGGCTCCGGGCGCGCTCGATCCGTTGACCAAAGAAATGATTTATGTGGCCGTCAGCGTTACCAATCAATGCCATTATTGCATTGCGTCGCACACCGTCTCGGCACAGAAAAAAGGTATGACCGACGCCATGTTCAAGGAACTGATGGCTGTAGTCGGCATGGCAAACGAAACCAACAAGATGGTCACGGGATATCAGGTGGAGGTCGACGAGCAGTTCAAGACACGCTAGATGGCCGATTTCCGTCAACTGGAAAAGGGCTGCCCGAACAGACCCCAAATCGAAAGGGCCAGCATGAGAAGGCTCAACAAGGACTGAGCCCCGGACAGGCTCCGCGCCCAGCCTTCCGCCTTCAAGTCATATTCGCGGGTGGTCAGAAGCTTCAGCCATCGTCCCAGCTCCAACTCTTGAAACCCTATATTCAACGCGCTCTGCAGGCTGAAGAATAGCGCCACCCGCCAGACCGCGCTTTCCCGCCACACGATCTCCTGGAGCCGTCGGAGGACAGTTGTGGCATGAACTGGCCGCGGAACGATTCTGGCTTGGCGTAGAGCCGTCGTCCCGTCACGATAGTTTCGCTGACAAACCAGAAAGATGGCGGACCTTCTTCCTGTCTTGATAATCACGACATACACGATGCTGCAAAGCAACCAGAGAGCGCCAACGATATACAGCGGCCGGTCTGGATTCATTCCATACTGAAATGTCAAATCGAATACCAGCTTGTTCAGCGACGCCTCCACGCAGTTCGAGACAACGTTGACGTAATCGTGCTGCCGCCAGGCTTGGGCGGCATCTCTCCAGGGCAAGCATGTGTTCCATTCCTGTGACGCGATGGCGTGCTGAAGCGCATAGGTAATCTGCCGTTCCTGCTGCCAATAGCCGTCGCCGTGAAACCCGGTACGAAGCAGCGTTAGCGGCCTCGGATCGCTTGCATAAGTGACTAGCCACAGATTCCTGGTCGTGTAGGCTCGCTCGGTTGTTGGAAGATTCGTCGGCTCGAAAATAGCGGCACTCAAGTCGGTGTTGGATAGGTCAGTCTCGCCATCGAGATCCGCTCCGGTCAAATCGGTTCGAACCAGTGCAGCTCCCGTGAAATTCGCTCCGTGCAGGTTCGCGCCATTTAGGTGGGCGTCGGTCAGATCCAGCCTCGCCCCGCTCGGATCGGAAGCGCCGAGCGCCCCATTCAAATCCGCGTGCTTCAGAGAAGCTTGAACCATCGTGGCGCCGGTCAAGTCGATGGAGCCAAGATTCGCGCCGTCGAGGATGACCCTGGGAAGATCGGCTCCGGTAAGATCTGCCCCGCTCAGATCCGCACCGGATAGATCGACCTTGGACAGCTTAGCGCCGCTGATCTCTGCACCCCGCAAATCGGCTTCGCGTAACCTGAAACCATGCAGGTTGACGCAGGAAAGATCGGCCGCCGATTCGTGAGGATCCCGAGCGTGGAAATCGGCCCTCTCGCCGTGTTGATGCTTGCTGGAAACCCACAGGATATTCTGCAGTTCGATTTCCGCCAGGTCGGCGACAGGCCGCTTGCGGCCCTTTTGATCGGTCCAGGAAGTGGCTGGAAACACGCAGGACACAATCGAGGGTGCGCTCCGGCTGGAACTTGCTGGGCCTGGACTTGCAGGGCTTAAACTTGCCGAGCCTGCGCTGCTCGCGGTCCTACTCCGCGGAATAATGTGCCATGCCACATAGCCGATCGCACCGGCAATGGCGATGGTCAACGCTGCTCCGACCGTCGAGAATCTGCGACCCCGCGGCTGCTTCGCACTCGCCTTCACGGCCCCGGATTCTATCACCGATCCTTGCCAGCGCAGCAACGCGGACTCAAAGTTCCGGGTTTCGTTATTTCTTGCCGCCGCTGAACTTGAACTCGTCTTGTTTCATATCCACTTTGCGGCCCCGGAAGCGCACGCCTTCGCCTTCCAGCCGCAGCCGCTGTTCGATGGCAGAATCGCCGCGCAGCTTGATTTCTCCGCCCGCGCCTAACACGCGCTGCCAGGGCAAGCCGAAACCGCGATGCAATATTTTCGCAACCTGCCGCGCCGCGCCGGGAAAGCCCGCCGCGTGCGCAATCGCTCCGTAGGTCGAAACTTTACCCTGGGGAATGCGCCGAATGGCGGCTTCGATGCGCATCCGCATCTTAGACAATTGATCGGGAGACGCTTCGTTCGAACGCTTGATCCTGCCACGCTTTGGCGATTTTTTACTTTTCTGCTTCACAGCGCAATCCATCCGATGCGAATCAGCCACAGCGATCCCACGGAAACCAGCAACCACAGGATAATTCCCTGCAGCAACGGCCGAGGTCCAACTTGTTTGACTGTTGCCACTGAGATCCCGCTGCCGATCAGGAACAGAGTAGCGGTTAGCCCAATCTTCGCGATCTTCACGGCAAGAGAATATTCGTGCGCTCCGGCCGGAAGATACGTGTTGCACACGGCCGCGAGGCAGAACAAACCGATGAACCAGGGCCACTGAATCTTCGCCTTGGCGCGGCGCACCATAGCCGTCGCCACCGAGAGCGGAACAATCCACAAGGCGCGCGCCAGTTTTACCGTGGTTGCAATGGCTAATGCCACAGCGCCATATTTGGCCGCGGCGCCCACCACCGAACTGGTGTCATGAATTGCCAGCGCCGCCCACAGTCCAAACTGCGATTGGCTAAGCTTGAGCGCCGCGCCGATGGCGGGAAAAATGAGCAGCGCCACCGAGTTCAGCACGAACACAGTTCCCAGTGCGATGGCCATTTCCTCGTCGCTGGCCTGCGTGATGGGCCCGACGGCGGCAATCGCGCTCCCGCCGCAAATCGCAGTCCCAGTGGAAATGAGAAATGCTGGCACGCGTTGGACATTAAGCAGAGCGCCCAGCCCCATGCCGACAACCAGCGCGAAGCTGATCCCCAGCAGGGTATAGACAAAGCCGCTGCGCCCGGCCTGCACGACCTGATGCAGATTCATTCCGAAGCCAAGCCCCACGACGGAAGCCTGCAAAAGATACTTGGAAGACTTCTTCGCCTCGCGGCCGTAAGGATGCGGCAATGTCAGACCAAACACCAGTCCAAGCGCCAGCGCCACCGGCGGAGACACGAAGCCGCTGGCACTCACCAGCAAACACAAAATAAAAATGATGCGAGGAAGCATTCGAGAAAAGGCCGGAGCGGCCGGACCATGCGCGGCGGATCACGAGCCGCGATTCATGAGCCCCACTTCGCGGCCGCGGATTAGGCGGCCTTCCGGAAGGATTCGATGGCTTCCGCCTCGGAGTTGTATACGTCGAAAACCGTAAGCAACTTGGTGACTTGCAGCAGATCGCCCACGCGCTTGGTCAGGTTCGTTAACTTGATTGTGCCGCCAGCGTTCTGCGCGGTAGTGCGCAGCGCCACAAGCGTGCCCAGTCCGCCGGAATCGATATAATTCACTTCGCCCAGGTTGAGCACGATGCGATTATTCTCTGACACGGCCTTCTTCACGGTCTCCCGTATGAGTGACGACTCCTCGCCGAACACAATGCGGCCGGTGCAATCCACGACTACAATTCCATCTTTCGTTTTTGTTGCCAACTTTAATTGCATCAAACGCTCCTTTGTTGCCCAGCAATTCCGCCAAGACCAACCAGTTCCCGCACTTCGGGTGACGCACCAGCCTATCGCTTGCGCTTTGCTTTTAGCAAGCCTCCTGGGAAAGTGCCTTCCCGCCGGCATGCCGCCATCACGTATAATCGTCTCTTCCGGCTCATGAGCTATACCGTCCTGGCACGTAAATATCGTCCGCAGAAATTCTCCGAGGTTATCGGACAAGAGCACGTCACCCGTACTCTGCAGAACGCCCTCGAACAGGGGCGCACCGCCCATGGTTACATTTTCAGCGGCCATCGCGGGATCGGAAAAACCACAGTGGCGCGCATTCTGGCCGCGGCCTTGAATTGCCGCTCGTCCGACAAACCGGTCGCCGAGCCTTGCGGCATCTGCGAATCCTGCACCGAGATTCGTGCGGGTAATGCGGTCGACGTCATCGAGATCGACGCCGCCACCAATCGCGGTATCGACGAAATCCGCGAACTGCGCGAAGCCGCACGCTACAAGCCCGCGCGCGACCGCTTCAAGATTTACATTCTCGACGAAGCTCACCAGATTACCGACGCTGCCTTCAACGCTTTGCTTAAGACGTTGGAAGAACCGCCCGACCACATCGTCTTTATGCTGGCGACCACGCAGCCCGAGGACATTCCGCAGACCATCCGCTCGCGCTGCCAACATTTTAGTTTCCGGGCTGTAAAGTTTGACGATATTGTTGCGCAACTGCGCGATCTGGTCGGCCGCGAAAAGATTGAAGCGGATGACGATGCTCTTGCCCTGCTCGCCGAGGCTGGCGATGGCTCCATGCGCGATGCGCTGTCGATTCTCGATCAGGCAATCGCGTCATCGAGCGGAAGACTCACAGCCGATTCCGTGCGCAACCTGGTCGGCGCCGCGCCCGCGCACATACTCGAAGAAGTGATGCAAGCCATCGCCGGCGGCGCCAGTGAAGATGTGTTGCGGCATGTCGACCATCTCATCAGCGAAGGCCATAGCCCCACACATTTTGCGCGTCAGATGGTTCGTTTTTTGCGCAATGCCACCGTGGCCAAGATTGCAGGCAAAGAGTCTTCGCTGCTGCAGATATCGAGCGAAGAACGCGAACGCGTGCAGCGGGTTGCGGATCTGTTTGGCGAAGAAGATCTCACTCGTCATCTGCAGATCATGCTTCGAACCCATGGCGAACTGGGATACAAACAGGAACAGCGCTTCCACCTGGAACTCGGCCTGCTCAAGATGGCGCACGCGCAGCGCCTGTTGCCGATCGAGCAACTGCTGAGCGAGGTGTCCGCTTCGTCGAGCGTTGCCGGAGCGAACGCGTCCAGACCTGCGGCGCGGCCTTCGATTGTTGCGACCTCCGGGGCTGCCTCCGAGATGCGGCGGGCAGAGGGCGTTGCGGGAGTTCGTCCCAATCACGTTTCGCCGTTTGCAGCCGATTCCGCACGCAAGGGCACTCCGCGTCAGGAGTCGTCCGCGGACTTAGTTCCCGCAGGCGGTCCGCGAATGGTGGCGGGGGGAAGTCCGAATGTACGGGTGATCATGGGCGCCGCCGCACCCGCAAATCTCAGCCAAACTGCGTCAGAACCGGAACTCAATTCGCCAGCCGAGCCTGATCCCGAACCTGATCCCGAACCACGACTCCGGGCCGCGCCGCAAGCTTCGCAATTGGCCTCACAGCCCGCAGCCGCGGTGTCAGCCGCACCCATCGAGAGGCTGCAAAGCGCCGTACTGCAGGCGCTCACGGACGGCAATCAGCGCATCCTGGTCTCGATGCTCGAACCGGGCGAATGGTCGGTGGAAGGAAACGAAGTGGTGATCAAGGTCTCCCAGTCGCAGACCGTGGTCGACATGTCGCTAAGCGCCGACGCGAGGCGGCTGGCGATTGCCTCAGCCAGCGGCGTTCTGGGGCGGGCCGTCAAACTAAGGATTGTTCCCGGCGCTTCCGTAGCGACGGCAGAAAAACGCAACGGCAGCCTCTCCAGATTCAGCGGGACAAATTCGGAAGTCGGAGGCCGAGGCCGCGCTGAGCAGGATGCCGTAGTCCGCAGGCTGCAGGAAAAGTTCGGCGCTGAGATTCGTACGGTGATCGATTACAAGGAGAAGCGGTGAAGATCAGGTCTTAGTCTTTAGGTCTGAGGAAACCGCATCCGCTAGTTCTACGACTCGACCCTGAGATCTGAGATCTAACAGCTAGAACCCAAAGAGCAATGGAAGGCACAAATGGGCGGATTCAATCTGCAAGAACTGATGTCGAAAGCAAAGTCGCAGTACGATAGCCTGCAGAAGAAGATGCAGGAAACGGTCGTGGAAGCCTCGTCTGGCGGGGGCACGGTGACGGCGAAGATGGACGGCCGCAAGCAGTTGCTCAGCCTGCGCATCGATCCTGAAGCTGTGAAATCGGGCGACGTGGAGATGCTGCAGGACTTGGTTCTCGCCGCCGTCAACGAAGCCGCGCGCAAAGTCGATGGAGCGATGCAATCCACGGTAGGCGGCATGCTGGGCGGCCTGGGAATGTAGGCAATTGAATAATTTAGTAATTGGGTAATTGGGTAATTTGCAACGCTCCCTGACTGCGAGTTTCAACCATACGATTTTCAAATTACCCAATTACCCGATTACCAAATTACTAGATTTTCCCTATGTCTAAATTTGCGGAACCGATGTCGCGGCTGATCAACGAGCTGAAGAAGTTGCCGGGCGTAGGCTCGAAGAGCGCCCAGCGGCTGGCATTCTACATTCTGCGTGCCAGCGACGAGGATGCCGAGGCGTTGGCCGCGGCGGTGCGCGATGTGAAGGCCAACCTGCGCCTGTGTTCGGTCTGTAACAACATCACTGATGTTGACCCATGCGTCTATTGCACCAGCGCAACCCGCAACCAGCGCCTGGTGTGCGTAGTGGAAGAGCCCACCAACATCGCCGCCATCGAAAAAACCAAGCACTTCAACGGCGTCTACCACGTGCTGCACGGATCGCTCTCGCCCTTGCACGGCATAGGGCCGGAGCAATTGCGCATCGCCAATCTGATTGCGCGCGTCGATGCGGGCAACGTGGATGAAGTCATCGTGGCCACCAACCCCACGGTCGAAGGCGAAGCCACTGCTGCTTATCTGTCGCAGCAACTGAAGCGCGTCGGCGTGAAAGTGACGCGCATTGCGATGGGCATCCCGGTCGGAAGCGACATCGAGTACACCGACGAGATCACCATGCTGAAGGCCATGGAAGGACGGCGGGAGTTGTAGAAGCTTTTGGCTTCCGGCTCTTGCCCCATTCGAACTTGCCATTCTCCGTGCCGGCGCTACGAGATCAAATCAGATTCAAGGAACACGTTGGCTTCTTCCTCGGCAGGAGCCAATCCTTCGGGAAGACTTCCGCGATTGTATTCCGCCATGCGGTTCTTCCACTTCAGGAAGTCGGTGATGCTTTGCGGCTCCACGCGGACCTCGACGCGGCGCAGGCTGGCCAGCAGCAGATTCATTTCGCAACGAAAGCCGCTGGCGCTGCGCAGGTTCTTCGCGGAGGCACGAGTCATTTCGATTCTTCCACGACGAAGTTCGAGCAGGCCCCAACCTGTGGGAAGGTCTTCCCCTCGAACCATTCCAGCGGAAACCAGATAAAAGCGCTCGCAGCCGACTCCCTGGTCCGGTTTGAGGCGGAAGGGCTTGGCGCGGTCGGCCAGAAAATCGGAGCGCGTGACTTTGCATTCGACCAGCACCGAATGGCAGGCACGCTTCCAGCCGATGGCGTCGGGCATCTCGCCGCTAACGCAGGCTTGTTCGGAGAGCACGACTCCACAGCGGTAGTTTCGCAGCCAGCGGACGGCCTTCTCGACTAGTTGGGCGTGAGTCATGGGTTGGGCTTCCGGCTCTCGGCGTCCGGCTTCCGGTAGAACATTTGTATCCGGAAAAGCGGGTTCGCGGAAGTCCCTGGAGGGCTACTCGTAAAGTAGCCTGTGGAAATCTGCCTGAAAATGTTGCCGGCGGGAGGCGGACGTCCTCAGCGGATTTGACGGAAAGCGTATCTAGGATTAGGTTGTTTCCGGGCCCGAAAACAAGATTCTGACTTAATCCCTTAAGGAGATTCGAAAAAGATGAAAAAGATTGTCCGTGCATCTCTGGTGCTTCTGCTTTTGTGTGCGTTTGGCTGGGCCGCACAGGACGTTGTCGGTGCTGTCCATGGAACCATCGTCAAATTGGATTCTGCTACGAAGACTGCCGTTGTAAAGAGTAAGGATGGCACGGAGCATAGCCTCAAGTTTGTTGACAAGACCACCGTCCACGGCGGCGAGGCCGCAGCGACGGGCACTAAAGACGCCTTTCACGGACTAACGGAAGGCACCGAAGTAGTGGCGCACTACACCACCGCAGGTACGGAAAAGACGGCGGTTGAGATCGATAAAGTCGGCAAAGATGGTATTAAGTCGGTGGACGGAACCGTTACCCACATCGACCGCGCCGGCAAGACCATGGCGGTCAAGACCGCAGACGGCACGGAAGACACATTTCGGCTGACCGATCACGCTGCGGCCGATGCCGGCAAGGGCATCGCAAAAGGAACCGAGAAATCCGCGAAGGTGACGGTCTACTACACCGAACAAGCCGGCAAGAAAGTGGCCCACTTCTTCGAGTAAATCTTAGGGGGCATTCTTTTTCCGGCCACGCGTAGTTGACGAACGCAAGGCGCTTGCTGCCTACAGGGCGGCACGGCGGAGTTGTGCCTGCCCAAACGCGGTCGCTCGACGGCTTCGGATCGAGGGATTCTTCATCGGCTTGATCACCACCGGGCGGTGAAGCACGGTCTCCAGCAAATGGCGCTCGGCGGCGATGGTTTGAGCAGATGATCCCAAGGGCGAATACCCTTCGGCGGCGATCTCCAGAGCTTCGTTCTGTTTCCCTTTGATCTGAACATTTTCAATGTGAATGCGGCGGATGTGGCCGTCGTGGGCGGCATCCATGGCATTGGCCAGGCGAAGGATCGCAGCGAGTTGGATGGTTGCTTTCTGCTCGTCAGGGAAGAGATCGCGCAACAGTTTGTGCCTTCGAGTGGGCAAGGCTCCGCAGTGAAAGCGGGCAACCACGGCGGCGCGCTGCATGTCCGCGGGCTTCCAGCCTAATGGGTTGCCGTGGGCGCGAATCAAGTCGAAGCTAGTCTTGTGATGTCCCTTTTGGCCTTCGGATTTGCCGACATCGTGGAGAAGCGCGGCGGCGAGCAGACTGGAGCGGGCAGCGGCGAAGGCGACGGAAGGCTGCCATCCCCCGGCGAGAAGGCCGTCGTAGAGTTGAAGAGCCAGGCTGGCGACGCGCTCGGAGTGCGGGAAGTCGGGATCGAGGCCATTCGCCCAAAGCTTCATGCGGCGTGTGGCAAGAACTTCAATCTGTTTGCCCTGCGGCAGCCCAGCGCGCCAGACCTGCCACAGAGACTTCTCGCCCATCATTTTTTTTCGGTAGCCCTCGATGCGCTTGCTACGCTCGGAGAGGATTCGATCCCGCCAACGGCCGCGCGAATCTGCATCGGGAAAAACCTGGCAGGAAACGGCAGTGGCCCAGAGCACATCGAGATCGTGGACCTCGCCGAGTAGGTCCTGGATCTCCTTGAGGTCGTTGCTCCAGGCTTTGTGCTCGACAGGAAGAAAGTTTTCCACGATGTAGCGGAAGCGTTTGATGCCGATGCGGAGACTGTGGAACGCAACTTGGGAGCGATTGCGCAAGGCGCGGTTGTGGAGTTCGCGGGCTGCGGTCCAGCGCTCCACAGCGAGGTGCTTAAAGAGCGCGCTGCCCTGCCGAATGCGGGCGGCCCGTGCGGGAAGAGACTTACTCCACTGGCGCCACTGTTTGCCGTCGAATTCTTCGAGAGCGGATTGCGCTTCATGCTGTTGTTCCTGCTCGCGGCGGCGCAGGATTTCGAGCAAGGTTTGGGCTGCCTGATCTGCTGTATCTGGAATGGAATCAGGAGTCAGTTGCGATTGTCGCCACGCAGGCGAGCCTGCCCTGGGCGGAACCGCAGGGTCGCCCACCTCCACACTTGCAGCCACTTTAGCTTCCGCTTGATCGAGCTTCTCCACCCACTCCATCATGACTTGCACGTCGCGCAGGGCGCCGAGGCGTTGAAACAGGCGCCTGCCGGCCTTCTTCATCGCCTTCCAGTCGGGATCGGGATCGAGGGCCATTAATCCGTCGGCCAGGGAACGGCAACGGCGCAGCGCGACACGCAGATCATGAACCGGATCGGCCCCAAAATCCGTGGAGACATGCTCGCATTCCTCCAGAACCTGCAGCATCCAGTAGCGCAGGCCGGTGGTTTTTCTGGGTCGGGTTTTGCGAGTCGTCGAGGAAGGCACGGTAGGTTCCGGAGGCTTGCAATATGGACGTTCCTATTTTCGCCGGAGACGACGGAGAACGCCAGTAACGGGAAGAGTCCCAAAGGAGTTCGCCACAACTGACAGCCCTTCGACTCCTCTCCGCGAAGACTCTGGCGGAATTCCCAGTTACCTTCGTAATGTGCAACCCCTTACCTGCTGGATTTAACCTTCTACTTGCAGAGTCTAGTTCGAGGAGCACCTTATCACGAACGCGAGTACATTTCATGCCAACCGGGCGGCATCGGCGCGCGCGTTTGTTCATAGCCTCAACATCCTGATCAAGTACGCCCGGATGTATGGCTACGAACATAAGCGCACGGAAGCGCAGTTCGAAGTCACCTGGAATGAACTGCAGCAGGGTCTGCCGGCAGCCGGAGAAAGCGGCTTTCTGCTGGGCGTTTCGGATAACAAATTACTCCTGGATGGAGTTCCGCTGGAGACTGGCCAGACGGAACGCAGCTTCGGGCAACTGTTATCCACGGCCGGGTTGGCCAGCCTGCACTTTTCCAAGGACGTTACTATCGAAGACTTCACCCGCCTGGTGCGCGCGTTTACGATCGCCGGCTCCAAGGCCCAGGACGTATCCAAGCAAATCAAAGAAGCTCTGAGCAATGCGGGCAAGCAGAGCACCATCAAAATTAATGAAGTGAAATTTGTGGCGGCCGATCCGTTGACCGGCGACATCAGTGTGGCGGCACAGATTGCGGCGCAAACTCTAGGACCGGAATTCAAGCAATGGTTGAACGATCCGCAGAAGTTGCTGCAGTTGATTGCAGCGGCGGAGGGCGCGAATGCAGCGGGCGGAGGCACTGGCCAAGGCGCCGGGGCAGCAGTTCCGTTCGGAAGCGTTCCGAATGTTCCCGGCCATTGGGTTGCAGGGCCAGCAACCGGAACCGAGGCCGGGACCGGCAGCGGCACGGCCACGGGAACGGGCACGGCTCCAGCCTGGGAAGGTGGAGTAGTTCCGCTGCAAGAAGCGGAAGTGGTGCAGGCCATCCGGCTGCTGACTCGATTCGGGCAAGTGCAAGACGATCCGAGCGCGCGTCCGGAAGACTTGCAGAAGGAATTAGTTCAGACCGATCCCAACCTGCGGCTGAACTTGCAGCAGCTGCTGGGAAGTTTGGCGGCCAAAGCTACCAGCGAGCAGGAGGATACCCCGCTGCTGATGAAGGCAGCCGAGCACATGGCGATCCGTTTCGCCTTGGAACGCTATTCGAAGGGTGAAGTCAAGGTCAACGCTGTGCACCAGATGATGGAGCACATGAGCCGGCAGATGGACTCGCTCCGCCAGATTCTGAAGCTGCAAGAAGAAAAAATGAACAAGGCCGGGATCCTGGTGGAGTCGCATGCCGACATCCTGGACCGGATGTTCTGGGCGGAGGTGCCGGAGTCTGGAAAGAAAACGGTACTGCTCTCCCATGAAGCCCCCTGTGTGCCGCCGCGCAACTTGCGGCAGTTTGTAGAAGTGCTGCTCGATCGCGACGACAAGCAAATGGCGGCGGAAATTCTCAACAACTACTCTGCCTGCCTGAGCACCAGGGAGGTCGATCCGCGCCGCAAGGTTGCCATTGGATTGAGCCAACTGGCGGATCTGTACTCCAGGCTGGGCGGTGAAGCGATGGGTGGGGCTATCCGCAAAGTAACCGAGCAGTTGTGTATAGAAAAAGATAACGAGTTGCAAAGCTTGCTGAGCGCGGCATTCGTGCGGCTGAGCCAGGAGGCCAGCGAAGCCCGGAACTATCAGGCGGTGAATGCGGTCTGTGCCGGGATGGAGATGTTGCTGCAACAGCGTCCCGTCATGGTGAATGATCTGCGGCCGCGAGTCGGCGTCGAAAATCGCATTCCGGAGTTTATCGAAGAAGCGTTGCGTTGCGATCCAATTCCAGCGGACCTGCTGGTGGTGTTGCGCCGGACTTGCCAATCAGGGGCCGAACACTTGGCCGACCGTTTCTTCCGCTGCATGCGGCGGGACGAATGCGATCGCATGGTCGAACTGGTTAAAGAGATGGGATCTCCGGCTCTGACGCAACTGCGGGAGATTCTGCGGACTGGGCAGCCTCGCCAGGCGTCAGCCGTAGTGGGGCTCTTGAGCCGGTTGGACGTGGGCACTTTGTTGGAGTTGCTGCCGGCGCGCCTGCCGGAATGGAACCGCTTCTATCACGACATTGTGGTGCGGCAGATCGCGTATGGTGCGGCGCTGGACCGGGGCCGCACGTTGCTCGAGTTAGCGGAAGTCCTGGATTCGGTGGTGCTGCCTGAAGCGGTAGATGAAATTGGGATGAGTGGCGACCTAAGCGCAGCGCCCCCACTGCTCGCGATGGCCAAACCCGGCGAATCCGCTTCTCGCTCACCCTTCGTTCAACTAAAGGCCATCGAATCTCTCGGCAGATTGAAAGATGCCGAAGCAGTAACGCTGCTGCGCGAGATTGTCGAAACCAAGAAAACATTTGGATGGGTTCATCATCGCGAGCTGAGAATTGCGGCAGCTCAGTCTTTATCCAAAACCGATCCGCGCTACAGCGCTCAGATTTTATCCGACAGCGGCATCGAGCCGGCGGAGCTTGCGATCGCGCCTCTGGATACGGCTCCGGCATGTCCATGGGTGCGCCAACGGCGCTACGAGCGGATGGTCCTGTCGCGCACGGTCGCCGCAACCATCGGAAGTTCATGGGGAAAATCAAGAATTCTGATCCGCGAGTTGAGCCTGGGTGGCGGAATGGGCACGAAAGAAGATAACTTGCGCATCGGCAGCGAGGCCGACCTGGAAATCTCTCTGGGCATGCGCTCGAAAATTCGGGCTCATGTTTTGCTGCGCCGCGCGCGCGTGAACGAAGTAGGATTCGAAATTGTGAGTACCGATCTGGAAAGCCGCTACCGATTACGCCGCCTGCTGGTGGATGCGCTGAGCCGTGCCCCACAAAAGAAGGATCTGGATTGGGGCGGGGACCGGAAAGTGTAGCCAGATGGGATTCTAAAATTTCCGATGAGAACGACGAGAATAAAAGAGCCTCTGCTCGCTGGTTTGAGCAGAGGCTTTTTACTTCCCAGAGCGTGTGCTCGAGATGCCTACTTGACCTTTACAAAGATAATCACCAAGGTGTAGAGAGCGAGCGACTCGATTAGGGCCAAGCCCAGAATCAAAGCGAGCTGAATACCAGGACGAGCCGCTGGATTGCGGGCCAGACTCTCGGCGGCCGAGGCGGTCGCCTTACCCTGCGCCAAGGCACAGATGCCGGAAGCAAACGCCATGGAAAATCCGGCAGCGATCGCAACCCAATTGACTCCGCCCTCGCCCCCACCCTGCGCGAAGGCGGGTACAGCGAACGAAAGTACAGACAGTACCATAAACAATTTGCTTAGCTTACTCATTGTGTTTCTCCTCGTATGAAATACCGCCAGTGGGTGGTTGACGTCATCCCGTGCAGACGCCCTCACGCTGAACGGCTCAAAATCAGTGACCAGTTGCCGGTTGCCAGTTCCCAGTAGAACCAGCTCTTCGCTGGCCACTGGCAACTGACAACTGCCCCTTAGTGCTCTTCCGAAACCGCGCCCTGCAGATAAACCGTGGTCAGCAGAACGAAAATGTAGGTCTGCAGCAGCGACACTCCTATATGCAGTCCCAGAAACGGTATGGGAAAACCGATCGGGACCAGCGAAAAGAAAACCAACGTGACCATATCGCCCGCGAACATGTTGGCGAAAAGACGGATGGTGAGTGAAAGCACTCGCGCCAGGTGGCTCACAATTTCGATGGGAAGCATCAGCGGCGCCAAAGCCGGCATGGGCCCCAGGAAGTGCTTCAGGTAGCCGATTCCGCCGTGCTTAAATCCTTGACTCTGGTAGTAGATGAAGGCACAAATAGCGCAGCCCAGCGGAACGATGGGCACGGCGGTCGGAGACTCAAAGCCCGGAACGATGCCGATCAGATTGCAGAACAGAATGAAGAGAGCCAGTACTGCCAGGAACGCTGTGTAGCCCTCGCTGTGATGCCCGATGATCTCTTCGCTCTGGCCCTGAATGAATCCCTCGACGCCCTCGAAGGCGTGCTGCAACGCACCGGGACGATCGACCGAAAGGCGTGAGCGGAGCAGAAGGAACAGAACCAGAAGGAACGCGAAGACAAGAACCTCCATCGAGAACGAGTTCGAAATGGGAGCCGCAGGATATTTGGGCTCGATGTGCAATGTCCGCAGCAATGACGTAGCCGGGGCCGCGAAAAGGTGGTTTAGTATCTCGGTGAACCAAAGTTGTTCAGGCATAAAGAAGCTTTTGGCTGTCGGCTTTCAGCTCTCGCCTTGGCCGTGGCTGCGCCGGCTCTACCGCTAAACCCCGCGCGCCAGCGCTGCGTACAATTCATAAACCGCTTCGCAGGCGATGGCCGCAACGGGCAAAAATAAGCCCGCAAGAAGCCCATTCAGGCTCGCGGGTGAAACAGTCAATATAACATAGGCGCCGACGGCCATCAAAACATAACGAACCAGAAATCGAAATACAATTCCCTGTCCCGATTGCGACGTTGCGGTTCCGGTTGCGCGATCGACAAACCCAGCGATCACGCGCTTCAGCCAGTAAAAGTTAACGTAGGCAATGCCACAGCCGAAGACGAAGCCCAGGGCAGTACGCAGGCCGAACTTCCACCATGCAGCTGCAGCCAGCAACGGCGAAAGCACGGCCATAAAATGGCCGATGCGGTGAAGCGCGCCGGAATAGAAGTGTTCAGCCGCAGCGGCCTGTGCAAGGTCGATCTCGGTTGGGATCTGCTCAGTCATCGACGATGCTCAATCCCCATTGTCCTTGGGTATGTCCTTAACTATCGTAAGCGAAGGCGGTGGGTGCGGACTGGAATTTCAATCCACGATGGCGAATTATTTCGCGTCGCGCAGAAAAGTGCGGATCAGTTCGACGAAACCCGCGACTATGCCCAGAAGGATGCCGGCCAGATAAAGCCACGTCGTATGCAGCCAGCGGTCGAGTGCGGTGCCGATCAGCCATCCCACGACGAGCGCTGCCGGCAGGATAAATGCCAGTTGACTATAGCGGGCAGCCTGAACCCAGAAACTCTCTTTCCGCCCGGAGTTCTCGCGGTCGGGGGTTGGGTCGGGAGCAGGCATAGGTATATCTGTGGACTAGCGCATGAGCCTCGCGACCGGAGAAGTCTGAATAATCAACGACCAATTGACGAGGTTGATGAATCTGTCGGGCATGATTCCGATGAACAGCGTCGCGAATGCCGTGATGGCGAGTGCGGCGCGCATCGTCCAGCTTACCGGCAACAACCCTCGCTCCTCCGGCTGGCCCATAAACATGGCATTGGCCATCTTCAAGTAATAGTAGAGGCCGAACACGGAATAGAGCACGCCCAGCGATGCCAGCGCGTAGTGCCCGGTTTCGATAAGGCTGAGAAAGATGAAGTACTTGCCCCAGAAGCCCGCGAGCGGCGGAATCCCGGCAAGTGAGAGCAGGAAGATCAGCATGAGCACGGCTTCTACGGGAGCGCGCGAATAGAGGCCGTTAAGATCGTCGAGTTCGTCGCCGATCACGTTGCGATGGCGCAACGATGTGAGCACGCCGAACGCACCCAGGTTCATGAAGGTATAGACCAGCAGATAGATCAGAATGCCCTTGATGCCATCCGGGCTGAGTTGGGTTGGAGTGCCGGCAATCAATCCCAGCAGCATATAACCGACGTGCGCGATGGACGAGTAGGCCAGCAGGCGCTTGGTGTTCGTTTGCGTCAGAGCGGCAAAGTTCGCGCCCGTCATGGTCGCGATGGAAACGAAGACGAACAAGGGAACGTAGACGGGACGCATCGCCGCCAGGCCCAGCACCGCGTTGGGAAAAGTCGGATAGGTGGCGCCCATAATCCGCAGCAACATCGCCCATCCTGCGGCCTTGACGGCGACAGACATGAATCCCGTGATGCAGGTCGGTGCGCCTTCGTAAGCATCCGGCGCCCACTGGTGAAAAGGAACGGCAGCAATCTTGAACAGCAAACCTGTAACCGTGGTCAGCAAGGCAACGATCGCTACCGGATTGTGAGGATCCTTTGCATAAATCGAAGCTAGCCCGCGGCCAATGTCGATCAGGCTCGTGCTGCCGGTGAGTCCATAAAGCAGTGATAAGCCATAGGCAAAAATCCCGGAGGAAAACGCTCCCAGTAACAGATACTTCAGCGCCGCTTCGTTCGACCGGCGGTCGCGGCGCAGGAAGCCCACGAGCACATAAGTGGAAATCGCCATCAGCTCGAGGCCAATGAAGATGAGCACAATATCGATACCCGCGGCCATGCACATCATGCCCACCACGGATAGCAACATCAGGGCATAGTATTCGCCGTGGTTTTCATGCTCGGTCTTCATGTAGCGCGCCGACATAAGAATGGAAATCGCCGTGGCCGCCAGGAATAAATAAAAGAAATAAATAGCGCAAGGATTCATCAGCATGGTGCCCATCATGCCGACCGCTCCCTTGGAGACCGACACGTTGGCATGCATCCATTGCTGAATCGTCCACACGCCCTTGGTGGCAAAGAGCACTCCCACAAAAGCCAGGAGCGCGTTGACCCATTTCTCCTCCGGGGGCAGCATCAGATCGATCAGAAGGATGCCCAGCGCAAACACCGCGAGCAGAGTCATGGGCAGCGCCATCAGGTAATCGCTGGCCGTGAATTGCGAGAGCACGCCCACTATTGCTTCCCTTTCGCCGGTTGCACTGCGGCCGGCGGATTGATCACGGCGGCCGTAGTCGCAACGGGGGCTGCGGTTATTTCATGCTCGACGGCGGCATTCACTGCGTCGCCATCGTGCGGCGCACGCACGTTTTGCACGATCTGATTCACCGGCTGCTCAAGAATTTTGAAAAACGGTTTGGGATAGAGACCGATCCAGAAAGCCAAGATGAGAAGCGGCACGAACGTCAGAACCTCACGCCCCGTGAGATCATGTAGCTTTTCATTCTTCGGATTTGTAACCGTGCCAAAGAAAACGCGCTGATAGAGCCACAACAGATACGCCGCGGCCAGAACCACTCCAGGCACGGCCCACGCGCCCCAGCGCCAGTTCTCCATGAATGTACCTTGCAGGATGGTGAACTCGCCGACGAAGCCATTGAGCAGCGGCAGTCCCATCGAAGAGAGAAACATAATCATGGTGATGGTGGCATAAACGGGCATCACGTTCGAGATACCGCCGTACTCGGCGATCTCGCGCGTGTGGCGGCGCTCGTAAAGAATGCCGACAATCAAGAACAGCGCGCCGGTCGAGATGCCGTGATTGATCTGCTGCAGGACCGATCCGCTCAGGCCCGCGGAATTCAGTGCAAAAATGCCCAGCGTGCAGAAGCCGAGATGGCTGACCGAGGAGTACGCCACCAGTTTCTTCATGTCCTTCTGCATCAGCGAAACCAGCGCGCCGTAGATGATCCCGATAATCGAAAGCGTAATCATCCAGCCGCGGACTGTCAGGTGGAGGAACGTGGCGGGATTCCACATTACGCCAGGGAAAAACGGCAGCGAAAAACGGATGAAGCCGTACGTCCCCATCTTCAGCAAAACGCCCGCCAGGATGACCGATCCGGCTGTGGGCGCCTCTACGTGTGCGTCGGGCAGCCAGGTATGGAAGGGGAACATTGGCACCTTGATCGCGAAGGCAAAGAAGAAAGCGAAAAACAGCAGCGTCGCGATGGTCGGCCCGTAAGCGGGATCGGAATAAATCTTCGGAGCGGTTTCGTAGAGTGCCGTCAGGCTGAACGTGTAAACGCCGGTTAAGTGCTGGTGATGGAAATAGAGGAACAGGATGCCGAGCAGCATCAGCACGGAACCAGCGAGTGTGTAAAGAAAGAATTTTATTGCGGCGTAAAGCTTGCGCGGCCCACCCCAGATGCCGATCAGCAGATACATCGGAACCAGCATGGCTTCCCAGAAAACGAAGAACAGGAAGAAATCCAGCGCCATGAAGACGCCGAGCATGCCGGTCTGCAGAATCAAGAACCAAACGTAGTATTCCTTCACGCGGACTTCGATGGCGGTCCACGACGACAGGATCGAGATCCAGCCCAGCAGCGTGGTGAGCATGATGAGCAGGAAGGAAATGCCGTCGATGCCGATCACGTAGCCCGCGCCGATGGAGGGAATCCAGTTGTTCGGTACGCCCTCGATAAACTTGAAGCGCTCGGGACTGTTGATCTGCGACCAGAACATGGGCACCAGCGGCAGCGATATCAGGAAGCCGCCAAGCGCGAAAAAATTCGCAATCCAGCGGATGGCGTCCTTGTTCTCCTTGGGAACAAACAGGAGCACAAGCGCGCCGACCAGCGGCGTGAAGAGAATGATCGAGAGTATATGGTTTTGCATGAAGTTCTCAGTGTAGCGCCGGCGTCTCGCCGGCTGCCGCGGACGACATCTTGCCTTCGCGACAGCCGCCGGGACGGCGGCGCTACGAAACCCTAGTGGTACACGTAATAAAACACGAAACCGACCAGCCCGGCAGTCATCACCAGCGCGTACCACTGCACCAGACCCCATTCGAACAAGCGCGCCGGATACGAGAGCATGCGCGCCAGAATGGCCGGTCCGTTGACGCAGATGCCGTCGATCATCCACTTGTCCCACCAACTGGAAATCGTTGCCGTGAGACGCGTGATCCAGCCTACGTCGTTGACGGCGGCATCAATCACGTGCGAGTCCGCCCAGGACGACGCTTCGCCCAATCCCAGCACGCCCAGGCGGACGTC
>PKVZ01000046.1:40097-41729 GCA_003131635.1 Acidobacteriaceae bacterium
GTTCTTCCTTCTTCCTGCAGGACGCGCGCTTCGCTGGCGAAGACCGGCTCAAGGAATTTCGTGAATCGGTCGGAGCCGCCAAGGCTGTGCGGCCAGCCCAGCCATCCCGCGACGATGGCACAAAGCGCCAGCACGACGAGCGGCGCCGTCATCGATATGGGCGATTCGTGAATGTGGTGCTCGACCTCATGACTCATGCGCGGGCGCCCGTGAAAGGTGAGGAACATTAGCCGGAACATGTAAAACGCCGTCATCAACGCGGTAGCGAAGCCGATATACCAAAGAAAGCGGTAAGCGCCACCTTCACGCGACCAGGTCTCCCAGAGAATCGCATCTTTCGAAAAGAATCCGGCAAACGGAAAAATGCCCGCAATGGCTAGCGTGGCGATGAACATGGTGCGATGCGTCGTAGGAATGCGATGGCCGAGGTCGCCCATGTTGCGCATGTCCTGCTCGCCGCTCATGGAATGAATCACGGAGCCAGCGCCGAGGAAGAGCAGAGCTTTGAAAAACGCGTGCGTGAAGACGTGAAAGACGCCGGCAGCGAATGCTCCCACGCCCAGCGCGAGAAACATATATCCGAGTTGAGACACGGTCGAGTACGCAAGCACACGCTTGATGTCGTTTTGCACGAGGCCAATGGACGCGGCGAAGATCGCGGTTAGAGCGCCGACAATCGCTACCACTAACATCGATTTCGGCGCCAGGACGAACAGCGCGTTCGAACGCGCAACCATATAGACGCCTGCAGTGACCATCGTCGCAGCATGGATCAGTGCTGAGACCGGAGTGGGGCCTTCCATGGCATCAGGCAGCCAGACGTAGAGCGGAAGCTGCGCCGACTTGCCGCAGGCGCCGACGAAGAGCAATAGCGTGGCGGCAGTGATGATCGGATTACCGATTGCGAAGTGTCCGCTTCGGGCAAGCGTCGTCACTTCGGTGAAGCGGAGCGAGCCAAAGTACCATGCGACGAAAAACATTCCCAGCAGAAATCCGGCGTCGCCAATGCGGTTCACGATGAACGCCTTGGCCGCAGCATCACTGGCCGACTTGCGATGAAAATAAAATCCAATCAGCAGATACGAGCACAGTCCCACGCCCTCCCAGCCCACAAACAACAGCACATAGTTGTTGGCCAGCACGAGCGTCAGCATGGAAAACATGAAGAGGTTGAGGTATCCGAAAAAGCGGTAGTAGCCGCCTTCATGCGCCATGTATCCAATTGAGTAAATATGGATCAGCATGCCGACGCCAGTGACGAACAGCAGCCAGATGCTGGAAAGAGGATCGAGCAGGAAAGCAACATCGGCGCGAAATTCCGCGGGCTTGCCCGACTGCGTCGTATAGGTCAGGTTGCCGGTGTCGGTGCCCAGCCAAGTGTAAACGGGCTTCTCAAACGGCTGGTGGAAATGTTCTGGCGTGGACGACCAAGCCGAATATTGCCACACCGCTCCGCAGGCCATGAGGAATNNGGCGGGCAGCAGCGGGATCAGCCAGATGTGGTTTAGAAATAGCATTCAGCACTCAGCATTCAGCACTCAGCCAACGAAACTGAGCGCTTAGCACTTGGCAACTAGCATTTGGCTTTCCCGGCCCTTGCCGACCACTTCAAGAACCCTTCATGGCTAAATG
>PKVZ01000235.1:0-7310 GCA_003131635.1 Acidobacteriaceae bacterium
AGGCTCCAGAAATTCAGGTTTCCAAAATCGCTCCACCCGTTCCAAACTTCCTCGACGAGGTTCTTTCATGATGCTCGCTGCACGCCTGGCAATCTTCCTCTGCCTACCAATCGTTCTCTCTGCCATCCTCTCCGCGCAAAAGGTGACCGTCTCCCAGCCCACAATCTGGGCCGCCAAGCCCGATGTCGCCTCCTTCGAAAAAATCGAGACCGACCGTCTCGCCGCCGGCCAGCGCGCCATCGACACCCTGCTCGCCGCCAAAGGCCCGCGCACCATTGCAAACACGCTCGTCCCCTTCGACGAAGCCGTCCACCAAAACAACTCCGCCGGATACTTTGCCGGCCTCATGGAGCAGGTCCACCCCGACGTCACTTTTCGCGACCACGCTACCGCCATGGCCACCAAAGCCAGCGCCGCTCAGACCGCGATCTCTCTCAACCACGACGTTTACAACGCTCTCGCCGCGCTCGATCTCTCCCAAGCCGACGCCGCCACACGCTACTACGTCCAACGCCAGCTTCTCGAATTCCGTCTCGCTGGTGTCGATAAAAACGATGCCACTCGCGCCCGCCTCAAGAAGCTGAACGACCAGGCCACCGAAGAGCAGTCCATGTTCGATCGTAATATTTCCGACGGCCAGAAAATCGTCGAGGCCGATCCCTCCGAACTCGACGGCCTGCCCCAGGATTACATCGATCGCCATAAACCCGGCGCCGACGGCAAGCTTCACCTCACTACCGATTATCCCGACGCCTTCCCCGTCTTCACCTTCGCCAAAAGCGATCCTCTGCGCCGCCGTATGTCGCTCGCCTTCAACACTCGCGCCTACCCCAAGAATCAGGAAGTCATAACCAGCCTGATGAAGACCAGATACGAGATCGCTACGCTCCTCGGCTATGCCTCATGGGCCGACTACAACGCCGCGGATAAGATGATCGCCAAAGGCCAAGGCATTGCCGACTTTATTAAAGAAGTAAATGACTCTTCCCGCGCCCTATCTCAACGCGAGTTCGAAATGCTCCTCGTCGAAAAACAGAAAACCGATCCCTCCGCAAAGGAAATATGGGACTACGAACGCGCATATCTCTCCGAATTAGTGCGCCGCACCAAGTACGATTTCGATTCTCAATCCGTCCGCCCCTATTTCCCCTTCATGGAAGTAAAGCAAGGCATTCTCGACACCGCCGCCGACCTTTTCCACGTCAGCTTTCAGCAGGAACAGAACGTTCCCTCCTGGGATCCCGCCGTCGAAACCTGGATCGTCATTGACCGCGGCAAGCCCATCGGCCGCTTCTATCTCGACATGCACCCGCGTCCCGGCAAATACAGCCATGCCGAAATGGCCCCGGTACTCGATGGCATCCGCGGCAAACAATTGCCTGAGGCCATTCTCGTCTGCAACTTTCCCGTGCCCAGCGCCACCGATCCCGGACTCATGGATTATGGCGATGTCAACACTTTCTTCCACGAATTCGGCCACCTCATGCACCACATCCTCGGCGGCCAGCAGCAATGGGCCGGCATCAGTGGCATCACCATGGAATCCGATTTCGTCGAAGCCCCCTCGCAAATGCTCGAAGAGTGGATCAGCAGCCCGCAGGTCCTCGCCAAATTCGCCCGGCACTACAAAACCGGCGAGCCCATTCCCGCCGAAATCGTCGCCCGCATGAACCGCGCTTTCGCCTTCGGACGCGGCGGCTGGGTCGCCCGCCAGAATACCTTAAGCGCCATCTCTTACGACATTTACAAAACCAAGCCCGAGGACGTGAATCTCGACCAGGTCACCGACGACGATGCCCGCCGCTACACCCTCTTCACCCCCTTGCCCGACACTCATCAGTGGGCATCCTTCGGCCATCTCGGCGGCTACTCCTCCGCTTATTACACTTATCTTTGGGATAAAGTGATCGCTGAAGATTTCTTTCTCCAATTCGATCGTCAAAACCTTCTCGCCGGTGACGCCCCCATGCGCTACCGCCGCGTCGTCCTCGAACCCGGCGGATCGATGTCAGCGAATGATTTAGTCAAGAACTTCCTCGGCCGCCCGCAAAACATCACCGCCCTGCAACACTGGATGGCGGAGGAATTCGAGAAACCAGGGCAAGGCTCCCAGTCAGCTGGGAAATAATTGCCCAACCACCGCCGTCGCAAAAATGCCCGCCCTTCAAGAAACGAAGGGTGGGCATTCAACCAGATCCGACGATGATAAATCCCGCTATTTGGCCGGAATGTAACTTAAGTCCGGCCGAAACTGGATGATCTCGCTCGTTTCCCTCTCGACCGAGCGGTCAAACCGATCGACAATGGAATCCGCCTCGGCTTGTCCAAACGCCTCTTTGAGCATGTCCCGAAAGGGTTTCGTATCGGGCTTGTCTTCAAAATCAGCCCAGCTCTTGTGCGGAATGGAGAGCACGAACGTGCCCGCGGCTCCACCGCTTACCAGTTGGTAAAATCCGTAATTGACCGGCCACTTGGTTTTGATGGCGGCCTCGTGAACCCGTTCAATCCCCGAGCGAAAATCCGAGACCTTTCCGTAGCGCACCTGGTAGGTGACGATCTCCGAAAACTTCGCCGGCCCCGGGTCTCCGCTTTCATTGCTAACCTTCGGCATAAAGTCATAGTAGCGAGTCGTGACCGACTCCACAGAGCTTCCCATCACCTTCTGGAACTCCGCCAGGTCCGCCTCATCTGTAACTACCGGCTTGTCGTAATCGGCCCAGTGCTGGTCGAAGTGGCCGACCAGGAACGTTCCCGTGTCATCGCCGCTGATGGTCTGCCATACAAATAATGGCAGCGGGTCGTTCTGCTGCTTGTGCCACGCGGCCTTCTGTTTGCGTCCCGCCTCGTATTGCGGGACGTTGCTGATCTTCACTTTCTGGAACTCGATGCTCGCCAGAGTACCGCGCTTGTCTTTATCCTGCGCGGCCAGCGAACCGGCTACAAACAACAGAATCACTACAGCTGACAGCAGCTGATTGCGTCTCATGGTTTCCTCTTTTCTGTGAACGCTTTTTTGTTTCCCACACCAAAACCGCACGAGCACCCTCGCAGTCGCTTGGCTTGCGAGCTCAAGTTTTCCAGTTTTACCGAGGGCCCCGAATGTGGACGGAAGGAACCGGGCAATCCTACACGTTTTCCTGCAGACACGGCAAAATATCGGACAAAATCAGCCAAGCCTCTTCGCGTTGAACGGGCCCCGCGCTGCCTTTGGGTTTTGATTTTTTGAAGCCAGCCAAGAGCGCCTGGATACCGCCAGCCCGCTCCTACGCCCTCTTCGGCGACCCGGCAAAAGCGAAAACCGAATACCAGAATTTCCTCGCCCTCTGGAAAAACGCCGACCCAGATATCCCCATCCTCCGGCAAGCCAAAGCGGAATACGCCAAACTGCAATAGTTTCGTGTAGAGCGGGCGACCCCGTCCGCTGCCGTTGACTCCGATTTTGATTCTTGCCGTCGCAACCCCTGTCATTCCGACCGGAGTCGTCGCGCCAGCGACGGCGGAGTGGAGGAACCTGCTGTTTGCCTGCCTCCTAATACGTAAACGCCTGAATCTCCGTCACTCCCGAGTCCGGCCCATCCACATATCCTGAGCGATTACTGGGATTCAAAGCGATATGCGTAGCCACCACGTTGGACGCGTTCGAGAAACTAAACCCATTCAGCGACTCTACCAACTTCCCCTTCGTGTTATAGACCTGAATGCTGCTTCCCGCCGCCGTGCTGGAGACCGATTGCGCAACAAAGAATAGTTTGTGGACCGGATCGTATTCCACGTCCGATCCGCTCTCAATCTGCCCGGTCGCCCCCGGCAGCACCACGGCGAACCCCGTCTCCTTCGCGAGATCGTAGAACTCCACTCTGAAATCAACTTCCGTCGTCGTGCAGGCGATCCCGTCTTCCGAATCCACGGCAAGCCCATTGATCGATCCCTGTCGAAATGGCGGCGGTCCCGGAATCCCATTGAAAGTGTTCACCACACCCGTCGTCAGATCCACCAGCGCAAACACCGGCGGCGGACCACCCACCTCGCCATTCGCCGTCGCCACCACCGCCTGGTTGGTCACGCTGTCATACGCCACCTGCGGAGCCTCGTTAAAGCCAAAGATCGGATTCGTCAGATTAACAACTGCTTCAAACGTATTCGCCCCAACGTTCGAACCGAACACAAACGAGGAAAAATTGTTGCCATCATTCTCAAAGTAAAGCACCGCCGTGGTCGTGGAAGCCTGGTTCCGGCTAAGTCCAATAATGATGTCGTCATTCGCCAGCGGCGGCGTCCACGTACCCGTGATCGCGTTCGAGTTCAGCGGATTCATCACATCGTAAATTCGATCCGTCACGAAAAGTCCGGTCACAATCTCCTGCTCCACCAGCCCCACGCTGGTGCCCTCAATTCCCAGCGTAAGAAAATTGTCCTGATTCTCCGTCGCGGACACCACCTTCAGAATCTTTCCGCTCTTCTGATCGAAGGTTTCCACCGCAGCCAGCACATTCCCATTGGCCAGCAGCTTGTCTTCCGTCAGCACGCCTTCGGCGCCGTTCTGGTCAACGTCGAAGCCAAAAATCTGCCCGCCAAACTTGCTGTGCACAAGCGTCGTGCCCGCGCCAATCGCCCTCTGCGTCCCCTCACCAGAGGCCTGCGCCGCACCCAGCATCGGCCGCCCCAGCCAAAACAAGCACATCAAAGCCGCCGCCCCCACTCGAAACGATAGATGATCATTACCGTATTTCATGACTTTAGTCTCCGTTTGTGAACGAAATATTTGCCGTCCGCTTCTTCGTCCGCACCTAGAGACTACCGCCTCGCCCCATCGCGGATGTCAGAACAATGTAAAAATTCTGTCTCAGACCCGGCCAGTAACGGCCCGTGTGGAGCGGGCGACCCGCCCGCAGCCTTTGACTTTGATTTTGACTTTGATTTTGTCCGGCACCAACCCTTGTCATTCCCACCGGAGCCGGAGCGCCAGCGACGGCGCAGTGGAGGAACCTGCTGTTCGCCTGCGCCACCGTGGTAGTGCGGCGCTTCCTCGCCGCGTAAAGGCTCCAAAATTAATGCGGGCTTCAGCCTCAGAAATTAGGGCTATCGCCCAAACACTTGAAGTGCGACGTCTTTCACGGCAAAAGTTGCATCCTTCAATAGCGTGGGCTGTCGATCTCCCCCTCCCTTGTTTTTGTGCTTGAAAATCGACCCTGCCCGTGCAAAAAATGGAGCACGCAACGTTTTGTCGTTCCTGATTCGTGAACTGAGGATATCTGCCAGCGAAGTATCACACAAATACGCCGTCAGTTTTTCCAGCGTATCGGCGCAAATACACAAGCAAGGCGTTATTGATTTTTGATAGTCAGCCCGTCCCATAATTTCTTTGAAGCGGGCGTTTAGATAGGAATTCACGCCAAAGTAGCCACCAATATCGTCTCTCGTGACCAAAAGCGGGATAACGGTCGAGATAGATTTCAGATCAATATCTTGGATTGCATCCGCCTTCTCGTTGCGACAGGTATTTTGAATCGCACCAACGAGTTGTTGGATTCCTTTAGGCTTGACGTACTTCTTCTCAATTTCGCTCCTTAGCTTATCTACATCCGAACTATATTTTCCTTCAGACGTAATCGTACTGCCCTTGAACTCAATAAAGACTGCTGTCCGACCGCAAGTGACAATAGCGTCACAAACTTCGTGTTGTTCATTGTGAACATACTTCGGATTCTTGTGCAGACGATTCAACTTCCGATCAAGGCTCTCCTCAAGAAGCCAAAGGCAATAGTCTTCGAATACGTTTCCCCAGAATGAGGGGAAATGTTTCCGCTCGTCTTCCGAAAGGTGTCCCATGATGCTCCAGTAGACACCTGTCTCAAACTTTTCAAGCCCCGAGTGCGCATCGAGAGGAAAGCAGCGATCACCAATCCGAACCAGGGGCTTATCCCGGACGACCCGGAAATCGTTCGGCCGCGGTTTGGCCGCCTGAAGACTCGCGACGTACTCCTCCGGGGTAGCAGAGATCAAGCGGAAGAAGGCGGATACCTCACCCCCTTCCACCGGCAGTTTGTCGAAGTATGCCAATGGAAGGCCGAAACCGCGTGGATCCCTTGTCACCTGTTCCACATTGACGAGGCGGGTGAACACTCCGGTCATCAGCGCTTCAAACGTTTTGAACCGAACTCCAGTAGCCTCATGAAATTGAACAGGAATGTCGAAGAATCCAGGTTGTCCTCGCCGAGCTTCAGCGAACTTTGTAACCATCAAATGAGAGCGGCCCATCTTCAACAGCGCACTCGTGAGCAAGTTGGCCTCGGAGATTGGGAGGAACTCTAGGATCAATCGGAGCAACTCGTCGTGTGGAGAACCTGACGGTTGCATCGGATCAAAGAGTTGATCGTTTGCCATTAGAAATATTTGCCCGAGCTGCTCCATGCGTGATGCGTCGAACTCGACAGGGGTGATATTCGGACAATGCTTTACCACCTCCTGCATTAGAAACAACAACTGATGCCGATGGAATACGACGTCCCCATTTTCCAGGATCTTAGTGGCTTGAGATTTCGGGAAGAAGCTTTCTATTGCAGCCCGTTGCGCCGCTTCTGAAGAATTTTCCATGAGAAGGTTTAGCGAAAGGCTTATGCCGCTGAGCAAACGCAGCATCGCACAGCGGTCTAAAAGGCCCAGCGCAGCCTCCAGTTGCGCTCGCTCTGAAGACCGACCATTTACCTGCCGGTATTGGAGATAGGTCTTTGGCTCCATACAACTGCTGGCGCAAGCTTAACAGGCAGACCGCGGAGGATGCGGTCCGGGTTTTCTCGTTTACCCCGAAATTTCAAACTCGAAATCCACAACCGTCCTGTGACATCTAACCTTGCCCTCCCTCCGCAATCCGCCCATTATGGTCAAGGCGGAGGCGGTCAATCGAGCCGCAACAGCAAGGGCGGTAAGTCTTTTGTTCGCCGAATTTTACCTCTAAGTTCTTTGAAAGACGTATTTTGCAGACGCTTTTTTCCAAACCCCGCGCCCAGCAAGACTTTCAGCGGGGGAGGGGGTGGGGGTCCCCCCAATTTTCACCCGTCGTCACCCCACAGGGAGACGCCGGTCGCCATGCCCAATCGGAGGACAGCGAGAATATTTGCCGGCAAAATCCACAAGGTAGAGCAAGCAGCCTGGAGCCGACCCAACTAACTGGAAGCCGGAAGCCGAGAGCCGGAAGCCGCACTCAAGTAGCGCTCACGGATAAACTCGCCAATCGCCCCGTAAGCCCTCGTCAGCGTCCTCTCATCCGGCAAAAACACAATCCGAAAATGCTGCGTCCCAGGCTTCTGACC
>PKVZ01000235.1:7354-9366 GCA_003131635.1 Acidobacteriaceae bacterium
CAGATGATCCTGCGGACCCTCCAGCGCCGCCTTGATGGCATATTGCTCCGGATGATTGGCGCACAACCGCGCCCGCAGCAGCCGGTGAATGCCTTCCGTATAGGGCTTCACCGCCGCAGCATCGCCGGAAACAATGCCCCAGCCAATGCGCCATCCCGGAACCAGATAGTTCTTCGACATCCCGCCGAAAGTGATGCAAGGCACATCGGGCGCAACCGCGGCGAACGCGACATGCCGCGTGCCATCCCGCTTTTCATGATCCGGCCTTTTATGATCACGCGTTTCATAATCGAAGACCAGCTTGTCGTAAATCTCATCCGAGAAGACGACCAGATTATGCCGCCGCGCAATCTCGGCAATTTGCTCCAGCATCCGCCGCGAGCACAGCGATCCCGTAGGATTATTCGGATTGATCAGCACAATGCCGCGCGTCCCCGGCGTGAGCTTGCGCTCAATGTCGGCCAGTTCCGGCTGCCACGCGTCCTCTTCATTCAGATCGTAAGCGTTCAGCGCGATCCCCAGCTTGCACAACACCGCCGAGTAAAGCGGATAGTCCGGACTCGGCGTAAGAATATCCTCGCCAGGATTTACCAGCGCGGAGAGGCAGAGATCGACCGTCTCACTCACGCCCGAAGTGACGAAGACATCGCGCACCGTCATGATGCCCTTGCGCATCGCCTCGTCGCGAATCGCCTCAATCGCTTGCGGAATTCCCGGCGACGGCGCGTAACCATTCTTCCCATCGCGCATCGCCTTATAAACGGCCTCAATGATGTGCGGCGGAGTTTTGAAGTCGAAGTTGAGCGGATCGCCGACGTTCAGCGGAAGAACCTTGTGTCCCTGTTGAATGACTTCATCCGCCACGCAAGCCAGGTCGCGGATGGCGTAACGAACATTGTCCAACCGCTTGGCGGCGCAGATTTCGTGTACCGACGTAAGAGGAGCCATGAAAGCCTCACCGCAGCGGGCTTGCAGACCGCGGCTCTTTTTTCAGAATTCACAATACAAGAAGAATTCTAACCGCAGAGGCGCACCGCGCGCAGGGAAAACTGTTTCTTCGGAGATTTAGCGCGGGTTGAAGTTGATAGAAACGTCCTCCACGGTTTGCGCCGAGGCGGGAACATACTTCCAGTTCATCACCGCCCTTACCGCGCTTTCCGCGAGGATGGGGTTGCCGCCAACAATGTCCACGCTGGTCACTTTTCCCCCAGCACTAACCGTCGCCCTCAGACGAACCAGGCCGCCGATTTGAGCATGCCTCAAGAATTCGGAATACTCAGGTTTTACCGATACAAGTACCCTGCGATCCGACTTTAAAGATTTCTGGGCGAGTAAACGTGGCGCAAATCCGCTCATCAAGCCCAAAACTAACATTAACACCGCGGATGCGACCCTTCGCCGAATGCTTCCTGAGGATCGAGAGAGTTGAAGGCTGGACAAAATAAATCCGTGAGGAACGCCGACAGATTAAACCCCAGCGAAGACGGTAGGTCACGGATAGTACGGGTACAAGATTACTGAAGTACTGCCGAGTCAATCGCTTGCACAAGGTGCGAGGCTTCAGCTGTCGGGCTTCGGCAATTGATGATCATCGTCGTGCGCCGAATTGTTGACTGAAGCCCGAAGCCCGGAGCCCAAGGCCTGCTATGTAGCCTCTGCGCTCTCAGCGCCCTCGACGGTGAAGGCTCGATTCACTCCCCGCGATCGATCTGCGCCTTCTGCAGCGTGTCCGAATAATCGACGTACACCGACTTCCACTCCGTATAGAAATCAATCGCCCCAATGCCGCCTTCGCGGTGTCCGTTGCCGGTGGCCTTGGTGCCGCCGAAGGGAAGATGAACTTCAGCGCCAATCGTCGGCGCATTGATGTAGGTGATGCCAGTCTCGAGGTCGCGAATGGCAGCGAATGCCTTGTTCACATCTTTGGTATAGAGCGCGGACGAAAGTCCGTACTCGATGCCGTTGGCAATCTCGATTGCATCTTCCAAATCGTCACAAGGAATGATCGAAAC
>PKVZ01000235.1:9383-10624 GCA_003131635.1 Acidobacteriaceae bacterium
TGCCGATCTCAACGTAGCTCAGATCGCTCTGCAGCTGCTTTTCGTTGACCGCCGGTCCCATCTCGACCGACTCATCCAGCCCGTTCCCAACCTTCAGTTTCTTCGCCCGCGCCACATAGCGTTCCACAAACTCGCGGTAAACGCCCTTCTGCACAATGATGCGGCTGGTCGCAGTGCAACGCTGCCCGGTGGTGCCGAAACCTCCCCATAGTCCGCCTTCGATGGCCAGTTCAAGATTCGCATCGTCGAGCACGATCATGGGATTCTTGCCGCCGAGTTCGAGCGAGCAGTGTTTGAAACTTTTCGCTGCGATGCCGCCGATGATCCGCCCAACAGCGGATGATCCCGTCAACGACACAGCGCGCACATCCGCATGCTCGGCGATTGGAGTGCCCACGTCAGCGCCAAATCCTGCGACAACATTGATGACCCCTTTCGGCAGCCCAGCATCCGTGAGCGCGCGCACCAAATTAAACGTAGAGAGCGGAGTATCCTGCGCCGGCTTGATGACACAAGTATTTCCGCAGACGATGGCAGGCAGCAACTTCCAGGAAGAAATTGCCATGGGAAAATTCCACGGCGTGATCATTCCGCAGATTCCAATCGGCTGCCGTATTGCCATGGCAAATTTGTTCGGCAACTCCGAAGGGACAGTCGGGCCGAACAGCCGGCGGCCTTCGCCGGCGTTGTAGTAAGCGGCGTCAATCGCCTCCTGCACGTCGCCGCGCGTCTCCTTCAGCACCTTGCCCATTTCGCGCGTCATCTCGCGCGCGTATTCTTCCTTGCGTCCAATCAAAATCTCCGCCGCGCGAAAAACAATCTCCGCCCGCCGCGGCGCAGGCACCAATCGCCACTTCACAAACGCACGCTTCGCCGCGTCAACCGCCGCATCCACATCGGCCTTCGCCGATTTCTGAAAGATGCCGACCACGTCGCGCGTGTCGGCAGGATTGCGATTCTCAAACGTCTCGCCAGTGGAAGCTTCGACCCACTCGCCATCGATAAAATTCTTGAAGACTTTAGTCGCGCCGTAACCCAGAACAGCCGGCGACGCCAGCGTATCGGTTGCCATGATTTCTCCTTATGAATGCCTGAATATTGATGCTACAGAAGGCAGGGAAGGTGCGGCAAGGCGGCACCGGGGAAGTGTGCGAGAAGTTCCGGGCGGGGACACCGACTTACAAGACGATCAATTGTGACCAGTATTCGTGAGACCGAAGTCAGATACTGGCGATTCGCGG
>PKVZ01000076.1 GCA_003131635.1 Acidobacteriaceae bacterium
CCCATCGCCTCCATGTCTTTGAGGTCGGGTGCCCAGCCGGGTTTTGCGTTTTCGTAGTCTTTCGGAAACATGATCATCATGAAGCGCATGGTGTTCTCCTTAGGATTGGGTTTTCGTTATTGGTTCTTCGTTGTTTGGTTTTTCAGCGGCCCAACAGGTTTGTAGGAATTGACAACGATGCCTGTAGCCGTGGCCGTCGTGCTGGCGAGCTCGAATGCGCGTGCCGGAGTCCCCTCTGCAAAAAGGCGCTTCCCCGTGCCCAGCAGGACCGGATCGACGAGCAGCACGACCTCATCCGCAAGGCCGTGTTCGAGCACCGTAGAGGTCAGCGTTGAACTGCCCATGAGGAGCAGGTCAGGGCCGTCGCTCCCCTTAACGTCGAGCGACTTGATGCGGCGAATATTCTCAACAATGTTCGGCCCAACCGCCTCGAACGGGCCCCATTCCAAGCTTTCCGGCCGATGGGTCACGACGTATTTCTTCGCGGCGTTAAGGCGGTCCGCCATAGGACTGCTCGGCGCCTTCGGCCAGAAGCTCGAAAAACCATCGTAAGTGCGCCGGCCCAGCAGCAGATCGAACTTCTCGCCATACCTCGCAAGGAGCATCTCTCTGCCAGCCGGGGTGCGATATGGCGCCGACCAGTCACTGTAGGGAAAATTGTTCTCATCGGCGGAGGCCTGGATCACGCCGTCCAGCGAGATGTGTTCGAAAATTCTGAGCTTTCTCATTGCAGTCTCCTTAATTAGTATGAGTTTGGCCCCTACTAATTTAGTACGGCAGCCTTGCGCGCTGGATCGTTCATTCTATAGGCCGTTCATCCTATAGTCGTTCGGGCAGGGAGAAATCGACAACAGCGGCGAATTATTTTTATATCAATTTCTGGAATGGTTGAGTCTGATCTTTCCGCATTCATACACGGCGTCATCCCGAACGCCCGCGTTCTTCAGCGGGCGGAGGGATCTCACGACGCACAGTGCCGTGGAGCAGGGGGACCTTCGCTCCGGCTGAAAACGCCTACGCTCGGGATGACGCCAGATTTTGCGGTGGCTGACGGCTTGGGTGCCCCATTGCTCGTGTTCTTTGCGAGAAGTGGGGCTTTTAGCCTCAAGCAGCAGGCTCAGTGCGAGCATGGAATGCAATCGCGGATAGCCTATGGTGCGGACGATGCGGCGTTGCTGCAAAGCAGGCCGTCTGGGATGACAAACAAAACAGGCCCGCAAATCGCCTGCCGCCATCGCAAGAAACGCAAGGCCGGTCCACCGCAACCTCAGCACACAGCCAGCGAAAAGCCCCATTTCTCGCAAAGAACGCGAGAAATGGGGCACCTGGCATCAGTAGGGCGCGACCCTGACACTGAACCCGATCGAAAAAGCCGGACGGTAATTCCACGTGAGCGGGGCGGCCGTCAGCGTGGCGGGAGCTGCTTGCCCCAGAACAAAGCCACCGCCAAGGAATTCTCTGCGGCCGTAGTCGACACCGGTGTGAAACATGAAGCGGTTCACTCCCACGGCCAGTCCTCCGAAAAATTCCGGCTGCGCCGTTCCCGAGTTGGGGTTGATTCCGAAGCCTCCGCTCAGGTGAGTCGTGAAATAGCCTTGATCTTCCCGAATTTTTTTGCCACTCGCGTCTTTCTTGGCCTTGCCGTACATGAAGGGACGGTAGTCGGCGAAGCGCCAATTCACAAACGCCATTGGAACAATCTGCACCCGCTCGTGGTCGGTCACGGCGAAAACCGTATTAAACCCAACGGGATTGCTGGCTCCGGCAGCCCCGGTGCAGACCGTAGGGGCGGCGCAGGTGTCCGAAATCCCAATGATCTGCTTTTGCTGGAAGCTCACCAGCGCCCCGGTCGAAACCGACCAGTGCGGAACATCCTGGTAGAGCAGGGAATAGTTGATGTTCGTCGTGGTCGGGGTCTTTCCATCCACGTCGCTGACGCAAGCGAAGTAACCCGGAGATGTGTCCTTGCGGTCGGTGCCCAGGTTGATCTCTTGGAACAACGTTCCGTCGGGGTCTTCATAAATAGCGCGTTGTTGCGCCCGCCGGTTGAAGTCATCTTCAGCTCTGACCAAATTCATATAGGCGGCTTTCAGCGTCGCCTGGGCCGACCCCAGCGCCTTATTGTTGTCGTTGATCAGAGACATGACTGCCGTGCCCCGGTCAAACAGGGTGTCGGCATAATTCAATCCCTCCAACGTGCAAGAGTCTAACGCGGCTGGAGGAGGGGTGGGCTTAAGCGTGACGCCGATAATGGTTGTACCCCGCGCCGGCCCGGTTCCCGTTACCGTGATCGACCCGTAGTGAGGAACAGCCGGGTCCAGGCCAGCCGGATTCACGGTCACCAATAACGGATACGTACCGTAGGCGGGCGCAGTGTCTGTGAAGCGGTTCACGCTCGGCTGGCCCGCGCCTGCCTTCGAGAGCAGCAACCATCCCGAATCCGACGCAGGCGTCGCCGTAAAGGCTCCAGCACTTCCACCCGAATTCAGCTGCACCGTCTGCGCCAGGGTTGCAGCCGATGAGGGGGAAAAGGAAAGCGAGGTGGGCGCAACCATTAAAACTCCCGGCACCGGCGGAGGAGGAGAAGGAGGACCGGAGTCGGCGGGCGGGACCATATAATCGTATTTCTTGTGTAAGTCCGTCGCCCAAGTTTTCATTTCGTCCACCATGGACTGCGGGTTTCCCGAGTCCGAAATGGTGGTGAGCGTCTGACTGTAGGCGTTCTTGACCACCCGCAGGCGAGAATCGCAATCGGCATCCGAGCAGTTCACCTTGAAGTTCCTCCACTTGTCGCCGCGGTAGTCTGTTCCGGTAAATTCCGCCAACTTCCTCGTAGCCAGGCCGATCTTACAACTCGCGGTGCTTTGGTCATTTAAGTTACCGCAATCGTCTGGCGCCGCACTTCCCCCCGGCGTCGGATTCCCGATGAGACCCTTCGCGGCATTGATGAAGGTGTCCCAGGAACTTTGAATCTGGGCATATTCAGGATCGCTCTTGATCTTGCACGTTGCCGCGCCCATTGCGTGCTGCAGCGTCTGAACGCCGATATCTATATGGACGACAGCTTCGTAATTCATTGAGGGCTGAGTCTGAGCCGCTGCCGGCGCTGCCCCTCCGAACATCCCCGCGATCGTACTCACCAGCGCCTCCGGTACAGGTGTTTCCACCGTAGCTGTCGGCGGGCTGGCGGTGCGCGAACATATATCCAAGGGGCTCAGGTTCTTCAAAATAAACCTCACCTGCGCCCGGTCATCGACTCGCATTAACCGGGGCTCATCCACGGGTTCCATGTTATTTGGGGCATTCCGCAGCTTGATTTCCAGACATGCCCTCTTCTTGACGTCCGGAGTATTTGGGCAGCGGGAGTCTCTTACGGTAAGCGGACTCGTTGGAGCGCCGACCGCCGGGGCCAGGTTCGGAGCCGGAAGGGGACTTGGACTTGGTTCCTGGGCGAGGCAAATCCAAGGGAACAATAAGGTTGATACCACACTCAAAACCACCGAGTAGACGATTCTTTCGGCGCGCACAGGATTGTCCTCCTCTTGAACTGGTCTAGCATCATATAGAGGAACGACAAAGACCGACAATTTCCTTTTTCTGCGACACCTATCCGCGAAAGCCACACCAACAAAATCCACAAGGGGATGGCCCAGGCGACGCATTTCGTCCGAGCTACCATGAAAACCTGGGGACAGGAAGCTGTGAAGAA
>PKVZ01000183.1:0-2162 GCA_003131635.1 Acidobacteriaceae bacterium
CGAAGGTCTTGATCACTGCAGTTAGTTTAACGAGCGTCGTTAATAATGTAAAGCATTAAATCTGCCCACTACGCGCTTCGCTTCCCGTTCCCCGCAAAATACCCCGCCAGCGCCTGCCCCGTATACGACTTCTTCACTCGCGCCACCTGCTCCGGCGTGCCTTGCGCTACGATGCGGCCGCCTTCTTCGCCGCCTTCGGGCCCGAGGTCGATAATCCAGTCGGCGTTGCGAATCACGTCCAGATTGTGCTCGATGATGATGATCGAATTGCCCAGGTCGGTCAACCGGTGCAGCACGTCGAGCAGTTTCTTTACGTCGTCGAAGTGCAGGCCTGTAGTCGGCTCATCGAGAAGGTAAAGAGTTTTGCCGGTCTGGCGCTTGCTCAGTTCGCGGGCCAGCTTGATGCGCTGCGCTTCGCCGCCGGAGAGCGTGACCGCAGATTGACCGAGATGAATATATCCCAGGCCTACGTCGACCAGAGTTTGCAGCTTTTGTTTTATCTGCGGAATGTTTTCGAGAATGGGCAGCGCGTCGGAGACCGGCATCTCCAGCAAATCGGCGATGGAATTCCCGTTGTACTTCACCGCGAGCGTTTCGTGATTGTAACGCCGGCCGCCGCAAACTTCGCAGAGCACGTACACGTCGGGCAGAAAGTTCATCTCGATGCGGCGCTGGCCTTCGCCCTGGCAGGCCTCGCAGCGGCCGCCGGAGACGTTGAAGGAAAATCGTCCCGGCTTGTAACCGCGCTCGCGCGCCTCCGGCAGCATGGCGTAAATATCGCGAATCGCCGTGAACACTCCGGTATAAGTCGCCGGGTTCGAGCGCGGAGTGCGGCCGATGGGCGACTGGTCGATGCGGATCACTTTGTCGATGTTCTCCGCGCCCACGATCGATTTGTGCTCGCCGGCTTTTTCGCGCGAGCGGTAAAGCTGGCGCGCCAGAGCGCGATAAAGAATGTCGTTCACCAGCGTGGACTTACCCGACCCGGAGACTCCGGTAATCACCGTCATCACGCCGAGCGGAAAAGTTACGTCGAGATTCTTGAGATTATTTTCCTTCGCGCCGAGAATGGTCAGCGCCGCCCCATTCTTCTGGCGCCGCTCGGCACGCATCTCGATTTGCACTTTGCCGGAGATGTATGCGCCGGTCAGCGAGTTCGGATCGCGCATGATTTCTTCCGGCGTGCCGTGCGCCACCAGACTGCCGCCATGACGTCCGGCGCCGGGGCCAAGATCGATCACATAGTCGGCGCGGCGAATGGTTTCTTCGTCATGCTCCACCACCAGCACGGTGTTGCCCAGGTCGCGAAGATTTTCGAGCGCGGTAAGCAGGCGGCCATTGTCGCGATGATGCAGCCCGATCGAGGGCTCGTCCAGCACGTAGAGTACGCCGCGCAGCTTTGACCCAATCTGCGTCGCCAGCCGAATGCGCTGGCCTTCGCCGCCCGATAAAGTCGCAGCCGAACGGTGGAGCGAAATGTAGTTCAGTCCAACCGCATTTAGAAACTGCAGACGCTCGACTACTTCATGCATGACGCGCCCGGCAATCTTTTCTTCGCGGCCCGCGAGTTTGATGCTGCGCGCAACTTCGAGCGCGCGCGAAATTGGCAGCGCGGTAAAGTCTGCGATCGACATTGCGTTCACCTTCACGGCGAGGCTTTCCGGCCTCAGCCGCTTGCCGCGGCACCCGGGACATTCCGTCGCCGACATGTGATCCATCAGCCAATCACGGTAGCCTTCCGAAGTGGACTCTTCCAGATTCTGCTTCAAGTATCCGAAGATTCCACGGAAGCCCGTCTTGCCGCGGCCCGACTCGCCATTCAACAGCAGGTCCTGAATTTTCTCGGGGAACTTTTCGAATGGCGTGTTGAGGTCGATGCCGTGCGCCGCCGCCACAACCTGCAAACTGTGAATCAGCCCCTGCGACGCCGAACCGGGACCGAGTCCGCCATCGAGCAGAGGCTTCGACCAGTCCGTAATGACTTTCGCGGGATCGAAGTCGTAGCGGCTGCCGAGACCGTGGCATTCCGGGCACGCCCCGTACATGCTGTTGAATGAAAACGAACGCGGTTCGAGTTGTGGGACGCTGATTCCGCAATCCGGGCAAGCGAGCTTTTCCGAATAAAGTTGTTCATCTCCGCCGACCACGGATACCTGCACCAG
>PKVZ01000183.1:2217-11340 GCA_003131635.1 Acidobacteriaceae bacterium
TCCATTTCTTTCTTAAATTCGCCTTTGCGCCCGCGGACAATCGGAGCGAGCACCATGACGCGGTCTTCGGGCGAAAGGGCCATCACGCGTTGCACAATTTGTTCGGCCGACTGGCGGCTGATAGGGTGCCCGCACTTGGGACAATGGGGAATGCCGATGGAAGCGAACAGCAAGCGAAGATAGTCGTAGATTTCCGTGATTGTGCCCACAGTCGAACGCGGGCTGCGGCTGGTGGTCTTTTGTTCAATCGAGATAGATGGGCTAAGTCCATCAATGGCATCGACATCCGGGCGTTCCATCTGGTCCAGGAACTGCCGGGCGTAGGTGGAAAGAGTCTCCACGTAGCGGCGCTGCCCTTCGGCGTAAATCGTGTCGAATGCGAGAGATGACTTGCCCGAACCGCTCAGGCCGGTGACCACGGTGAGGGTATTGCGCGGAATCTCAACGTCGATGTTTTTGAGGTTATGCTGGCGCGCCCCGCGCACCGAAATCTTGGTAATAGCCATTTAGTGTTGGCGTGGATTGCCCTTCCGTAACGTGGACAGGTCTACAGACATGAACGACATTAGGGATGCACAGCTCTACTCCGTATCTTAATTGTCAACAGCGGCGGGCGTCAACGCAGGTAGATTGAAGATGTCGCATAGACGAAACTTGATCCGGCGGCATCTGAATATTGCCATTTCTTACTACGTCTAGACAGGGTGGTTGACCGTGATTTCGCTCTTCATGCCTCTGATTCTCTGCGTTACCGTAGTTGCCTCGGTCGGAATTGGCGTGATCACTGCTTATGCAGCCGTCATTGGCATTCTGGAAGTNNTCGTGCCCTCGCAGAATCACGCAAGCGGTGACTAGTCCCCTCTTATCCCCCTCCTGTTGTTAGCGTCGCCCTTGTGTCATAACCCGTAGGATCTTTGCTATTTGCGCGGGAAGGCTTTCGAACAGCCAGGCGCATAAGAACCTTTTGTCGGACGCAGTGCCCATCGTCGCCGCCACGCGCGCTGGGCAAAATTGAACGTCGCTTCCTTGACAAAGTTCTGACGCTCTATAAAATGCTTGGCTAAGACGGTCACGGCCGATAAGCACGACGCTGGTGGCGAGGCGATCCGCGCTCCTCGTATCAATTTTTTCGGAGTCATCTATGCCGCTGCAATCCAAATTATTCAAAGGCGATCCGGCTTTGGAAGCATGTCTCATTCAGGACTCTGCTCATGTCACGGAGGGCGCCAAGGGGGAGCACGTGGCCAAGATACAAACGGCGCTATTCGCGATCGATGGTCTGGGAGTATCGCCCGATGAGTTGCGGTCCAGCAGCTATGGCAAATCGACCGTCAAAGCAGTCTTGGCGTTCAAAGCCAAGAGAAATATCATCAATTACACTTATGAACGGCAGGTCGACGGCATTGTCGGCAAAATGACGATTGCAGCCCTCGACGGTGAAATGTTGCGCAAAGAGGCGGAGCCACCCCGGCAGCTGAATCCACGCACTTATAGTCGTAGCGTTTCTTGAAGCGGAGGTGTGCGAATGACCAGCATCGATCCCTCCTCCATAAAAGTCTGGATAAAGGATCAGGACATTTACACGAAGGTGAAACTCAAAGACTGGGGCCCTCAAGACGATAACAAATCTGTTCTTTGGGGAAGGGCCGATTTCCTACTGTCGGGAGACGTTCAGCTCGGCGGACAGGCGAGGTTCGGTTTGCAGCCGATGGATGATCTCGTAGATTGGCAGGTCGGTTTTATTCAAATTCTCCGCGACTCCGGCCTAGTAATCCGGTACACAGGCAGAACCCCCCGGGAGGGCTCAATCGTCTGCACTGTCGATAAGTTTCCGCCCTTACTCGATTGTTATGAAAACAAGGACAAAGGAATTTCTGTGACCATCCCATGGTATAAGAACACGCCAGAAGCTTTGTTCAAAGGAGGGCCCGGCTCGGACCAGTTGGTTAATATCGCTATAGTCGATTTCCCGGCCTACGGGGTGCCGGTAACGCTACAAAATAAGACGAGAACCGTTTATAACTTTTTGTACGACTTTACGGCCGAATCGGAATTCTGGACGATTCTTACGGCAATGTCACCCGCGAAGGTTCGGCAATATCTTGGATATTGCCATTGGCGCGTGCGGTGCAAAGCGAGCTTCATTTGGCAATTCGGGAAGCCGCAGGTGTCAACGGAGTGGGGTTCGTTTACTCGATTGGACCGGGACAAAGGGGAATTTTCTCCGGGAGCGCCTCCCAACGCAGATTTGAAGCCGTTGTTAGCAAATCCGGTGGGCCCTGTCGCCAACGATGTGACCTTTGAGCAGTTTAAAGCCGCCATAAAAGGTGGAGGAGAGGTGTGGAGTCATGTTGAATCGAACCGAGGGCTATCGCCGATCGTGCCCAACTTCTGGGGATGATTGCCCGAGTACGATGCCCGAGGGATAGGCGCGGTCTGAAGCGTCCAACTGCTACTTGGATTGCGCTTCGATTGCTTCTACATTCATCGGCCCACCGCTTTGATTGCCAACTTCTAATCTCCTCCCATGCTTCAAATACGCGGCAATCACGCCGGGCTGTGACCAATCCAGGTCCCATCCGTTTTCGATGGCCAGAACAGTATAGGAACCCGGAACGACGCCATGCAGAACAAATGTTCCATCCAGATCGCTCTGATCTCGGCGGAAAAGATCGCGATCCGCCTCAGGATTTTTCGGCACCAGGACCACCATCGCGCCCGCCAGCCCCTTCCCTGCTCGCATGACCGTTCCTTGTATTTCCACACTGCCGGCCACCAGCGTGAGCGACACCGATGGCGAAGAGCCCGCCACTACATTAATTGTGTGGCCTGAAACCTCGGCACCTTGGGCTGAGATGTGCGCAATGGAATAAGGCTTCCCGCCACCAAACACCACCACTTCATATTTGCCCGCAGCAACCTGCTGCAGTTCCGCTTCGCCCTTGGCATCGACAGAGTGAAAGGCAGCAACTAATCTACTTTCTGAGCGCAAGCCAACCGAGAGATTTGAAGGCAAAGTGGCCTCGCCGGGCACTTGCACCGAGAACTTAACGCTGCTCACGGCTTCGCTTTTGGAGGTGTCGATCTCTTCTCCATCTTTGGTGAGATCGACTCCGTTCATCTCAAGGGATGCCCCCTGTTGATAGAAACGGATGTTATAGCGCCCAGCGGGAATACCCGTAACCTCAACGATGCCTGGCGAAGCGACGATTACGCCGGTGCCTGGTACGAGCGTGGAACCGTCGAAGGCGGGTTGTTCGAGCTGCGGCATCGTGAACCCATGTCTGCCATCGTCCGGCATCCGAAAAAGCAGCCGCAGGGACGGGATCGGATTCAAGTGGATGTCTGCCTCCACTCGCTCGCCACCTCGGATCGGTATCGGCATCGCGTCGTCGGCCTCGGTCACGTCCGGGTAGTAAGTCACCGGATAAGCTACATCAAGGGATCGATCGACAGTCGGCGGAGCTTCGACTGGTTCGTTGGAATCTGCATGAGTCGGGTTCGAACCTGCTGATTCTGAACGCGGCGATTCTGAACGAGGATGAATGGCGTACCAAGGCGTTCCGCTCGCCGACAAATAATAGGTGCCGGGCTGCAGCGGTGTAAGTTCGTACTCCCCAAGGTCGTCCGTTTGCGCGGAGCGAAACTGGTGGATCTGGTCCACGCCAGTGCTGTGATCGTTGTAATACAACGTCACATGGGCGTGGCGAACCGGCTCGTTGGACTCATCCAAAACTTTTCCGGCGATGACCGCATCCGGGGCAAGGCGGAGCACCAGGGTTTCGGTGTCGAGCCCCGCGCCGGTCACAATCGCGGTGGAATACTCATCATGCTGATCGTAGCTGGCGGAGATGAATCCGCGTCTGGCGCCGGTCAGCGAATACTTTCCCGTAGGCAGCCCGCTGAACTCATACTTGCCGTCTTCAGAAGTAACCACGGACTGAAATTTCTTGGAATCCTTCGTGTCCTGCACCGTAATTCGCGCGCGGGTCAGAGGCCGCCCGTCCACCTTGCTCACTACGGTTCCAGCGATTCTGTAGCCTGGAATTATTGCGGGACGAGTGTTCGCCGCCTGTGGCGCGGCCCATGCTTGCCCAGCTGACAAGCCGAGCGCCAGCGTCATCCCAAGGATTAACCAGAACGACCGGACCGTATTTGAGCAAGCCGCCATGTTTTCTCGCTACTGTTTCGCGCTGTCGGAAATGACCTGCAACTGCAGCGTCACTTTCTGGCCGGGAGCAAAATGAACGATCTGGCCCTTCGTTTCATAAGCCTTCATCGCTTCCGCGTCACGATAGGGAATGTCCCGTTGTTGGCTGCTAAAGGCTACGACGCGGTAAGCCCCGGGTGCTACCGTTCGATAGTCAAACTTTCCATCGGCACCCGCCGAGAGTTCCAGGAACTGTCCCGGGCTGTCCGGCAGAGGAATGCAGTAGATAAAGCTTTGCGGTGACCAGCGCCCTGGATCGGTGAGAGTTGGACTAATACCGAGCAAGGTGCCTTCAAGTTCCGCGGTATCGTCGCGCAGGGTGATGTCGATTGTTGCGCTCGCACCGGGCACCACCACCAGCGGCTCACGCAGTAAATCCGTTCCGCCCATCGTCGCCGATGCGACATAGCCACGGTGTGCGTTTAATCGCAACCAGTATCGACCGGGAAATATGTTTTCTAGAACCATCGAGTCGTCCGAGCTCGTAGGCTCGCGAATCGAGGCGCTTCCTCGACGTCCAAAATCGTCAACGGGATCGGCCCGCACATCTAGGTCGAGGCGCGGCCCGTGCATAGAATAGGTATGTTCACCGTCGCTCCATGTTCCCGACGAAACCCGCCCGGTTGAACTGAATTCCTCCTTCACATTCACCGTGATCGAATTGTTCCGCACCAGCACCATGGCCGGGCCTTCGGCTGGCGCTCCGGCTACCACGAGATTCACCGAACCGGTGCCCGAGAAATTCGGTCCGTATGTCGCCGCCTCTACCAAGTATTTTCCGTTCGGCAGCTGCCCCTCGATCGTGCTCTTCCCTCGGTTGTAGCCGAGCGAATAACCAGGACCACGCTGCCCTTGCGGCGATATTGTGACATTCAGTCCGGGCTGGTCTGCGTTGGTAACCGGAATCTTTACCGGATAATACGGCTGGCGGACAAGGGACATATCCGCCTGAAAAGTCTGCCCGGCCGTCAGCTGAATCGTGCTCGCCGCCGCGAAATCGCTGGCGCTCGCGTAATATACCGGCGGGTAGCCATAGAGTTGCCCGCCTGGTACCGAGGCTTCGGGATCGTTGTCCATCCACTCGCGCGTCAATACTTTGTAGGTGCCGGGCCGGAGTTCGGCGAAGCGGAACTCGCCGTTCGAGTTGGTCGCGACTGCATTCGTCATCGTCCAATGAGCGCTGCCATCCTGTATCTGCCGGCTCATAAGCTGCACATCGATGCTACGAACCGGATCGGCTGCGGGAAGCGTGATTCTCCCCTTAATTAACCCCTCGGGCATTAAAGGGATCGTAATCTCGGTGCCCGCCGATACCTCGACCTGTCTTCTTCCCGTCTGATCATCCAGGAAACCCGGCTTGCGCGCGATGAGCCAATTGAGACGATCAGCGGGGACTTCGCTTTCGACCTTGGACAGATTAAATTCGAAATGCCCTTCGCCGTCGGTAAACGTTGCGTAGCGATTATCGGGAGAATAGACGAGAGCGCGGCCAACAGGCTGGTTGGTGACAGCGTTGACTACCGTGCCGCGAACAATCTTTGACTGATCATTAGATGGCAGGTCCTGCCCAAAGGCCGGCCTGGCGCAAATACATTGACCAGCCAGAAGCAGAAGCAGAAGAAAGACCAGGGCAAAACCCACACGTTGGATCATCGTGTGAGCGCGGCTCCAGGACAGCTCTGCGCGGACCGGAGGACCGTCGGCACTTCGCAAGGAAATCACTCCTACGTTATCGTTCCCTTAGGCTCGGCCGTATACGCGCTGATCGCGCAATCAATCGGTCTTACATTTAACTTCTTTCCGTTCGCGCCGTCAATCATGGGGTCAAAGTCCCCGCGCTCCGTCCCAGGCTATCCCCGTGTTAGCATTTCGGTATTGCCCGCGCCCCCGGCGGTACGCATGACCCGCACTCGTCCCATCCCGGCTTCGCTGCTTCTTGTGATGCTTCTGTGCGTTCTCACGATACCCGCGCCCGCGGCAGAGCAATCCCCCTGGCTTGAAATTCACTCCACGCACTTCACCGTGATCACCGATGCCGGAGAGAAAAAAGGCAAGGAAGTTGCGCTTCGCTTTGAGCAGATGCGGGCAGTGTTCGCCATCCTGCTGATGAAGGACCGGCTCAACGAATCTCTGCCTCTTACGATTCTCGCCTTCAAGAACGACAAGGACTATTACCAGAGCGCACCGCTGCATCAGGGCCAGCCCATCGGCGTTCCCGGCTTCTTCGTTCCCGGAGAGGATCAGAACTTTATCGTGCTGAATTTATTTGAGGAGGAGTCGTGGCGCGCCGTCGCTCATGACTTTGCACATCTTCTCCTGAACTATAACTATCCTCCGGTTGAGGGATGGTTCGACGAAGGGCTGGCGGAATATTTCAGTTCGATCCGCGTCGACAACAAGCAGGTTGAGATCGGCGGCGACCCTGAATTGAACAATGTCTTCGCCCAGGATCTGCTGGAGAACCAGAAAGCATCTCGCAACCCGCCGAAGTCTCTGACCGAACTGCTGGGTGGACAGGTATGGCTCGCGCTGCCCGATCTGCTCACCATGAAGCACGACACTTCCACCTACGTTGAAGCCACGCACCACACGCTGTTCTATGCGCAGTCCTGGATGGTGATCCACTACCTGCTGCATGAGAAGAAGTTGCCCGAGACGGGCACGTATTTCGATCTGGTCGAGAACCAGCATGTTCCGGTGGAAGAAGCCATTCAGAAAGCCTACGGTGTGACGCCCGATCAGTTTGACCAGGCGGTGAAGGCTTACTACCACTCGCTCACGCCGCTGTTTGTGGCACTCGATGCGTCGAAGCAGCCAAATGCTTCGCCCAATCCGCCACAGGTTTATCATTTCCCCGTGCCGGTAGGGCCGAACGACAGCGCAATCATCTTGAAACCGATGCGCGAAACCGATGCGCGCGCATTCGTGGCTGGGATCAAGACCAGAATTCCCGACCGCCGCGAAGCCGGCTTGCGCGAATTGCAGGCGCTGGCAACGGCTCCCGAGCCCGGCACTTCCGTCAAAGCCGAAAAAAAAGCGGAAAAGAAAGCTGACCAGGAAGAGGCTCCGCTGGTGGCGGCTGCGGGTAACGAGGTCGCCCACCGTGCCTTGGCCTGGGACCACCTGCAGCATGGCGAGTTCGATGCGGCTGCGGAAGAACTGGGCGATGCCGCTGCCCTCAACCAGCGCGATATGTGGATCCGTTACTACCTGGCCGTGCTGAAGTACCGCATTGCAAAAGCCAGGCACACCGATATTCAGGGCTTGCCCAACATGATGCAGGATCTGCGGGCGGTGCTGGATTGGTATCCGGAATTCGCCGAGGCTTATGACTTGATGGCGACGGCACGCAAGGTTGGCGGCGGTACGGTTGCCGCGATGCAGGCGGAGCGCGCGGCCATACAACTCAGTCCGCGCAATCAGGAATACGTTTACCACCTGGCGGAAATCTACATCGAGGCCAAGAAGTGGGAGGCCGCGCGAGCCCTGTTGGAGCATTTGAAGACGAGCGGCAATCCGCAGGTTGCGGCGGAAGCGCGCGAGCAGTTGACGAGGCTGGCCAACGAGCAGAAATACGGACTCTCGACGGCATCGAACTCGGCTCCGAAATTTTCTCCGCAGAGTTCCCCGTTTGATGTGCTGGAGCAGGATGCCGCCAAACGCGCGGCGGACGCGCAGACTTCGCAGACTGCAGGCGTGGGAGACAGGCGCGCCGCCAAGTTTCTCCAAGGCCGGCTGGTGGGCGTGGACTGCTCGCAGTCTCCGGCCGCCGTTCTCACCGTGGCCTCCGCCGGAGCTGTTCTGAAACTGCGCACTGCCGATTACAAATCTCTGCTGCTGATTGGGGCCGATACGTTTTCCTGCGCGTGGAATGATCGCTCGGTGTCGGTGAACTACAAGCCCGGCGGCGTCTCGGATGGGGATTTGGTGTCGGTGGAGCTGCGGTAGAGGGTTGGGGCCATTTCGCTCAGGGTATACCCCCCCTCCCCCTCCCCCCTCGCCTNNCTTAGGTATCAAAATACGTGAAACAGAGGACTTAGGGCGCGACGACTTGCCGTGTAGCAGACCGTCACGCCATCGATCATGATCGCCGATTTGAATTGCGGGCGCAAGGTTGGATGTCACATGGTGGCTGTGGATATCCGATGCTCGAAGGAGCGTCATCAAGATACACCATATTGTGCATCATGTGATATCATTTGTGTTGACAATATGACATCACTATGTTAATAATGGAGTACCTAAGGAGGCGAACAGAAAATGGCAAAGACACAGAGGGTTGTGTTTAGTTTTGATGAACGTAGCTTGGAAAGCCTGCAAAAGATCAAGGACCAGGGCCGGTTCTCGTCGATGGGAGAGGCTGTGCGCGATTCCCTGCAGATCAGCCGTGCTTTGCAGTCGCAGGCAACGCAGGGATTCAGCGAAATCGTAGTTCGGAATCCTGAAACAAAGGAAGAGCGGGTAATTGTGGTGCCGACTCTGCACCCGTCGGGAAAGTGAGAATTAATGCCGGATCAGGCGGAACTATCAACGCGAGCCGCGCCAGAAAGTCCCGAGGTTATCGAGGGAGGAACCGTTGAGCGGGTTACGGACCTTCCTTTCGAGGAGCGGAGGCATCGTGCAAAGACCGCCAGAACGCTAGCGTACCTCTTGGTCGGCATACTTGCCGCGACGATAGGGCTACAGTACGGATTGACTTCATGGTTGATCTTCCGCGGTAGAAGCGACGGAGTGGTGGCGCTGGACAAGCTCTTTAACGCGGTGTTGCCGATCCTTTCCGGGCTGGTGGGAGGAGCAGCGACCTATTACTTTACGAAAGAGAGAAGTTGAAATGGTGAGGGCTGTGTAGCCAACCGTCACAGTTTCGACCGTGATTACCGATTTGAATTGCGGGGGCAAGATTGGATGTTACA
>PKVZ01000230.1 GCA_003131635.1 Acidobacteriaceae bacterium
AGAACAACCGGAGCCAGTTTCTTCAGCCGGCGAAGTTCCTTGCGAACCAGCGGACTAGCCCGGAGCGCCTCACTTCAAGTCGGCCTTCTCGGTTACCGGATCTGATCTAAGGTCGGAGCCTTCAGAGCGCCGATCCGGCTGCCGCTTGCGAGCTGTAGGAACTCGCGGCGTCGCGATCTTCCTCCGGCAGCGTGACTTCCTCCCACAGCGTCTGGTCGCGCAGGATGCGCGAGACCAACGCGGTGTGCATGGCGTGCCCGGCGCGGTCGGCTACGATCTTTCCCAGGATCGGCTTGCCCAGCAGAGCCAGGTCGCCAACCAAATCCAGAACTTTGTGCCGGACAAATTCGTCGGGAAAGCGCAGCGGGCCGTTTTCGATTCCTTCCCGCGTGAGCACGATGCAATTATCGCTCGACGCGCCGCGGATCAGCCCCATGTTGCGCATTGCTTTCTCGTCCTCGCGCGAACCAAAGGTGCGGGCTGCCGCAATTTTCTTCAGATAGCTGCCGTTGGAAAGTTCAACCTGAAAAGTCTCCTTGCCGATGAGGGGATGAGGAAAATTGATCGAGTAGGAGACCGAATAGCTGTCGGCGGGATAAACCGAAATGAACTTGTTGCCTTCGCGCATTTCCACCTCGCGAAGCATCTTCATATACCGGCGCGGACGGCGCTGTTTTCGAATGCCGGCCTTCTGGATGAGTTCCACAAATGGCAGCGCGCTGCCGTCGAGGATGGGGAGTTCGAGATTGTCCAGTTCCACAATGGCGTTATCCACGCCCAGCCCGGTGAACGCCGAGAGCAAGTGTTCGGTGGTGGAAATCAGCACGCCCTTTTTCATCAGGCTGGTGGCATAGCTGACACGGGCAACGTTGCGGCCGTTGGCCTCGATCTCGAAGTCATCCAAATCGGTTCGTCGAAACACAATTCCCGTTCCGGGAGGGGCCGGGAGAATCTGCAGGCATACCGGTGCGCCGCTGTGCAGTCCAACGCCACTGCACGCCACGGCCGAGCGGAGAGTCTGCTCTTGAATCAAACGCGTCAGNNAATGTCCAGCGATTAGCCTTTTTGTGCAGGGGCCTTCCCTTGTTTCGATCCCCGAAAGGACTATCCTTCATGGGACCCAAGAATAGGCTCCTGGCTCTATGGGGGGTATCCGCAATGCCTAAGCTTTCCCTTGAACTTGGATTGGCTATCGTCGGCCTTGTGCTCACGATTATCTTGGTGGTACTCGACAAGGCGGGCAAGTTGAGAGGCCGGGCACTATTGTGGCTATTGTTAATAGCTGCACTCATGACGGTGCCGCTCGCCCTGGGTAACCCTCTTGTTGCCGAAGTATCAGGAGCATGGAAATGGTGGGTACGCGGGGCAATGGTAGCGCTAGTTGGGATTTCTTATTTGGCTATCGGGAGATGGATTTCTGCCCCTCGCGCACCAGAGGCCACAGCGACATCTGAGCCTTTTGCTATGTCCGGGGAAGCGCGTCAGAGCAATACCCAGACAACTGTTGGCGATGACGTTATACATTTACACACAGGCCAACCTGTACACATAGCAATCGCAAAAATCCCAGTTGGCACAAAACCAGGAACGCGCTTTGGTCCTTTTAAGATAGAACTGCACGGCCCTCGTGCTCTCGGGCTTAAGGCATCGACTTTTCTGACTTCCTCAGCAATTTTAGAATTTGTAGTAAGGCGGGAGAAAGGGGCACCCCCCTATCCTTCTTCGGACGATACTGCGACTTGGTCAAAACAACAGGCCGTCCTTCGCGCATATGATTCCGAAACTTTGAGGCAATTCAGGGATTCCCTAGGGAAACAGGCTATTGCCGCGCACGACAATTTACTTAGGAAGGGTTTGCAAGACCCCGCTCTTGACCGTTTATACGACGATCCCGGCAATACTGCAGGGATAAAAGTAGTCGGGCAAAAACTCCACGACTTGGCTGAAATGTTACCGCCCGACGGGTGAAAGCTTTACGTCAGTGACGCTAGGCCAGAAGACAGGGTCGATTCCGAGTTCGCACATTTCGTGGATGAGCACGACAAGGTTATGAACACAGGATTTTACAAAACGCTTCGCCCACCATCGCAACGCCCTGCGCCTGCGCTAGCACCCGCGGTGCAGCTCCCAAGATTTTTCCACACCCCGCCTGTGACATCCAACCTTCCCACCATGCGATAAACTATAAGTAGTATGCTTCTCCGCAATATTGTCCCTCAGCAATTGTTCGCCCAGTCCGCCGGCAGCGACACTACTCTCCCTAACCCCACCATTTCCAATATTTTGCGCGCAAATCCTTTCCGGGCAATATTTTACCCGGATTTTTGCAAAATCCTCGAAGCTAACCCCAGTCTCCCCAAAGATTTAGCGTCCAAATCCGCACTTTTTTTTAATCCGGATCAATCCGCCCGCGCCCTTGCTTTACGGTTCGCCGGGGCCGGCAAGCGGGGGCTTTAGTGGGGGTTTTATTGACGCGTTCGAATCAGACCGGCGCTCAACAAACCTCGCCGCTCCCGACAGTTTGCCCGCGGCAATGGTTCTCAGGCGCTCAATGTGCTGAGTGCTCAAAATGCGCAGCTCGGATAACAGCAGCCATGCGTCGTCGTCGTTTGCGACTGTGGCCAGAGTCGCGACCGCTCTACTTGTGGGAGTCTTTCTTGCTTTTGTCCGGAACTTTCAACGGATTGTAGCCCGAGTCGGGATCGAACATCGCCGGGTTCAGATTCTGACTGTAAGTGACCACGGTTACGAAGCGCTCGCTCTGCATGTCCCCGTTGAAGTAGCGAGTGAACCCGAAGGGCGTCATTATTCCTTGGGCGAGGCGGTATCCGTCGAAAGTTTCTTCTTCGACATTGCGTTCATTGTCCGCCGGATCGCGCCAAGTATAATTTTTCTTGATCGGCAGATGGGTATCGATGTCGAAGTAAACGCTCACCGACTCATCCTTCGAATTGATCAGAGTGACGCGCTGCGCGGCGAAATTGCCAGCCAAGGCATTGCCATCGTAGAAAAGAGCCACCGTGGGATCGTTCACCCAGTTGCGCAGGATTGTTTCCAGTGAGAACTTGCGTCGTCGCAGGTAGTCATCGAGATCTTTCTTCTCCACCGCGCGCGGACCTTTATACGTCACCTCGTACCCTTTATTGCCGGCGTAGATGTACGCTACATCGCGCTGCTGGGTCAGTTCGATCCGTTCTTTGTCGGGGAATTCCACGAAACGCCAAAACAGAATACCGTTGCTCGTGGGCCGCCCGTGGTAGAAACTGTAAACCCGTCCCTGTTCCTGCATATCGTGAGCATTTAGATAAGCTTCTCCCCCCAGGGCTTTGATGCCCTGCTCCAGAAGTTCTCGCGCCTGGTTGGCGTTTTTCTGGTCGAGGGGGATCTCAGCATCCTTGGCCGGGGCGGAGCCTGCAGGAACCTGTGCGCCGGTTTGTGCCGCGGCGTGGGTCGCGACCCGGACAAACGTAGCCGCCGTAAGTGCCAGTGTAACGATGAGGAGCAGACGTTTCATTCAGCCGATCGGTAGTGAAGCCCGGAACAAGAATTGTAGCTGCTTGCGGAGAGTTGCGGCCATGCGGCGGACTTTCACACTTTTGCTTGGATGCAGAAAAAACCATGAGCGTCGCGCTCCGCCCAAATAAGCCGAGACCGGCTAACCCGCCAGCACGGCTCCGCCGTTTACGTTGAAAACCTCGCCCGTGATGAAGCTGGCATACTCGGTGCACAAGAACAGCACCGGCCCAGCGATTTCTTCCGGCTTGCCGACGCGTCCCATGGGAATGGTGCGCCGAATTTCTTCGCCGCTGCTCGGGTCATCCAGCGCGGGTTTGGACATGTCCGTATCGACCCAGCCAGGCGCAACTGAGTTCACATAGATTCCCGCCGCCGCGAGTTCCGTGGAAAGCCCCTTGACCATGCTGATCAGCGCGCCTTTGCTGGCGGAGTAATCGCAATGGAAGGCCTCACCCCGCTGTCCGCTGGTGGAACTGATGAGCACGATGTGCCCGGCCGCCGCGCCGATTCTCGGCTGGGCCTTCATCTGAGCCACGGAATGTTTGACCAGGCCAAACACCGCGTCAAGATTGATGGAGATGGTGGAACGCCATTGCTCGTCGCTCATCTTGTCGATGGCGACATCTTCCACGGGCCAGACTCCGTGGTTCGCGACAAGAATATCAATCCTGCCAAAATGCTTCGCGGCCTCCGCAACCAGCGCGCCAGCGGAAGCCGGGTCGTTCAGGCTGCTGCTGATTGCATGGCAGTTGGACTCACCGCATTCTTTCACCAGAGTGTCAGCCTGCGCACGCGCCTTCTGATAGCTGAAAACAACCTTGGCGCCAGCTGCGGTGAAAAGGCGAACCGTGGCTGCGCCGATGCCACGCGAACCGCCGGTGATCAAAGCGACTTTGCCGGAGAGAGAGAGAGAAAGAGGAATGGACATGGATAGTAGTTTCCAGCTTCCTGTTTCCACTTGCAAGTGGCCCAAGCCAGAAAGACTGGAAACCAGAAACGGGAAACTAGAAACCATCTTTAGCCGACGAAGCCCGCTCCGACTTCAATTCGCGCAACAGCAAACGCACCAGCATGCCGTCAAAGCCGGTGCCGCTCATCTTTGAAAGTTCGTCGAGCGCCTGCTCGGGAGTACGCGCCGCGGCGATCGATTGCTCCGTCAGCATGTTGGCATAAGCGTCGGCCAGAGCGATAATGCGCGCCCACAAAGGAATCTGCTCCCCCTTGGCGCCATCGGGATAGCCCGTTCCGTCGAAGCGCTGATGATGATGCTCGATGGCCTGCCGCATCATGGCGCTGTGCGGCAGGATGCCGGAGATCTCAGCCCCCACGCGGGCGTGCATTTTGACCAGGAAGAATTCGTCGTCGGTCAGTGGACCGGGCTTGTTCAAAATGCGTTCGGGCACAAAAATCTTTCCCACATCGTGAATGCGGGCGGCGTAAACCAGATCGAGGGTTTCCTCCGGAGGCAGGTGGAGCGCACGGGCAATGATTTCCGTGTAGCGCGCTACCAGATCGCCGTGGCCCGCGGTTCGCAGCTCGCGAGATTCCGCGGCCCGGCTGAGGACTTCAATCGATTCCTTCAGCAACGGCACATTACAATCTTCTTCTCCCCCGCAAAACTTCACTAACATCGAACCCAGCTCTTCCAGATGTTCCGGCCCGTTGTGCTCGCGCTGCAAAAATCCTTCGATATAGGTGGAGATCTGTTGCCGCTGCGGAGCAAATTCCTCGCCCCCGGCAAATTCTTCGGCTGCGGATACCCGGTTGCCGCCCGAACGCTTGGAAACGTACATGCCCGCATCGGCGACGCGGATGATGTCTTCAATAGAAAAGCCGTGCATGGGGAAACTGGCTACGCCGAAGCTGCCCGTGATGTGGTGTTCGCTCAGCATCGGGTCGGTGGCAATCCACTGGCGCAAGCGTTCGGCGAGCACCTGCGCCTGCTCCGGCCCGGTTTCAGGCATGAGAATGATGAACTCGTCTCCGCCGTAACGTGCGACAACGTTTGACTGGCGCGATTTTTGCTCCAGCAACCGTCCTACGCGAGCCAGCACCAGGTCACCCTCGAAATGGCCCAACGTGTCATTCACTTCCTTGAATTTGTCCAGGTCGATCAGTACCACGGAGAACGGTCTCCCCGAGCGCGAAGCGCGCTTCCACTCGGCCGACAATGCTTCCCAGAAAAAGCGCCGGGTTTTGATTCCAGTCAGGCCATCGGTGATCGATTGCTGCTGCAGCTTCTGGAAGACGAAAGCGTTGTGCAAAGCTGTGGCCAGCAGATCGGCCAGCGTGTTGAGAATGAGAACGTCCTGCGGAAAAAATGCGCTTTCGTTGCGGCTCTCAATGTTCAACGCACCCAGCAAAGTTTCGCCGTATGTGATGGGGATGCACAGCACCGACCGCGACTCCGGCAGAATCGCGCCAATCTGGCCTTCCACGCCGTTTTGCACCAGCGCCCGTTCCCCCGTCCGAGCCACGCGCCCCAGGATGCCAATGCCGAGCGGAATCCGCTTGCCCATGGCGTGCGCCGTTGCCCCGGCTTCGGCCTTGATTTCGATCTCCTTCGTGCCGTAATCGAGCAGGCCGATGCCGATGTGATCGAAGCTGAAATTCTTTTGGATTTCGCCCACGATCTGCCCCAGCATGTGAACCGGATCGTCGCTCGAAATTGCGGTGCGCGAAATATTGTTGAGAAACGCCAATTGCCGGGAGCGCCGTTGTTCTTCCGCGAACAGGCGCGCATTCTCTACCGCAACCGATACCTGTCCGGCAGCCGTCACCATCACGTCCAGGTCGCGCTGCTCGAAAACATATTCGCGTTTCGTGCTCATGGCAACCATCACCCCGGCGGGCTTGCTGCCCAGCAGGATGGGCGCGGCGCACAAACACTTGGCGGGATGCTCGGGCCGGAAAGTAATACCCAGTCGCGCCCGCGTCTTCTCCAGGTCGGACCGTATCAGCAGCGGTTGACCGGTTCGAATCACGTATTCGGTGAACGCGTTCTCCAGTTTGCGCTTCCGCTTGGGCAGGACAAGATCATCGTCCACTTCCAGCTCGAAGCGGATTTCATCGCCTTCCTGGAAGGCAATGTAGAAATCGCTGTTATTGAAAATCTGTCCCAGCTCGGCGTGAATGGTGCGCAGCACTTCGTCCTGATCCAGCCGCGAGCTGATGGCCTGCCCGATCTCGGTGAGCAGTTCGTACTCCTGGGTGCGGCGGTGAGCGTCATGCGCGATCAGATAGTTTTCGACAGTGAGCCCAAGCTGCAGTGCCAGTCCTACCATAAGACGCGGACCGGAAGTGCCAAACGCCTTGCGCTGGGCATGAGGAAAAATAATCACGCCGAACGAATGTTCGCGGGTTTGGAGACTCACAGCGGTGAGATTGCGGACTCCCGCTTTTTCTAGCGCGTCCTTAAAGCCGGCGGAGGTGCCGGGAGAGCCCCAGGGCAGCGGTTCCGTCATCTGATCGATATCGCGGACCGTGAACAACCCCCCCTGGTGGTGGGCCCGGTCGCAGATGTATTCTCCCGCCCCGCTGCTGGTCAACACCTCGAGAAATTCGGGAGAGAATCCGCGCTGCACCGAAGGCAGCAAGCCGCGCCAGCGTTCGGCGACGTAAATGACGGCCCGCCCGGCGGACAAAGCGCCGGCCAATCGTTCCAGAGCCGACTGCATACTGGGCAGCAGATCGTCGGCCGAGAGAAGCCTCCGCGGATCCGCTCCCAACGTGGATAGAGCGAGCGTATTCTCCTGCACCGCGTTGCGCTCATTCTCAAACAGCACCATGACCATCGCGATGCCCAGCAACATCTGCGGGATCGGTCCCAGAACATGACCGACGCTGCCAAACATTTCCACAACCGGATTTCCGGACTGAAAGGAAGCCATCAAAACCGCCCAGAGCGCCAGGGAAAAAGCTAACAATTGAAACGCAACTGAGCCTTTGCGGTGAGCGTGCAGGTAGAAAACCGCCGAACAATACAAGAGCACTGCACTCAAGAAAAGTACCGTCAGGCTCAGTGGACGCCGATCGATCGGAAGCGGACCGGACAACAGAAGGGTCCGCAAATCGGCGCAGGCCAGCACCGTTCCCACCGAGGCCAAGGCCCAGTCATACCAGCGAAAGCGGAAAGACGTCCGGGTGAGGCGCGTCGAAACGAAGATGCTCACTGCCATCGCTACCGAAAACAACGAGCTGGCAAAAAACGCAAACAGCGCCGGCGGCCGGTAATAGCGGAAGGCATCCAGCGCGTAGTGGATGGAATAGCAGGCCCAGGCAATCTGCCAGGCGCGAAAATAAAGCTGCCGGCTCTGCTGGTAGAGGTAGCTGAACAGCAGGCACAGCAACAAGGCAACAACGCCCGGAATGACAACGATGCTGGTAGAAATACTATTCATGGGGCCAGACTTAGGTTTCCGTTGAGTTACGCCAGTGTTTCCAGGACCCCTGTGTACAGGAGAAGATAGTAATTAATGTTTTCACATCATGAGTACGAACACAACAAGATTTAAGTACAATGCCCATCAAACTCCACCTCGAACCGTAGAGTACTTACTCCAGGAATCACCTATCTTGTTGGCTTGACGATACTTTACACTCCTCCATACCATCAACATTTGGCCACTTATGCCTGAAATCCTCGACCCAGCTTCACCCAAGCCGCGCGTCCGATTCGCGCCGTCGCCGACGGGTTTTCTCCACGTAGGCAGCGCCCGCACGTTCATCTTCAACTGGCTCTATGCCCGCCATAACGGCGGCACCATGATCCTTCGCCTTGACGATACTGACGTTGAGCGGAATACCCAGGCTTCCGTAGATTCCATATTTGATGGCTTAAAGTGGCTGAACCTGGGTTGGGACGAAGAATACAAACAGTCGGAACGGATGGACCTGCACCGCAAGACAGCCTGGACGATCTTCGAGAAAGGCCTGGCCTATCGCGACTTCACGCCCGCCCATACCGGAGATGCGGAAAAATCCGGCGCGCAGGGAACCTGGCTGTTCAATCCTGGCGCCCGCGAACTTTCCCGCACCGAAAGTGACCGCCGTGCCGCTGCCGGAGAGCCATTCGCATTGCGTTTTCGCGTGCCCCGCGACGGCGGGCAGTTGGTACGATTTGCCGATGCCGTTTATGGCGAGCAAGTAAAGGCTGCGGCGGACATCGAAGACTTCGCACTGCTCCGTTCCGATGGCATGCCGACCTACCATCTGGCTTCCTGTGCCGACGATTCCGACCTGCGCATCTCCCACATCATCCGCGGCCAGGACCATCTCTCGAATACTTACAAGCACATCCTGATCTTCGAGGCTGCCGGCTGCAAACCGCCCCAGTTCGCGCACCTGCCGTTGCTGGTCGCGCCCGATGGCACCAAGCTTTCCAAGCGCCGCCACGGTCCTGTGGTCAGCGTCACCACCTACCGCGACGCTGGATTTCTATCCGAAGCCTTCATCAATTTTCTTTGCCTGCTCGGCTGGTCGCCCAAGAACGACCGCGAGAATATGTCCCTGCAGGAACTAACCGATATTTTCTCGCTCGAAGGCATCAACCGCTCGAATGCAGTGGTGAACTTCAAGGAGGCGAGTGTGGGGCGGGCGCCCTCGCCCGCCGACAATTCGCAAATCTCTCCAGATGTCATCCCGAACCCGCCCCGCGTTGTCATCCCGCCCCTCCCCCACGTTGTCATCCCGAGCGAAGCGAGGGATCTTGGTTTAGCTGCTGCCGAAGACACCTTCGACCCCAAAGCCCTCTGGCTGAATGCCGAGCACATTCGTGCGCTCCCGGTCGAGGAGTTGAGCGCCCGCCTGCTGCCCATCGTCCGTGCCGCCGGATTCGATGTCACGCCGGAAAAGATGCTGCGAATCACGCCGCTGATTCGCGAGCGCATCAAGCTGCTGCGCGACGTGCTCTCCGCCGCCGACTTCTTCTTCGTGGACCAGTTACCGCCCTACGATCCGGCCGAACTGATCCCGCAAAAGGGAGACGCGGCGATGGCGATGAAAGTTCTCTCGCGCGCCCGCGAAGTGCTGGCAAAAATCGAGTTCAAACACGATCCGCTGGACCAGGCTCTCCGCGCCGCCGCGCTGGAGTTAGGTGTTAAGGCAGGACAAATGTTCCAGCCCATCCGCCTGGCAGTCTGCGGGCGCAAGAATGCCCCGCCGTTGTTTGAGACGCTCGAGGTGCTGGGTAAGGAAACGACGCTGGCGCGAATTGAGCAGGCCCTAGCGATGACGCAGCAGTGACCGCACATTCGGGAGGCTCTATGCGCGAAGAGGTTCCTCTTATATCGACAAAAGAAAAGCAGACGACGAATCGTCCCCGAAAAAGGGTAAACGGAAGGTAACATTTGTGTTACCATTAGGGCATGTTGAGGTTCTCGAATACCTCGCACCCGCCGGCCGCAGCCCTTACGCCGAGTGGTTCGACAGCCTGAACGCACCAGCCGCTGCGAAGGTGGCCGTCGCTCTGGCGCGGATGTCGCAGGGCAGCCTGTCTAATGTAAAGGGCGTGGGCGGCGGAGTACACGAGTACAGGATCGACTTCGGTCCTGGCTACCGGATTTATCTTGCCAAGGACGGCGACCGGATGATCCTGCTGCTGGGCGGTGGAACCAAGAAGCGTCAACAAAAGGACATTGAGAACGCCCGCAGGCGCTGGCAGGATTATAGGCAAAGAAAGAAACAGGAGGCTCGATAGTGGCACTTACACGAGATTTCAAGGAAACGATTCAGGCGCGGGCACGGCGTGATCGGGCCTTCCGCAAAGAACTGTTGCTTGAAGCAGTCGAGAGCTTTCTATCTGGAGACGTCCAAACGGGCAAGACCGTGTTGCGCGACTACATTCACGCCACAGTGGGCTTTAACGAATTGGCGGAGAGCACTCACCACTCTCCTAAGAGCCTGATGCGGATGCTCGGCCCTTCCGGAAATCCGCAGGCTCGGAACCTCTTCGAGATCGTCAGCTTTCTGCAGCACAAGGAAAAAGTGCGGTTCAAAGTACATGCGGCGTCCGCAAAGTGACCCGCCAGAGCTCCGCCCTGCGATAAGATCAAAGAGTAATGAATCCATCGCATCCGCCAACTGAAGCTGGAGAAAAAGCCGTGGCTGCCTCGCCGTCGTCCGCTCCGTCGAACTTCATCCGCGACATCATTATCGATGACCTCAAGACCAACAAGCACAATGGCCGCGTGCAGACGCGCTTTCCTCCCGAACCCAACGGCTATCTGCACATCGGGCACGCCAAGGCGATCTGCATCGACTTCGGCCTGGCCGATGAATTCGGCGGACATACCAATCTCCGCTTCGACGACACCAATCCCGAGAAAGAAGAAACCGAGTACGTCGAGTCGATCAAGGCCGACGTCAACTGGCTCGGCTTCCAGTGGGATGGCCTCTTCTACGCCTCCGATTACTTTGACCAGCTCTATGAATGGGCCGTCAAACTGATCAAAGATGGAAAGGCCTACGTCGACGATCTAACCGCCGAGGAGATTCGCAAGCATCGCGGCACGCTCACCGAGCCAGGAAAAGACAGTCCGTATCGCAGCCGGTCGGTGGAAGAGAATCTAGATCTGTTCGAGCGCATGCGCGCCGGCGAGTTTCCCGACGGCTCGCGCGTTCTGCGCGCGAAGATCGATATGGCCTCGCCCAACCTCAACCTGCGCGATCCTGTGATGTACCGCATCCTGCACGCCGAGCATCACCGCACGGGCAACAAGTGGTGCATCTATCCCATGTACGACTACGCGCATGGCGAGTCCGACTCCATCGAGCGGGTCACGCACTCCCTCTGCACCCTCGAGTTCGAAGACCATCGTCCGCTGTACAACTGGTTCATCGAGCAGTTGGGCATCTTCCCGTCGCGGCAAATCGAATTTGACCGCCTGAACCTCACCTACACGCTTTTGAGCAAGCGCAAGCTGCTGCAACTGGTGCAGGAAGGCCGTGTGAGCGGCTGGGACGATCCTCGCATGCCCACGCTCGGCGGCATTCGCCGCCGCGGATACACTCCCGAGGCAGTGCGCAATTTCTGCGGCGCGATTGGCGTGTCCAAGACCACCGGCGTGATCGAGCTCGCCATGCTCGAACACTTCGTCCGCGAAGACCTGAACAAGCGTGCCCCGCGCGTGATGGCGGTGCTTCGTCCGCTGAAAGTTGTGATCGACAACTATCCGGAAACTCAGGTCGAAGAAATGGACGCGGTGAACAATCCCGAAGACGCGAGCGCCGGAAGTCGGAAGGTGCCGTTCTCGCGCGTGCTCTACATCGAGCAAGATGACTTCCGCGAAGTTCCGCCCAAAGGCTATTTCCGCCTCTCACCGGGTCGCGAGGTGCGGCTCCGCTACGCGTATTTCATTACTTGCCAGAGCGTAGTAAAGAACGACAAAGGCGACGTAGTGGAAGTGCATTGCACCTACGACCCCGCCTCGCGCGGCGGCAATTCGCCGGACGGCCGCAAAGTTAAATCGACGATTCACTGGGTCTCAGCGGCGCATGCCGTCGATGCCGAGGTTCGTATCTACGAAAACTTGTTCACCAAAGAAAATCCTGGCGATGTAGAGGAAGGGCAGGACTTCACTGCCAATCTCAACCCGCAATCGCTCGAAGTAATTAGTTCAGCGAGGCTCGAACCTTCACTAGCCAACGCAGCAGTGGGCAGCCGTTATCAGTTTGAGCGATTGGGATATTTCTGCGTCGATCTGGACTCAAAACCCGGCAAGCCGGTGTTCGACCGAACCGTGGCGCTGAAAGATACTTGGGCGAAGCTGGAGAAGAAGCAGGGCAAGGGGTAGAAAAACAAAACCCCGAGCGCGAACTCCACTCGAGGCGTAAGCCCGTCCAGCTTCACCAATATTATCGGTAGCCAGAACTCCGAACTCAAGGTTACTTGAGGAGCCTCCCTGTCCTGAGGCTCCTCTCAAGTTCCCTTAGGCATCCGGGGACGTCCTAACCTTTCCCGCCCTGCGCAGTCTAAAAGCGGTATCATTCCTCGTTCGTCGCGCCGCGGCTAAGGCTCTCGCATGACCCTATTAACGACAACGACCGCCCTCCCTGGAGTTCTGCTCTTCGAATTTTCCCGCACCGTGTTCTCAATGACCGCCGCGGGCGTCTTACTCCTTCTGATCGGCTTATGGGCCGCGCGGGCGGACCTGGTGCGGATGCGAGCGCTCGACAAGGTCGTCGCCTTGGGCAACATGTGTTTCGCGATGCCGCTGGCGGTTTTCGGCGCGCTGCATCTTTCCGCTGCCCCGGGCCTCGCGACCATGGTTCCCTCATACATGCCCTGGAAATTGTTTTGGGCATATTTCGTGGGAATAGCGCTGATCGCGGCGTCCCTCAGCATCGCTACAAAAATTCAAGTGCAGTGGTCAGGGCTGCTGTTCGGCTGCATGATGTTTATCTTCGTGGCCACGATGGACCTGCCCGGAACGCTGGCTAAACCTCACGACCGGATCATCTGGACGCTTATGATGCGCGAGTTGTCTTTTGGCTGTGGAGGCTGGGTCCTGGCCGGGGCTGCGCTTGGCGCCAAGGATGTACGCGGTAGCAAGCTGATCATGATAGGCCGCATCGTGATCGGTATCGCCGCAATATTTTACGGCGTCGAGCACTTTATCTTTCCCCTCAATGTCCCGGGCGTTCCCCTGGAAAAATTCATGCCCGTCTGGATTCCCGGCCGCATGATCATCAGCTATCTAACCGGCGCCATTCTGCTGATTTGCGGCGCATGCATTTTACTGGCAAAGAAAACGCGGATGGCGGCAACCTGCCTTGGCGCATGGATCGTGCTGCTGGTCATCTTCATCTATGGGCCAATACTGGCCACATCGCTTTTGGACCCGAGTACGGATGTGCAGGTGGAGGGGTTGAATTATTTTTTTGACACCCTGCTGTTCGCCGGAACGATTCTCGCCGTCGCCAACGCAGCGCCAAGAACCGATTAGAGACTGCTAGTTATGCACATGCGGACTTTGTGCGGGGTTGGCTTTGTGCGCTGCCGGTTCCTTCACGACTTTAATTTCAAAACTTACCGGCAAAGTTTTCGGCGGATAGCAGGCAGCATTGTCGCAGGCCTGGTAGCGCAATACTCCATGCATCACATATTTTCCGGGCACGACCGACTGCAGAGGATGCACCGCCACGGCGATGGTGAAATCTCCGCTGTACACACTCAGTTTTTCGTCCGGCGAGAAAGGGAAACTCGCATCCTCACCCGCAGGATATTGAATTTTCCCCAGGATGATGTCAGTGGGCAAGTCCATCTTCAAAGCGGTCGGAATCAGGAACTCCGACTTGGGCGTGTTGGAATTGATGTGGTAGCCGGGAGGGACTCGGAAATTCAGGTTCACCATGGTGGCTTGAGCGCGTTGCGCGGTGGTTAGCGGCACCGCGGCTATCGAGACGGTTGGAGCTTTGCCCGGCACCTGAGCAACCCCGTTAATCGCAACCAACACGGAAGCAATGAAGAATAGCGGCCACCGAGTCGATGCCTCCATCTTGCCGCGATAATTCGGTCTGCGATTCATTCTTTCCGTAGCCAAGCAAATATGCTCAGGGAAATAGTAGAACGTCTACCGGCCCAGTGCGCCATTACTTCGGAGCAGGTCCGTTCTCCCGTACCGATAGTACCGATGCTGTGCTCTTGGCCGCTTGCGTATCCAGCGCCTTCTTGATTGCATCCTCGATTTCTGCCTTGCCTCTCAAACCGATAATCGTGTCCACGATCTTGCCGTCCCGTCCAATCAGGAAACTTTCTGGCAACGCGGGCACACCGCCGTACTGGTCGCCGACCGATTCTTTCCCAATCAGGATGGGATAGTTCACTCCCATATCCTTGGCGAACTTGCCGATGTCTTCCTTGCTGGCGTCATCCATCGCGACGCCGACAATCTGGAATCCCTGCGTCGCGTACTGATTTTGCAATTCGACGAACCAGGGCATCTCGATCTTGCACGGGCCGCACCAGGTCGCCCAGAAGTTGAGCAGCACGGCTTTGCCGCGAAAGTCGGAAAGACGCAGGGTCTTGCCGTCGAGTGACTGCAAAGAAAAATCCGGAGCGAGGCTGGATTGCTTGAGATGCGGCACAAACGACGGACCAGTGCGTCGTGCCTGATGGTAGCCAAAATACAACATGAACGCGGCCACGAATGCCACCACGACCAGCGCAAGAGGATTACGTTTCACGGGAACACTCCATTCACATCCGAAACCTTGCGAACCATGCTACAAAGCAAATCTATTCAGGAACGAAAGCCAATTTGAAATCATGGTAAAACGGCCAAGCACCAGCAAGATCCCGAGGCCAATCAGCAAAGCCCCGGAAGCCACTTCCACCGCATGCATGAAGGAACGGAAGCGGCTGTAAAACTTCAGAAAGCGCTCCATTAACAAAGCCGTGAGCAAAAAAGGCACCGCCAGTCCCAGGGAATAAATCGCCAGCAAAACCATGCCTTTCGATAAAGTATC
>PKVZ01000017.1 GCA_003131635.1 Acidobacteriaceae bacterium
GACACAACTTTCATCACCTCGGAAGCATTGCCCACCGCAACGATCTTGTTGCCCCGAATCGCCACCGCCTCCGCATAAGGATTCTGCGGATCTCCCGTGAAAACTTTGGCATCAAAGAAAATCCGCTCAGTCGAATCCCCCTGAGCCCACAGCCCCGAACCAACCNNACATCGGAACACGAGAAGTCTAGCAGCCCCGCGCAACACTGGGATTCGCAAGTCCCAGTTTAGAAAGAACCGCAGGGGGAGGCTACACTGCACTCGACGCATGTCACTCGCCGATCAACTCGGATTCAGGTTCCAGCCGCCGGAGCGGCGGGCGTGGACGGTGCGCGGGTTGGTGGCGGCGGTGCGGGCGCATGTGGAGCGGGAGTATTCCGACGCTTGGGTGGAGGGAGAGATTTCGAATTTTCGTGCGAGATTGCAGACTGTGGTCGTCATTACGTTTACCTAATTGAGGACCACTGTGGAAAAAAGGGGCTACAATTAGAGAAGAAAAGGCGTATGATTGCCCTCCCGGAGGGACCGTATTATGGCAGATCGACAACAGTTTTTCAGCACTCCAAAGCCCGATCCAGAATTGGCGAAACTATTGCAATCGTCCAAGGATATTCCGGTTTCAGAGGCCGAGCTTCGCGAGCAGCGAATCAGCTTTGCATTCGGCAACGCTCCCCAGAGCTTAGAAAATAGAATTACAAAAGATAGCGTTAGGCTGGCCTCAGAGCATATAAGACTGCTGCCGCTGCCCTAGCGGCCGCAGTCCGTGCATCTCTTACTGTCCGTCAGAGAAAAAGACGATCCGGCGCTTTACATCAAAATCCAAGAACAAAACTTATTGCGTCAGTACGATCTCTTGTCGAACTGTATTGAAATTGGACTCAAGAAAGGGATCGAAGCGTTCGACAAATACACTTTGTGGGCACTAAATTATGCGGCTGTCTCAAATATCTGTCAGTTAGGGGGACGGTATCGCGAAGGTCCGATAAGAGTAGGGAACCATGTCCCACCACACTTCAACGCCGTTCCGGTACTCATGGATGCATTTTTCTCCGTCTTACATGAAAATTGGACCATCGTTGATCACCCCACTGCACTTGCGGCGTTTGCGTTGTGGAATCTGAACTATATTCATCCCTTTATCGAAGGCAACGGAAGAACCGCGAGGGCCGCGTGTTATTACCTCATATGTATGAAGCAGGGGAGAATCTTGGGTGGGCAAAAAACTGTGCCAGAGCGCATTAGTGAAAACAGAGTGCCCTACATTGCGGGTCTTCAGGCTGCAGATCGCGCTTATGAAAAGGGTCAGTATCACATTACGGAACTAGCCACATATCTGGAAGGGCTGTTGAAAGGGCAAATAGAAGACACCGTCAAAGAATCCTCTTCCTAACTTCGGTTAGTCTTTGATGCAGGAAAAATTTCAGCAGCCCAGCGGCATCACTTGTCCCGGCTGATCCCCTCACTTCCACACCGTCTTCCCCGCCACCATAGTCCACACCACCTTGGTCTCCCGCATCTCCTCCGGAGGAATCGTCAACACTAAATCCGCGCGCTTCCCCACAACAATGCTTCCAATGTAATCCAGATTCATCGCCCGCACCGAATTCCGCGTGTACGCACAAATACGAATCCCCGCGCCCGTTTACAAGGCGCGGGGAATCAACCTCGAGACTTGCCACTTACGGAGCTACGCTGCGCAACTCAGAATTGGAAATCTCCGTACTACTCGTCGATTTAGCTTTGACCGAACTGGCCGCAACCGGCGCACTGTGCCCGGCTTCGTCCTTGTCCGACAACAACCCAAACGCTCCCACCCCCGTCGTCGTCCCCACATACACTTTCCCATTAACAATCAGCGGAGTAACGAACTTATTCCCCGCCCCAAAATGATCGCGCCCATTCGCCGCCTGGCTGGTGTTGTAGAGCTCGACCAAAGTGTTTGCGTTGTAGGCATGCATCACCGCAGGATTCGTATTCTCCGTCGCCCACAGAATCCCGTTCGCACCTTTATCGGATGAAATGCTGGGAGTCGCCCCCGGATACCCGAACGTAGTGCTCGTCTGCGCCACCGGCGTGGTCAACAGCTTCACATCCTTAAATTGAAATTCGAGAATCGGCTGCCCCACCGGTCCAAAATAAAGCCGTCCATCAAAGAACGCCGGCATGGACCAAATCCCTCCCGGCAGCGCTCCCGCCAGCTCCTGATAAATGCTGTCATTATTATTCGGACTGAACTTTCCCATCGAGTTGCGATTCACTACATAAAGGTTGGAATCTTTCCCCGCCCCCGCCGCCAGGTACCACGTCGTGCCCGAAGAATCCTTCATCTCCGGCAGCAATATCGCTCCGCCCGAGCCCAGATCCGTGTCGCTGTCACTCTCCTGCACCCCGTTGTACATCTCAAAATAATCCGCCACCGCCAGCCCGCCCTTGGTAGTGAGTCGGATAAAAGCATTCCCGTAGTCGCCGCTGCTTGGGAAGCCGCTGGAATTCAAACTCGTGTCAAAGACCCCGTTAGCATCGAGAAAAAAGATGTCGCCCGCATCGTCCGCCGTCAGTCCCGCACCCGCGCCCCAAATCGCGCCTTCGTTGCCGTTCGGCGTCACATTGATCACCGTCTTCTGCGCCAGCGTCGTTGCGTTATATCCCATCACCCACCCCGTATAAGGTCGGATGTCGCAATGCGACGCCCACGTCAGATAAATCATGCTGCCCACCTGCAGCAGCCCCGACCGTTCCTTATACTGCGCCGGATTGAACATCACATACCCGCCGGAACTGTCATCGCCATCTCCCGGATACTTGGCCGTAATCGTCACCGGCCCTTTGTACAGCTCGCTGCCCGTCGTCGCATCCAGAGCATGCAGCCGCTGGAAGTAGTCTCCCGAAGAAGTATTCTTCGACATGGCCACCGTATAGATCACCCCATTCGATCCCGCCGGCCGGCTGATCACCGGCGTGGACGTAATCCCAATCACCGGCTCCACCTGGCTGCAATTCCGATCGTCCGACGGCGTCTCNNTCCGTGACCACAATAAGGAGGTTGTGCGTCACGCCCTGAATCGGCACCGCAGACAAGTACAACGGCTCCCCGTCGACCAGCCCATCCACCGTCAACTCAAACAGCTTGCCGAATGTTGTGGAATTTACATTGGTCAGGTTAAGCGTCGTCTCCGACGAGTTCAGCCCCGTACGCGCGTTATTGTTATGGTAGGTAAGAACGTTCTGCGAGAACGCGCCAGCCACGAAGCTAAGAGCAACGATTGCGGTGAGAGTTGAACGAAACACTGAGATTTTGGGGGATGTCACGGCGAATCTCCTTCAGATCTGGACTGGACTCGGAGCAAAGCGGCTTGAGCGCACGTTCTTAGTTGCAGATTGACGCTATAACGGACTCTTGGCCAGATGTAAAATCTTCAGAGCGGTGCCATAGACCTAGGCAGATCGATTATGCCAGAGCTGGTGCGTTTTGCAAGCACGTGTTAGTGCATCCGGCGGGTGTCGAGAGGTATCACTTCAATTGTGGCCGAATTCGGAAAATTGCTGGTCTTGTTTGGCGTGGTATTACTGGTCGCCGGGATACTGCTCATCCTGCTCAGCCGCACCCACCTCCCCATCGGCCGCCTCCCCGGCGATTTCCTCTACCGCGGCAAAAACACCACGGTCTACTTTCCCCTGGTCACCTCGCTGATTTTGAGCGTAGTGCTGTCTCTAGTGCTCTACCTGATCAGCCGCTTCAAGCAATAACGTCCACCACGCATAGCCAGTCATCCCGAGCAAAGCGAGGGACCCTGGTTCTCGCCCGCCGCCAAAACGCTCTTCGCTGGCGCACACACTTTCCGCACACGATAAGAATCCCGCCCGCGCCCCAGCCCCCGACCCACCAATGCTACAATCCCCCGCATGAAACACTGCCTCTCAATCTGCCTCGCCCTGCTCGCCCTGCAAGCCGCCGCCCCCGAAGTCGAAATCACCGCCGAGCCTCACCACCACCTCGCCCTCGAAAACAAATCCGTCCGCGTCTTCAACGTCGACGTCGCCCCCCAGTCCGAAACTCTCATGCACTGGCACCGCCACGACTACATCGCCGTCAATCTCGGCGCCGCGGAAGTCATCAACGCCGTCAAAGACAAGCCTCCCGTTACCGTCAAGCTTCAGGACGGCCAAACCGGCTTCTCCTCCGCCACCTTCGCCCACATCGCCCGCAACTCCACCGACCAGCCCTTCCGCAACGTCACCATCGAGATCCTCGACGACCAATCCCTCCGCAACTCTCCCAGCCCCTGGGATCCCAAAAAAGACGAAGACCGCGCCCTCGAAACCTTCCCCGGTGGCACCCAGCAAATCCTCTTCGTCAAAGACGCCATCCGCGTCTCCGAATTCGAACTCCAGCCCGGCGCCACCGTCCCCAAGCAGCACCACACCGGCTCTCAACTCCTGGTCGCCGTTACCGACCTAACTCTCGGCAGCAAGCCTCCCTCCCACCTAAAATCCGGCGACTCCAAATGGCTCCCTGCTAACGACTCGGACACGATTACGAATACCGGCCCCACCCCCGCCAAATTCGTAACTTTGGAATTCCCGTAGATCGCAACGGCTCATGTCGCCCTCGACTCCCCGTCGAGCGTCGCACGACCCGCCGCCAGCACAGCAAACCCCGTTATAATCCCCCAATTCCTTCCTCACTCCATCTCGCCGCACAATTCCCCATCTACCTTCACCTTGGCTCCCACCTCATCCATCCCCACATCTTTTTTGAAAGTCTTGCCTACTTCATCGCCTTCCGCGCCTATCTTTCACTCCGCCGCCGCTTCGGCGATCCCATCCCTACTCCAATTCGTTGGGCCGTGATCGCCGCCGCCATTGCGGGAGCCGCTCTAGGCTCCAAACTTCTTTTCTGGCTCGAAGACCCCCAACTCACCTGGCACAACCTCCACAACCCCGCCTACCTCATGGGCGGCAAGACGATTGTCGGCGCTCTAGTCTTCGGACTGATCTCCGTCGAAATCATGAAGCGCTACATTGGGCTCCGCCAGTCCACCGGCGATCTCTACGCGATCCCACTCGCGCTCGGCATCGCCATTGGACGCATCGGTTGCTTCCTCACCGGCCTCTCCGACAACACCTACGGCACTCCAACCAATCTCCCCTGGGCCATCAACTTCGGCGACGGAATCCCGCGCCATCCCACCCAACTCTACGAAATCATTTTCCTACTGCTCCTGATCCCCATCCTCTATCGAATCCTTAAAGAGATTGTCATCCTGAGCGGAGCAAGGGCCTCGCGGAGCGAGACCCTTGCGGAGTCGAAGGATCCCTACCCGCATAACAGACCTTTCCTCCCCGGCGACGCCTTCAAATTCTTCATGGTCGCCTACCTGTCCTTCCGCCTCCTCTGCGACTTCATCAAACCCTACCCTCGCATCCTTCTCGGCCTCGGAGGAATTCAGTGGGCCTGCCTCCTCATTTTGCTTTACTATTCTCCCGACATCGTCCGCTGGCTGCGATCACCCTATCCAACCCTCGGAGGGCGACTAGAGATTAGATGAAGACTCTCGCCACCATCGCGCTTGGTTTCGTGGCCCTCATCGCGTCGCTGATCTGCCTCCTGTCTTCGATCTGTGCTGTTTCCGGCGGCTCGACCGGAACCGGTCGGGCCGGATTTGCGGTGACCGCAGTCGTCTCTCTCGGAGTCGCGATCGGTGCAGTCACGCTCACCGCCAAGCTGAACAGAAAGGGTTAGCTTTCGTGGATCGTTTCGCGTCCAACACGCTTCGTACCCTCGCCATCGTTGCAATTTCCATCTTCGTCGTTATTGGCTCCCTGGTGCTGCTTCTCCTCGCACTATGCCTTGGAATGTTTGGCGGCTTGGGAAGCCCGAGCCATCACGATCCCCAAACCGTGAAAGTGTTCTACGGCTCCATCCTGGGCGCGGTCCTGCTCGTCATCATTGGCGTCCTCAGCATCGCCAAACTGGCGAAAGGCATCGTCCACGAGTCGTCCATTTCCCAGACCCCCGCACTGCAACCGGATTCCAAGTCGCTTTCACCAGCGTCCTCGCTCCCACTCCCGCCCCGCCCGCCCGACGCTCAACCATCCGTCGCGCAGCCACCCATCCCTCACCCCCAAGTCACACGCGATGCTGTCACCCACCTTTCTCCCGCCAGCCGCGCCGCCATTCACACCCTCGTCCTCGCCATCGCCGCACAAATCGCCGCCCAGCTCGCAATCGGCATCCTCGGCTGGCAATGGGCGCTCCACTCCACGTTCGCAGCCTTCCGCCCCAGCTTGCTGTCCGCTCTCGTGTCGGCATTCGCCTCAAATTTGCCCTATCTGGTTCTTCTGTTCAGTTTGCTTCGCAAACCCGGCCGCCGCGCCTTTGCCTATTCCCTCGCGATTCCCTCACTCCTCGTCCTTTTCGGAACCTTCGGCAACTCCGCCACCATTTTTTATCTCTCCCGTTTCGTCCACTCGTCTGCATCGTTCCTTCTCCTGATTCCCTGGGCGCTCCACATCTTCATTTTCTATCTAGCCTGGAAAGCCATCCGCCTCACCGGAATCCTTCCCAACCCCGCCCGTATAATTCTCGCGGCCGTCGTTGTCTTCTTCTACTACTCTCTGCTGCCTGTCCTCTTGGTGGCCCTAAACTTTTTGCGGCGTTGAATGTGAGCTAGCCATGCCCAAAACCCGTCCCTACCTCTTCTACGATGTCGCCCTCTCCATCTGCTCCACCTGCTACCGCAAGGTCGAAGCCAAAACCGTTTTCCAGGATGGCAGCGTCTACCTCCTCAAACGCTGCCCTCAGCACGGCCCCGAGCGCGTCCTCATCGCCGACGACATCGACTACTACCGCCGCTGCCGCGAAGTCTTCATCAAGCCCCCCGAGATGCCCCAGGTCTACAACACCCCAGTCAAATGGGGATGCCCCTACGACTGCGGCCTCTGCACCGACCACGAACAGCATTCCTGCCTCACCCTCGTCGAGATCTGCGACTACTGCAACCTGCGCTGCCCCGTCTGCTACGCCGCCAGCGGCCCCGAGCGCCAGCAGTTCCGCACCCTCCCGCAAATCGAAAAGATGCTCGACGCCGTAGTCCGCAACGAAGGCCATCCCGACGTAGTCCAGCTCTCCGGCGGCGAGCCCACCCTGCACCCCGATTTCTTCACCATCGTAGAAATGGCCAAGGCTCGCCCGATTAAGCACCTGATGGTCAACACCAACGGCATCCGCATAGCGCAAGAAGAAGACTTCATAAAACGCCTGGCCGACGTAAGAGAAGACTTCGAAGTCTATCTCCAATTCGATTCCTTCGAGCGCGACCCGCTAATTCAACTCCGCGGCGCCGACCTTCGCCGCATCCGCCTCGATGCCCTGGAAAAACTAAACCGCAACAACATCTCCACTAACTTGGTAGTCACACTGAAGAAAGAATTGAACGACCACGAGATCGGCAAGACCATCGACTTCGCCCTGACTCAGCCCTGTGTGCGCGGCGTAACCTTCCAGCCCATACAAGACGCCGGACGCCTCGAAAACTTCAGCCCCGCCACCGACCGCCTGACCCTGACCGAAGTCCGCCGCAAAATCCTCGAACAAACCAAAGTCTTCCGCCCCGAGGACGTAATCCCCGTCCCCTGCCACCCCGATTCCCTCGCAATGGCCTATGCCTTAAAGCTAAACGGAAACGTAGTCCCCTTAACCAGCATGATCCCGCCCGAAGTCCTAATCAATGGAGCCGCCAACACCATCCTCTACGAGCAAGACCCCGCCGTCCGCACCAACCTCTTCAAACTCTTCGCCACCAACCACTCCCCCCGCAGCGGAGCCGGCACCCTCCGCGAACTCCTCTGCTGCCTCCCCAAAATCTGGATCCCCGACTCGAACTCGCATGTCATCCCGAACGCCCCACATGTCATCCCGAACGAAGTGAGGGACCATGGTTTCGCCGGCGCAACCACAACTGAAGTAACCGCCAACGCCCTCTCCTACGAAAACATCTTCCGCATAATAATCATGCAATTCATCGACGCCCACTCCTTCGACGTCCGCAGCGTCAAAAAAACCTGCGTCCACATCGTCCACCCCGACGGCCGCCTCATCCCCTTCGACACCTACAACCTCTTCTACCGCGACAATCTGGAACAAACCCGCCTGACCCCACTACGCCAAAACGCCGAAGCCGCCCTATCCGCGATCTAAGGCCAAGCAGGCCCTGTCATGCTGAGCGAAGTAGGATCGTCTGAAAAGACGATCCCACGCAGTCGAAGCATCCCTACCCCCGTTCCAAGCCCGCGCGTGTTTGTCCCCGAAAGTCTCTAACGACAGGTTCGGGCAGCACTGGCAACTGACAACTGCTGTTGTCTACAATCGAACTTCCCCATGCACCCCGCCCGCATCGCCGAACTCCTCCAACCCTTCCTGTCCCCCATCCCAAATCCTTGTCATTCCGAATCGGGCCGAAGGCCCGGTGAGGAACCTGCTGTTCTGTCTCTCTCCCAGCTCGATCATATATCGACGTACATCGATCTACTCCTCCGCTGGAACGCCCGCATCAACCTCACCGCCATCCGCGATCCAGAAGAAATAGTCACACGCCACTTCGGCGAATCCCTCTTCGCCGCCCGCCACCTCTTCCCGCCTTACCCTGTGTCTTCCTCTGTG
>PKVZ01000188.1 GCA_003131635.1 Acidobacteriaceae bacterium
GTTCACCGCTGCGATAACTGCCATGTGTCCAATGCCGGGCTTTAGCCGCTGAGGGACGGTCAATCCCGTCAATAGACTTTTTCCGCAGCCTCCTAGAATGAACTCTCGCTACTAAACATTGAAAAGCTCATCTACGGCAGCGACGGACGCGCCCGGCCTTCCTGCCCGCCAAAGCCGACCGCAATCGATTACGTCAGTCACCACACAAGTTGTCATTGCCTCGTCGATAATGTTGGCGATGCAACACGAACAGAAGGACGAAACGATGGTGCGTGCTGTACTTGGAGTGGCTTACGGCATGACGGGCGCTTATGTCGGAGCTATTCTTTTCCTCGTCACAGTTGGAATAACCGACAATCTGTTTCACCTGCAAAGAACGGAGATGTTGTGGACGAGAGAAAGCCTATCCGACCTTTTTTTATTTTCACTGGCGGGAATCTTTGTCCTTAGCTGGTGGATCGTTCCCCTCGGTGTCTTCTTCGGAGTCTACTTTTGCCCAAGACTGTCACAATGGCCTCGAAAAGCAGCTGTGATCAGAGGCATCCTGCTTGGGGCCGTGCTCGGGCTGCTCACAGCAGTATTCTTCACTGTGGTATCTCGGCATAGCACGCCGAGACCTACCATTCAACTATCGTTTGCTTTCCTACCCGTCTATTGTGCTGTGTGGTGCGGCGGATATTCTTGGCTGAAGGCAAAGCGCGTCTAGCTGAGTGCCCCTAAGTTTAGCGCTCAGGATTTCCCCCGCGCGGATCCGGGCAACAACTGGCGACAAATCGCCATTTCACCAGCAACCCTTGAAAGCTAGTTTCCTCGCCGGCCCCAGAAATTGTGAATCTTCGAATCCGCTCCTCGCCCGCTCCCATGCCGTAGAATGAACTCTTGCTCCTAAACATTGAAAAGCTCATCTACGGCGGCGACGGACTCGCTCGCCTTCCTGCCGACTCGCGCGGTCGCGGCAAGGCCGTCTTCGTCCCCTTTGTTCTCGCCGGAGAGAAAATCGAAGCCGCGCTCACCGAGGAAAAGTCCGGATTCGCCCGCGCCCACGCCGAAGCGATTATCCAGCCCTCGCCCCATCGCGTCCCCCCGCCCTGCCCGCATTTCGCCCGCTGCGGCGGATGCCATTACCAGCAAGCCGCCTACCCGCACCAACTCGAAATCAAGCAAGAAATCCTGCGCGAGAACCTGCGCCGCATCGCCAGGCTCGAATTGCCCTGCGAAATCGAAGTCCATCCTTCGCCGCCCTGGAATTATCGCAACCGTTCGCGCCTGCAAGTCCGCACCCGGCCCGATTTTGCCGCCGGATATTTCAAGTTTGCATCGCACGAACTCCTCCCCGTCGAAGAGTGCCCCATCAGCTCCCCGCTGATCAACCGCGGCATCGCCGCCCTGTGGAAATCCGGACGCGCTGGTCAAGCCGTCGAAGGCGTGCGCGAAGTCGAATTCTTCGCCAGCCCCGCCGCCAACGGCGATCCTGACGAAAAGGAATCGAATCTCCTGCTCGAGTTTGTATGCGACCCCGAAGCTCGACGCGCCGCCGTTCGCGCCTGGGCCGAAGAATTGTGCGCGTCCCTGCCGGAGATTGCCGGCGTCGTCGCCTTCCGCGAGCCGCAAAAAGGCGTGCAGGAGCTGCTGGTCACGGTCGGCGCTTCCCAATTGATATATCAGACCAAGCACTCCGCTTACCGCGTCAGCGCCGGCTCGTTTTTCCAGACCAACCGCTTCCTGATCGACGAACTCATCGCCATCGTCACCGGCGGCCGCTCCGGCGAACTCGCCCTTGATCTCTACGCCGGCGTCGGATTGTTTTCCACAGCCTTGGCCTGTGGCATCCGTCACATCGTTTCTGTTGAGTCGTCACAGACAGCCGCCAAAGATCTTCAATACAATCTGCCTGTTAATGGAAAGGTGGCGAACGCCGGGACCGAGCAATATCTGGCCGAACTCGGACATAAGGGACGGGCCGAACCTGCCGCAACCGGGCAACGTGCGGTCCGACAAGGGGCAGTCGGAAATGGCGCAGTCGGAAACGGCGCAGCCCTCCCCCAGGTGCTCCATGACCCCGACTTGTTGGTGGTCGACCCGCCCCGTGGCGGCTTGGGTGATCGCGTGGCGCGCTTGCTGGCCGATGTTGGCGCGCCCCGCATCACCTATGTTTCCTGCGATCCCGCGACCCTGGCCCGCGACCTTATACCCCTGCAGGCCGCAGGCTATCGCGTCGATCAGATCCATCTCGTCGACTTGTTCCCCCAAACCTACCACCTCGAAACCGTCCTCCACCTAACCCGCTAGTACCGTAGGATTTTTGTCTTGGACTGCGGGATTTCTGGCTTCACGGGTGCGGAGATTCTGGTTTTGGGTGGCGCAGCGCTTTCAGCGCTGCGGTCAGTGCTCATTAAAAAGCTGAGGGCTTCAGCCCCTGCGGTACTCGGTCGGATTGTCCTTTTCAACCTCACGCCCATGCCGCCCCTGCCATCATCTGCGCCCCAGGCCGCTCCCACCGAATTCCACCTCAAGCCCCCACGCCAACCCATGCTCTGGGCCGCCCTTGCCTATTCCGCCGGAATACTTGCCGGCACCTACCTCGCGCGCCCCACTTCCTGGTGGATCGCCGCCGCCATCGCCTTCCTCGCCGCCGGCGTTTACTTTCTGGCTAGAAGAGAATGGCTCGGCGCCGGTCTGGCTCTAGGCGCATTCTTCCTCGCCGGCGCCCTCCATATCCAACTCCGAGCACCTTCCAGCCCCCTCGATCCCAGCCTTGACCGCTTCGCCTACGGCCCAGAAATCCAAATCACCGCCCACGTCACTCGCCAAGGCAGATTCCGCCAAACCTCNNATCTACGCCGAATCATCGTCCGCGCCAATCCACGAACCACCCGCATCCATGCGCCTCTTCCTCTACGGACAGCGCCTTCGCCTTCCCATCAAACTCAAACTCCCTCGCAACTTCCGCAATCCCGGCAGCTTCGACTATCAAAGCTACCTCGCCGCGAACGGCATCGCCGCCCTCGCCTCCGCCAAAGCCGAGGACGTTCAACTCCTCCCCGGCTTCACCGGCAACCGTCTCGAACTCTGGCGCACAAGAATTCACTCCAGCATCATCGCCAAAATCCACGCCCTCTGGCCCGCGCCTCAAGCCGCTCTCGTCGACGCCATGGTCATCGGCGAAGAGGCCTTCATCGACCGCGACACTCGAGTCGATTTCCAGCGCTCCGGCACCTACCACGTCCTCGTCGTCTCCGGCATGAACGTCACCATCCTCGCCTTCGTCGTTTTCTGGACCCTGCGCCGTCTGCGCCTCACCGACATTCCCGCCACGCTGCTCACCATCCT
>PKVZ01000189.1 GCA_003131635.1 Acidobacteriaceae bacterium
AATTCCGCCATTGACTCTCGTCGCAGATGGGAGTAAATTCGCCGGTTCTGGGGAATCTGAGGGGATGGCGAAGACAACGCGCCGTGTGGGGGTAGTTCTGTTTCAGCTTGGCGGGCCCGATACGCTGGCTGCGATAGAGCCTTTCCTTTACAACCTTTTCTGCGACCCTGATATTATCGATTTCCCTTTTGCCCGCCTCGGCCGTAAGCCTCTGGCCAAACTAATTTCGACTACCCGCGCACGCAAAGTGCAGCACCATTATGCGACTATCGGTGGCGGCTCGCCCATTCGCCGCTTCACCGAGCAACAAGCCCGAGCTCTGGAGGCGGAACTGGCGAATCAAGGCCTGGATGCGCGCTGTTTTGTGGCCATGCGCTACTGGCATCCGTTCACCCGTGAGGCGATTGCGCAACTGCAGGCTGCGCAATGCGACGAGGTGGTTCTGCTGCCCTTGTATCCGCAGTATTCCTCGACGACTACGGGCAGCAGCCTCAACGAGTGGCGGCGATTGTTTCAGGATGACATTCCCGTACACAACGTGGGACCGTTCTATCGGCATCCGATGTATTTAGACGCGGTCGTGGAAAAAGTGGGAGAGGCCTTGTCGCGTTTTGAAGTCCCGTCGCGAGCGGAAATCGTTTTCAGCGCCCACAGCATTCCCATGTCAATCGTTGCCAAGGGCGATCCTTATCAACGGCAGATCGAGGAGACGGTGCGTCTTCTGATGGGGCGGGGCCGATGGCCCAATCGTCACCGGCTCTGCTACCAGAGCAAGGTGGGCGCTAGCAAGTGGCTGCAGCCTTCGCTACACCGGACGCTGCGTGATTTGGCTGGCGAAAAAGTTCGAGAAGTCTGCATTGTGCCGGTGGCGTTTGTTTCCGACCACGTGGAGACTTTGGGTGAGATCGACCACGAAGGGCGCGAAGAAGCTTTGCGGCTGGGCATTAAGCACTTCGAGATGAGTTCCGGATTGAACGATTCTCCAAAGTTTGTTTTTGCGTTGGGCCAGTTAGTGCTGGAAGCGCTGGGGGAAACAGTTCATTCCTGCATTTCTGTTCACGGGACCGCAGGGCAGATTGCGGCAACGGCGTTGGTGGCGGCTGACTAAGAAACCGGGTCTTGGGTGATAGGTCTTAGGCAAACCCCAAGACCTAAAACCTAAGACCTAAGACCTAGGACCTAAGACCAGCAGTTAAGAAAAAGGAGGAAGAGTTATGGCGGAGCCGGAGGGCGCGAAGCCCACCCCGAATCCAGAGGCGGCAAAACCCGCAGCCACGGGCGCGGTAGATGCCACGAAATATGTGGGCACGCCGGCGGTGGGAACCTCAAAGGCGGCGGCATCCGCCGGGCTTTCTTCCGCGGGACCGTCGAATACGGAAATCGACAAGCGGCGGCGGCGGCTGGTGTGGGTGGGAGTGACGGCGTTCCTGACCGCATGGTTCCTCGCTTTTTTCCGGTTCTTTCTTCCCCGCACTCTTTTCGAACCTAATTCCGTATTCAAGATTGGCTATCCGTCGGAGTTTGCGCTAGGCGTTGACACCAAGTTCCAACAGAAATATCGCATCTGGGTCGATCGCACGCCCGACCGAGTGTTCGTGATCTACGCGCGCTGCACACATCTCGGCTGCACACCGGACTGGAAGCCCAGCGAAAACAAATTTAAGTGTCCATGCCATGGCAGCGGCTATGACAGTGAAGGCATTAACTTCGAAGGCCCGGCGCCGCGTCCCATGGACCGTGCGCACGTGGAATTGGCGCCAGACGGGCAGATTATCGTGGATACCTCGCGGCTCTATCAGTGGCCGAAGGGACAGCCGAGCAAATTTAACGATCCAGGAGCATTTTTGACCGGAGTNNAACGGCAAGAACGGCAAAGTAGGGTTAGTCGACCGCGTCAAAGACGATATTCAGGCGATGAAGGTCGATATCCCCGCGAAGGCGAAAGAGCAGATCGAGGGACTGAAGGATCCGACCAAGACTCAGGTCTACACGTCGATCTTCCGTCACAAGCACGATGACACGCCGCGCAATCGCGCTTTGGGCGTGCTCTCCAACGTGTTCCTGCATCTGCATCCCGCCAAGATCAATCGCGATGCGGTGCGTTACAGCTACACCTGGGGCATGGGCGGGATTACGTTTTTTCTGTTCATCATTCTCACTTATACCGGCGTGCTGCTGATGTTTTATTACCATCCGAGCAAGGTGCAGGCGTTTCGCGATGTGCTTTATCTCGAACACGACGTGCCTTTCGGAAAAATCTTGCGCAACATGCACCGCTGGGCGGCCCACTTGATGGTGATTGGTGTGTGGCTGCACATGTTCCGCGTATTCCTGACTGGATCGTACAAGAAGCCCCGCGAATTTAATTGGAATATCGGGGTGCTCTTACTGGTGTTCACGTTATTGCTCTCGTTCACAGGTTATCTGTTGCCCGACGATCAGCTTGGATTCTGGGCGGTAACTGTAGGCACGAACATGGCGCGGGCCACGCCGCTGCTTGGACATGAAGGTCCATTCGGATCGATGCTGGGCATGACGCCTTATAACGACGTGCGTTTCGGATTGCTGGGCGGCTCGATTGTGGACGCGAATGCTTTACTGCGCTCCTACATCTGGCACTGCATTGGAATTCCGATCGTGGCTTCGATTCTGATGATCGTCCATTTCTGGCGGGTGCGGAAGGACGGTGGAATTTCGGGTCCGGCGCCGGTGATGCTGGCAGCCGAGGCAGACAAGCCGCGCAGAGGGCCGAAGGCGGCGGGAGAGTAGCGGCTTAACCAAAAGCAGGTTCCTCACCGGGCTTTCCGCCCGGTTCGGAATAACAAGAATTCTCTTAAGCGATTGACGAGAAAATTATGGACTGGCGACAACTTTGGGAGATTTGCTCGGCTCCGGACAATGTGCCGATCGTAGGGCTCATCCCGCTGCTAGCCTTCTACATTTATTTGGCGTGGAAGCAGGCGCATGCCAACGACGTGTTGATCGAGCAACTGGAAGGCGACGCCGCGCTCGCCAAGACCCATCACCGCAAGACCTGGCCGTTCAAGGCGGGCTGGCAAAAGGAAGTTCACGTCTGGCCGTTCCTGCTCCGCATCGAATTTCTCGCCGCTATCATCGTCACCATCATTCTGATGGTGTGGTCGATCACGTTGAACGCTCCGCTCGAAGAGCCCGCCAATCCCAACTTAACCATGAATCCTGCGAAGGCTCCGTGGTATTTCCTCGGACTGCAGGAGATGCTCGTCTATTTCGATCCGTGGATTGCGGGCGTCGTCATGCCCACGATGATCATCATCGGCTTGATGGTGATTCCTTACGTCGATACGAATCCACTGGGCAGCGGGTATTACACGTGGAAGCAGCGCAAGTTTTCCATCGGGACATTTTTGTTCGGCTTCATCATTCTGTGGATCGCGATGATCATCATCGGAACATTTATTCGCGGGCCTGGCTGGCAATGGTTTTGGCCGGGGCAGACGTGGGATCACAACCGCCTGATCTATGAAGTGAACCGCGATTTGCCCGACATTTTCGGAATCACGTCGAACATAGCGAAAGCGGTTTTCGGCGCGATTGTGGTCGGCGGGTACTACCTGCTCGGCGGATTTGTCGTGTATTCGCTATTCCGGCGGTACATGGGGAAAGACTTCAAGCGGATGAGTTTGCTGCAATTTGGGATCACGCAGTTCCTTTTGCTGACCATGGTGGCATTGCCGCTAAAGATGGGGCTGCGGCTTTTGTGGCACATCAAGTATGTGTGGATTACGCCTTGGTTCAATATTTGAAAGCGGTCTTAGGTCTTGGGTCTTAGGTGTTAGGAACCAAAAGCAACGAAGCAATGATCTCGGACCAAGAACCTAAGACCTAAGACCCGATACCCAAGACCAGATTTTTCGGAGGAAGCGGTGCCTGAGAAACCCAACATGGAGCAGGACCCGATCACAAGCAAGTCGTACGCCGCGTATTACCTGATCGCGATGGTGATTCTGATGGCAACGTTGTTCTGGGCCTTGTGGGACGAGGCCTGGACACAGCGTCCCTGGAAGGCTTTCCAGGAGCAGTGGAAGGCTCGCTATGGCGCATTTCTGAACACAGCGCGGTCGAAATCGGATACATCGGAAAAGGATGTCGAGAAGAATCCTGATTACGCTGCACTCAAGCTGGCCTACGAAAAGACTTATCAGGATTCGAAAGCCCAGGCCGCCGAAGCCCGCAAGGCCGTGGACGAAGTCAGCGCACGGCTGCTGGCGGTGCAGAGCGTGTTCACCGACCGGCGCGCCTATGTCAACGCCATCAGCTATGAGATTGAGACCAGTACGAGCCCTTCGTCAAAAGCCAGCAAGCAGAAGGAACTGGCCGAGTACAAAAGCAAGTTGGCGACCGTCGAGTTTCCCGACGGCAGCAGGAAGCAATTCAACTTCCCCCAGCTCGAGGAAACCTACAACCAGATCCGCGATGAGCGCACCAGCAAAAGCCTCGAACTCGGCGAGGTGCTGAAGCCCGTGACCGCCGCCAAGGCAAAGATGGATGAATACATCTCCGGCCACCTGGTCGGCCTGACGCCGCAGCAGATCGACGGTTTGAAAAAACGCGCGACCGAATGGGATCCTGCGATTGTGCAGATCAACGTGGCCGAGGCCAACATCGTCGACCGCTGCGAGTCCTGCCACATGAACACGCGCGAGCCACTGAAAATCACGGCCGCCTCGATGACTCCAAAAGGCGAGAAAAAGCCCGACGAGTACGCCGACGCGTTCGCCAGTCATACCCAGCCCGAGTTGTTGAAGATTCACGATCCCGAGACGTTCGGCTGCTCACCCTGTCATCAAGGCAACGGACGCGCTACCACCAGCGTCGAGAAAGCGCACGGAAACTACGAGCACTGGCTGTGGCCGTTGTTTCCCAGGGAGAATGCACAGGCGGGTTGCCAGAATTGCCACGCCGCCGACATGGTCCTGGTCAGCGGCGATGTCCAGTGGCAGACCATCAACAACGGCAAAGACCTCTTCCGACAGAGAGGTTGCATGGGCTGCCACCGCTACCAAGGCTATGACGAGGAGCCGGAAGAGTTGAATTCGATCGGCCAGCAGATTAAGCAGATCGAAACTCAGAAGAATCAAAATCTGAAGCAAACCGCCTACCTCATGAAACAGGCCGACGCGGCCGAGTCGAACGAAGATGCGAATCGTCTGAACGGACAGGCCGTCGACCTGAGAGTGGCAAACAGCAAGCTGGACGGGCATTTGCAGCAGCTCGATTACCAGTCCCACAGCCTCATGCAAGACCAAAAAAAGGTCGGACCGAACCTGAAAGACGTCCGTCTGAAGCTGAACAAGAATTGGATTCCGGTGTGGCTGAAGAAGCCCTCGGACTTCCGTCCCACGACCAAGATGCCGAACTTCCGCCTCACCGATCGCCAGATCCAGGCCATTTCAGCGTATATCTGGCAATCGGGATTCACCGATGCTCTAGCCAAGCGCAAGCCAGGAAATGCGGTGCACGGGAGAGAACTGTTTGAGGAGCGGGGCTGTCTGGCCTGCCACTCGATCGGCGAAGGCGATCAGACGCAGGGCGGCACGTTCGCTGCGAATCTGAGTCGCGTCGGCGAAAAAGCGAATTACGACTACCTGGTACGCTGGATTCACAACGCGCGCGAGCGCACCCGCCCCTACTGCCCATACGAAAAGAAAGACATCGGCCCCGAGGATTACGCGAAAAAAGGACTGCCCTACATTTTCGACCTTGACCACAGCCGGTGTCCCAACGACGGGCACGAACTGCAAGTGCAGAACATGACGGTGATGCCCAGCCTACGGCTGTCTCCTGAAGATGCGGAAGACATCGCAACTTATCTGATGACGCAGAAAAAACTGGAGCCATCGTCCTATCCGGATGCGCCATTCATGGATGATCCCGCCCTGAAGGCCGAGGGCAGGAAGTGGATCAGCCACTTTGGCTGCGCTGGCTGCCATGAAATTGCGGGCATGGAGGATGAAGGCCGCATCGGCACCGAGCTCACTTACGAAGGCAGCAAGCCCATCGAGCGTCTCGACTTCGCCCTGTTCACTACCATAGCGCAGCGCGGCGGCAGCGATGCCGAACCGATTACCGATAAGGAAGATCTGGCGCGTCTGCCCGACGGCCCGGCAAAAGAACCCTGGTACAACCAGAAGGGATTCTTCGAGCACAAGCTGGCCGAGCCCAACGTGTACGACAAGGGCAAGATCAAAGGCGAGTTGGATGCCGCCCGCATGCCCAACCTCCACCTTACCAAGGATCAGGTGCTTGATCTCACAACCTTCCTGATGGGAAGCGAAGAGACTTCCCTGCCCGCGAGTTATCAATACAAGCCGGGCGACGCGCGGCACGACATTCAAGAGGGCTGGTGGATCGTCAAGAAATACAATTGCATGGGCTGCCACCAATTCATTCCAGGCCAGCAAACTATTCTGATGGGACTGCAGCAGTATCAGGACAATCAAGAGCAATTGCCGCCCAAGCTCTTGACCGAGGGCGCGCGCGTCGATCCGGAATGG
>PKVZ01000268.1 GCA_003131635.1 Acidobacteriaceae bacterium
GCCGTGCCCGCTACCAAGAGTTTCACCACGCAAGTCACCGTTCTTTATCTCATGGCGTTATTCCTGGCGCGCAAGCGCGGACGCATGACCTCCGAGGTCACCCGCTCTTATCTGCAGCGGCTCTTGCAGCTTCCCGGGGCCATCGATCGCAATCTCCGCGCATGGGACGATCTCGCCGGCCAGTTCGCCGAGAAACAATTCCACGCGGAGAAATTCCTCTACCTCGGACGCGGCGTCCACTACGCCATCGCGCGCGAGGGCGCGCTCAAGCTCAAAGAAATTTCCTATGCTCACGCCGAAGGCTATCCCGCCGGAGAATTGAAGCATGGGCCGAACGCCCTCGTCGACGAAAAACTTCCCGTGGTCGTGCTAGCCACCTGCGACCACCATGATCCCGATTCGGTTTTGCGTTATCGCCGCACTCTCGAGGTCATGAAAGAAGTCAAATCCAGGCATGGCCGCCTGGTGACCGTGGCCACCGAAGGCGATCGCGAGATCACCAGCATCGCCGACGATGTCTTCTTCGTTCCCGCCGCTCCGGAACTGCTGCTCCCCATCGTTGAAGTGATCCCCCTGCAGCTCTTCGCATATCATGTCGCAACGAAAAAAGGCTACAACGTGGACCGCCCCCGAAATCTGGTAAAGGCGGTGGTTACCGAGTAGGAGAGCTTTCACCACAGAGACACAGAGAAGGCAAAACCGATAACAAGGATATTTAATGCCCTAAAGATTTTCTCTGTGTCGGAGCCTGCCCTGGGCGAAGCCGAAGGGTGACTCTGTGGTGAAAAGGATTTTATTCCCGACGCGAGAACCCATGCCCAACGCTCACCCTCACATCGATCTGCAAGCTGTCGCAAAAGAGGTGGTGCGGCAACGCGGTTTCGAACCCGACTTCCCGCCTGAAGTCCAACAGCAGCTCACCAACCTGCGCGCCCATCCTCCACAAATTGCCGCCGGAAAGAATGTGGGCGATCTGCGAAATCTTTTCTGGTCCTCCATCGATAACGATACTTCCCGCGACCTCGACCAGATCGAAGTTGCCGAACGCCAGCCTAATGGCGACGTGAAAGTTCTAATCGGAATCGCCGATGTAGACGCTTTCGTTCCCAAGCACACTCCAATCGATCAGCACGCCGCCCGAGAAACTACAACCGTCTACGCCGGAGTCCGCAACTTCCCCATGCTGCCCGAGGAACTTTCCGCCGGCAAGACTTCCCTGCTGGAAAATCAGGACTGTCTAAGCGTGGTGGTTGAATTTGTGGTCGACGCTGGCGGACATGTTACTTCCAGTAACGTATATCGCGCCCTGGTTCGAAATCACTTTCAACTCCAATACAACTCCGTCGGAGCGTGGCTGGAAGGCGCAGCGGCAGCGCCCGCAAAAGTAGCGGCTTCCACCGATCTGCAGTCCCAGCTTCACCTTCAAGATGAAGTCGCGCAAAAGCTCAAGAGTCAGCGCTTCGAAAATGGAGCCCTCACCCTCCAGACCGACGAACTCCGTCCCCTCATTTTGAACGATCAAGTGGTCGACAAAAACCACGCCACCGAATTGATTGAGGACTTCATGATCGCGGCTAACGGGGTAGTGGCGCGGATGCTCGAAAAAGTTTCCTCGCTGCGCCGCATCGTGAAACAGCCGGAGCGCTGGGACCGCATCGTGCAGCTCGCGGCGACATACGGCGAGAAACTTTCGCAGGATCCCGATTCCAAATCTCTCAACGATTTTCTGTTGAAGCGCAAGGCGGCCGACCCTGATCATTTTGCCGATCTTTCGCTCGGCGTAATCAAATTGATCGGCCCCGGAGAATACGTCCTCGAGCGTCCCGGCGATTCCTCGTCCGGCCACTTCGGCCTCGCTGTGCAGGACTATACTCACTCCACCGCTCCCAACCGCCGCTTTCCTGACATCGTGACTCAGCGCCTCATCAAGGCTATGCTCGCAGGCCAGCCCCATCCTTATTCGGACGCAGAACTCACCGCCATCGCTGCCAACTGCACTCAAAAAGAAGACGCCGCCCGCAAGGTCGAACGCGAGATGTCGAAGCGCCTCGCCGCCGTCGCCATGCAGAACCGAATCGGCGCCACCTTCGATGCCATCGTGACCGGCGTCACCGGGCATGGAACTTTTGTGCGCGCGCTGCAGCCGCGCGTGGAAGGATTGTTGGCGCAAGGCGCCCAAGGCCTCGATGTCGGCGACAAGCTCAAAGTCAAACTAATCCGCACCGATGTGCAGCACGGGTTTATCGATTTCGTCCGGGCGTAGAATGCCTGTCAGGTCCGCAATATTCACCTTTCGTCTAGGGCGTCAATTCGGACAGGGAGCTACCGGAAGCGTCCTAACAGTTCACCGCGGAAATTCCAAAGTCTCGAAGTGTTCAGTATTGATCATCTTCTATCGCGCCTAGCGCCTATGCTGAAGTTGGCTCTCCCTTAAGGAGGCATTCATGGGCGGCAGCCACTTCCAGGAAGTACCTTGCGCACTTTGCAGCACGCCCGTCGATCTTCAGGTCGACCTTCATGCCGATGAAAACGGCAAGGCCGTCCATGAAGATTGCTACGTCAAGCACCTCACCACTTCCCCCGGCACCATTTCTCCCAGCAATTCTCCGACAGATTGCCAGTCCTAAGTTTTGCGCCGAATACGCATGTCCGCCAGGAAATGCCTTCAGTCCGGATCAAGAAATATGCAACTCACTGATTCCAGATATTTTTAGCACCATAGTCTGAGAATTTTTTAGATCAGTATCTGCTTGGCGTGCATCACGCAAGCCAATACCCGCCGACGATTCCGCCCGCTATCCTAGCGCAAGGAAGTTGGTGCGTAGAACGGCGGCGGGAGTCAGCTTGCTGGAATTGCGCAAATTCGTTTGCGGCGTGATGCTTGTTATTGCGCCTCCGTCCCTGGCTCAGATTACGGACAGGGGCCTGATTTATAGTGATGGAGGAGTCTGGCTGAATGGAAGTGTCGCACCCGCGGTCACTGCCATCTTCCCCGACTCCCTGGTCCAGACCCAAGCCGGCAGCGCGAAAATCGACGTGGACGGATCCACTGTGCTGATCGCGCCTGAAACTATGATGCAATTCCAAGGCGCGGAACTCGCCCTCGACCACGGCAGCCTGAAACTCGATACCGCCCGCGAGATGAAAGTGCTTATCGGCTGCATCACCGTGAGCCCCATCACTTCAGACCGCACGCAATACGAAGTGACCGACATAAATGGAAGGGTGAGGGTCGTAGCGACGAAGAACGATGTCAAGATTCACTTGCACGGCTCGATCCAGAGATCGAAACAGGGCGCATCTTCCGACATCATCGTACGCGAAGGCGAGCAGGCAACCCGAGGCGAGCACTGCGGCGCTCCCGTTCAGCCTACCCAGGGGGTCGATGGAGATGGCCCCGCTCTGGACAGCCGTTTGGCATGGCGCTTGGGTTTGGTGGCCGCAGGCGTCATTGCCTGCTTTGGGCTCTGCCACGGGGACGATCCGGTCAGCCCATCCAAACCTTAGAATTAATTTTCAGCTGCCGTTGTGCAGGCGATCGATGTCGGCATTCGTGTAAACATGACTCGCGTGCCCGGTGTGCCCTTTGCCATACGCCGCCGCTTCGGGCAGGGTCACTCCGTAGCCGCGTTCGCGCAGGGCCTGTGCCGTCGTCATCTGCCAAACGCCGGTATCCAGGATGCTGGCGGGAAGTTCACGGCTCGGCGACGAGCTTTCCGCAAAGCTGATCTCGACCACGCTGAGC
>PKVZ01000269.1 GCA_003131635.1 Acidobacteriaceae bacterium
TTCTTTGCAGGACGAAGCCGCCACTATCCTGGCCGAAATTTCGCGGCTGGAAAGTATCGCGCCTGCAGCGCGGAAAACGAGAGTTTGAAAGGAAATCAGATTTTGAAATCGCCAATGCATGTTATCGGGCGCGACTCCGGCATCCTTATCGCTCTCGTCGTCCTTTTCACCTCCTTCGCCGCCGCTCAAACCCTCACCGGCACGGTGAAGAACTCCACCACCGGCAAGCCTTCCGCCGGTGACGAAGTTGTCGTGTTTAAGCTGGGCCAGGGCATGGAAGAAGCCGGCCGCACCAAGACCGACGCCAAGGGCCAATTCAGTTTCAAACTGGACGACGCGCAGGCGCCGCACCTGGTCCGCGCCATCCATCAGGAGGTTACGTATCACCGCATGGCGCCTCCGGGAACCACTTCCGTCGAAGTCGAGGTTTATGATGCTGCCAAGAAAATAGATGGCATCGAAGTGGTTGCCGACATCATGCGTATCCAGGCGGCGCAAGGCCAGATCGCAATCACCCGCGAATTCGGGGTGCAGAACACGTCGAAGCCTCCGCGCACTCAGATGAATGAACACAATCTTGAGTTCTACGTTCCTGACGGAGCGCATGTCATCGATGATTCAGCCACCGCGACCACCGAAAACGGCAACCCGCTGAAGTCGGCGCCCGTGCCTGAAGGCGAGAAGAATCGCTATTCGTTCATCTTTCCATTGCGTCCAGGGTTGACCCGCTTCGAGGTAACTTACCAGCTTCCTTACAGCGGCAGCGCGAATATCGATCCCAAGTCGCTGTATCCCCTGGAGCATTTCGTGGTCATGATTCCCAAGGCGATGCAGTTCACCGCCGCCGCGACTTCGACGGGCTTCAAATTGATTAACTATCCCAATGAACCGGACGCCGCCGTTCAAGTTGCGTCCAACACTACCCCTGGGCAAAACCTTGCGTTCAAGCTTTCCGGCGAAGGCACGCTCGCCGGCCAGCAGGAAAGCGGCGCTCAAGGCTCAAGCCAAGGCGAGGAGAGTTCGGCGCCTGCCCCGGGAGCGAGCCAGTCCAGCGGCCGTCCCGGCGGCGGATTGGGGCCGCCGATTGATGCTCCCGACCCACTGCAGAAATATCGTTGGTGGATTCTTGGAGGCTTCGCCGCGGTCTTAGTGATCGGTGGCATTTACGTAGCATCGCGGCAACAGGCAGCGGCACGCGCTCTGAAGCGGCAAAAGAGTTCCACGCCAATCGCCATGCAGGAGGAAGACGACTATGAGCCAGCCGAAGCAGTTGCTCCTAGTTCATCCCGCGTCCCGGCGCGGCCCACCTCCATGCTGATGGAAGGAATAAAAGAAGAACTGTTCCAACTCGAAGTCGAGCGCAAGCAAGGCCAAATCTCCCCAGCCGAATATGAAAAGGCTAAAGCCGCCCTCGATCAAACTTTGGAGCGGGCACTGAAACGGGAAGCGCAGCGAGCTTGACGCTCGCACGCGCCGTGCTTTAATGGCGCATGGCTTATTCCTGGTTCATCCTTCTGCTCGCGGCGGCGGGGACGGTTCTCCTGTTATTGCTGCTGCAAGGCACATCTTTCGGCACGGTCATTCACGAGCGCATTCCCGACCGGCCGCGGCGGCGGCTGTTCGTGGCCTCGGTCAGTTTCTTTCTCACGTTCGCCGGAGTACGTGCGGTGGTATTTGCCGTTTTACATCAGATTCCACCCTTTCATTTTATCCAGTCGGGCGGCCGGCACATTCATCACCTCGTCTTCGGAATCCTTATTCTCCTGCTGGTGGGCTACGCCTGGCTGGCTGAAATCGGCACCGGGGCTGACGATTCGTCGATTCTTCTGAGCCGCCTGATGTCGATCCTCTATGGGGTGGGCGCGGCGCTTACGCTCGACGAGTTTGCCCTCTGGTTGAACCTGCGCGACGTTTACTGGTCGCCCCAGGGACGGTCCAGCATCGACGCCATCATTTTATTCGGAGCACTCCTCGCCGCTAGCGCTTGGGGAGCTCCGCTGTTGCAATCGCGCCAAAAGAGAAAATCCAGCTGAACTACGCAATCCAGTTCGAGCGGCGTTTCGGTAAGCGCTTAAACGCTAGGCACTTGGGAGAGGCGGATTTTTTCTTGGGCCCTGTCGATCGGGCTTAGGATGCGGGCTTGCCGGTTCTTGGTTTTCGCGTCTGGGATCGACTTCGTGTTCGCGGATCGTTCGTCGAAGAGAAGCCGGCGCAGGGAACGGAGATCGTTGAGGATGCGGCGGCTCTTGTTCATGTGCAGTTCGAGCTTTTCCATGCTGTATAGAGCGGCGCGCAGCGCGTCCAAACGGCGGGGGGAGTCTGAACTTGATTCCCTTTGAACGTCGACTTCGACCTCTTGCTTAGCCTCACGAACGGTTTCGGCCAACAGAGCGACGAATTCATGGGCACTCTCAATGCTGTCAAAAGAGCTTCCAGCCTTGTAGCTCATGACGAGTCTCCTTTAAGGATTCCTAAAGACGGTCGGCGCATCAACGAAGAATTTCAGTATAGACCGGAAGCTGGGATAAAGCCATCGGGAGATGCCGATGGCAGCGGCAGGAGCTGACGGCTTTGCCCGCCGGACAGCCGGGGGGCTGTCTCTACATAGATATTTGGACTTTTTGTAATTAGGTTTTTGAGGTAGCCTTAGGCCGTTTATAAGGAGGTCTCCCATGGCACAGAGTAGTCCGGTTGAGATCGCGCGGCACGCATCGAGGTTGTCGATTGCGTGGGGTGTATTGCTGATTATCTTCGGCATGTTGGCGATTGGTTCGCCATTTCTTGCCGCGGTAGCGGTGAATGGGGTCATCGCCTGGCTCATTGTCTTGGCGGGCGTGGTACACCTCGTGCTCGCGTTTCACGCGCACGGGGCCGGCAGCATGAGCTGGAAGCTGCTGGTTGGAATTGCGTACCTGTGTTTCGGCGGATACCTGATCCTGCATCCCGTACTGGGTGTGGCGTCACTTACGCTGGTTCTGGCGTCGCTGTTCTTGATTGAAGGCATCCTGAACGTGATTCTGTTCTTCAAGATGCGCCCGATGCGAGGTTCGAGTTGGATGCTGATTGACGGGATCATTACGCTGCTGCTGGGTCTGATGATCTACATGCAATGGCCGTCGAGTGCGGCGTGGGCGGTCGGCACGCTGGTGGGTGTGAGCATGATCTTCAGCGGCGTCGCTCGCGTGGCGATGTCGTCGTCGGTCCGCCGGACCACGACAGAGATGACATCGACGAGATCAGCGGCTTAGCTGGGGTCGCTTCTTGGCCAAGGCTAGAGGGTTTAGACGAGCGGGGAGAACTGCGCCCGGCTGACTTGTTTAAGATGCGAGACGTAGGCCCGTCGGGACGAGATCAAAAATCAAAGTCAAGGGCAGCGGACAGGAGTGTCCGCTCCACATGAACTGTCGGCTTTGCCCGGACAGCCCTTTCAGCTCCGCTCAGGGCAGGCTTGGGCGGCTATTCATGCCTGTCTCCGGCTGCATGCATCCCCTTAGAGCGCCTAACATCTAATCAGGTGAGATCGAAAAGCTATGGGAAATACATTTAAGACCGCATTCTTGCTGACTGCACTCACCCTGCTGCTGATGTTTATTGGGCGGGCGTTTGGCGGAGAGAATGGGATGCTGCTGGCGCTGGCGTTTGCCGCGGTGATGAACTTTGTCTCCTATTTTTTCTCGGACAAGATCGCGCTGGCCATGTACCGGGCGCAGCCGGTGACGCGCGAGCAGTTGCCGCGAGCCTATGCGGCGGTGGAGCGGCTGACGCAGAAGATCGGCATCCCGATGCCGAAAATTTATGTGATTCCGACGGAATCGCCAAATGCGTTTGCCACGGGACGAAATCCAAAACACGCGTCGGTGGCGGTGACGCATGGCATTCTGGGGTTATTGAACGACGAGGAGCTGGAAGGCGTGCTGGCGCATGAGCTGGGGCACGTGGGCAATCGCGACATTCTCATTAGTTCGGTGGTGGCGACCCTTGCGGGCGCGATTACGATGTTGGCCCGCATGGGGGAATTTGCCATGATCTTTGGCGGCGGCGGTGGCAATCGCGACCGGCGCGGCGGCCTTTCCGCGCTGTTCATGCTCATTGTCGCGCCCATTGCCGCGGTGCTGATTCAGATGGCGGTATCGCGTTCGCGCGAATATCAGGCCGATGCTACTGGGGCGAAGTACACGGGCAATCCTTATGCGCTGGCCAGCGCTTTGCAGAAACTTGATGCTTACTCGAAGCGCGTGCCCATGGCCGCCAGTCCGTCAACGGCGCATCTGTTTATTATCCAGCCGCTGCTGGGGATGAATTTTGGGAATCTGTTTTCGACGCATCCGCCGATTGCTAAGAGAATCGAGCGCCTGACGGGAAGGCCGGCGGAGTTGATGCAGTAGAGCTGTCGGCTTTCAGCTATCAGCTATCGGCATGAATCGGCGCAAGGTGAGGCACTGTTCGCGTTCTGAATTTAGGGCCGTGCAGAAACCAAGATCCCTCGCTTCGCTCGGGATGACAAGTAGGGCGCAGGGGTAGGCTGAAAGCTGACAGCTGGTGCTATGACATCGGTAACTCCTCGCCTTGCATGCCAGAGAGTAAAATCCATCCAATGTCGCCTGAGACTGCCATAGCCGTATCCCATAAAGCCGCCGAACTGGAAAAAGCGCTTCGCCGCGTGATTCGCGGCAAAGATGATGTCGTGCGGCTCGCATTGGTCAGCATCTTTGCCCGCGGACATCTGCTGATTGAGGGCGTACCTGGCGTGGGCAAGACTACGCTGGGACAAGCGCTGGCCCGGGCTATCGATTGCACTTTCCAGCGGGTCCAATTCACCAGCGACATGCTGCCTTCCGACGTGTTGGGGATTTCAGTTTATTCCGCGCTGGAACAGGAATTTGAATTCAAGCGCGGGCC
>PKVZ01000153.1:0-971 GCA_003131635.1 Acidobacteriaceae bacterium
ACCGCGTACGCAATCAACGCCATAGCCAAGCGACTCATATTCCTGCCAAAACCGCTTGCGATTGTAGCGCCGCCGTCCCGGCGGCTAGCCGGCCAGAGGCTGGCGCTACAGCAAACTCAATACTGGTGCACAGGGAAGGATTCGAACCTTCGTACCTCGCTAGGAGGGACAGATTTACAGTCTGTTGGCTTTAACCACTCACCCACCTGTGCAAGAACTGACGGGCGATGCAGTCGTCGCGCTGCATCCGGCTGACGCTCAAAAACCATTGACACAAGTTTCTGCCGCCGCCAACCGAAATTCGCAAACTAATTTTTCGCAAACCAGGGAAACCAAGAATCGCGCCTACGAATTTATTGCGCGAAGGCCACTACAAGCCGGATAAAGTTCCGAATGGAGTGCGTTGGAAAAACCTGTTGCGCCGCTATTTGCCGAGCCCTGCTGCCTGCCGGAAATTCGTTAACTAAAATCGTTTCCGGACTTTACGCATACTGGAGCTGGCGAAGGGATTTGAACCCCCGACCCCCTGATTACAAATCAGGTGCTCTACCGACTGAGCTACGCCAGCATTCGGGGAACCGCGCCCTACAGGCACAAGTATACCCCTGATCCCTGCCAGATGTCCGGGACAATTAGTTAAGTTATCACAAGGGGCGAATTTCGCGCAACCGGGATTGACCAGAGACACCACCGAGTTGAGCGGGCCGATGAGCGCGATGGCGATTTATCGCCATCCGGAACCTCTATTGCATGGAGGTAAGTATAATCTCGAAGGTTTGGTAAGTCTGGTACGCAACGATGGAGGCTCTCATGATGCGAATTTTCTTTCCCATCTGTTTGCTCGTGATGACGATGAGCGCGGTCCGCACGTCAGCCCAGGTGTATCCATACCGCGATGGGACTCCTGGTGTGACCGGATATCGTTCGGAGGTGATGGCCGAAGTCATGATCCAGGAAAGCGAATTCGTTCG
>PKVZ01000153.1:1003-3147 GCA_003131635.1 Acidobacteriaceae bacterium
ACGCTCAAGGCTTCCTACGCCCATGCCAAAGCGGCTATCCGCTCCATGCCTGATGCGGACCTGGAAAAAACTTTGGATTGGAACGGAGGGAAGATTACTGAACGGGGTGTCTTGCTTTATATCGTTCAACACATCGCGCAGCACCTCGGCCAGCAGATCGCCTATGCCCGCTCGATAGGCGTCGTCCCGCCGTGGACAGTGGACCCTGCCCGCAAGGATTAGTCTGGAATCGATACTACTGCCCAGCGCCTACTGACTCTTCCCGCCGCCAGATGGACAGTGCGTGGGAGCCCAGCGCGAGTAAGCCTAGCGGGGCCGGTTTGGGAGCGGGCACGGTGAGAGCTGCATCCGGTCCTACGCTGCTTTCCTCATCCGATCCTGTCGTTTGGCCTGCGATGATCGGCGTATTCGGGACGGTTTCGTAGGCGTAGCCGCTTAGGGTCGCAAGAACGCGTAAATCCTTGCAAGTGACGGTCAAACGCGCCCAGCCGAAATGGACCTCGCCATTAATCAAGAACTCCAAACCGAGATAGCGAGTCGCACCTGCGGACCACGGACCGTTGCACACACTGTTACTTTCGCGAACTCGTCCGGTATCGATAAAGGTGGTCGCCATAATGTTTGGACCCGCCGTAAATTTCGCGTTGGGTCCAATCGACACACCGGCGCGCAGCGCGGAGGCGTAATCACGATTTACCCTGGAATACCCCTCGATTTTATTGGCCGGATTAGCGGGTATAACCGACAGAACCCCCGTGTGATCGAACCCGGCAGTGTGAGAGATACGGTATACATCCTTGAAAGCGAAAGCGACGATTCCGTCGTGGTTCAGGTCGAGAGGAATTATGTGATCGGGCGTGATGTTGGTGTCGGCTGGCGTGTAAACGATCTTTGCTTCCGCTGTTTGTCCCAGCACCAGCACTCCCACTCCGGCTGCCCCCGCCGCGAGGGCATATTTGTTGAGCTGTTGTTGAACTGAATCGGACAGGTTGGCTGACTTGCGGGGCCGAAAAGAACGCTGCATAAGTCCTCCGCACAGGGCGCCTAATTATCCGCCTGCCTCGGATCGAGAGTCAACGTTGCGATTTTATTTGTTAGCTGACTTTATCGGGCCTTTACACGCAGTCGAGCCGGAACTTTACCCGAGCCTTCTCCTCCATTCTCCCCACAATGTTATGATTTCAGCCCTGACCGCATCCCATGCGAATTAGGCGCACGCTTCCTATCTTCTTGACGGTCGTATTGGCCGCCGCAGCGGTAACGCTGGCCGTGCAACTACGAAAGCATGCTCCACCGGAGCCAGCCCGTCTGTTGCCCGGAGCGGATGCCTTTTTCTACATCGACCTGGGCAAGATCCGAAAAGTGAATGCGGGCAAGGAATTGCCCGCCGTCGGCCATGATCGGGAATACGAGCGCTTCATTCATGAAACCGGGTTTCAGTTCGAGCGGGATCTGGATGAAGCCGCCTTCGCCGTCCACTACCCTGGCAATTGGCCCGGCGGCGGAACGGGTGGTTCGACTCCGGAGCCCCGATTTTCTGAAGTACTGAAAGGAGAGTTTGACGGCGGGCGGCTGACAGCTTATCTGCGGCAGATCGCGCAAGCGGTTGAGAACTATCAATCGGTCGACATCTTCACCATTCGCGTGGAAGGGAGATCGCTACGAGTGGCGGTGCTGAACGCCGATTTAGTGGCCGCTTCCAATCACGACGATCCTGCGGTCATTCGGGGAATCGTCGATCGTTCCAGGCGGCTGGCTTCCCCGTTTGGAGGGCCGGCACTGCTGCGTCAGTTTTACAAACACGTTCAGTTCGCCAGTCTGGCATGGGTTGTGGCGCGGGTTGACCCTTCGGCATCGGGAGCGGGCGGCTGGAGCGCGCTCTTCGCAGCGCCTGCGGCCCTGGTGGTGTCGGGAACTTATCGCAGCCCGCTGCACTTGACGGCCGACGCGGTTCACCTGCGCGCCGAGGCTTTCACCGGCAATCCGGAAGAGGCACGCGCCGTCATCGATAAAGTGAACGTGTTCGTCGCCTTAACCCATACTGGGGAAACTGCTGTCGGGATGCATGGCACCGATCCCGACGTTAAATCCTTCTTTGAAAGCATCGAAGTAAAGCAAGAGGGCGCCCGCGCCGTGCTGAATGC
>PKVZ01000157.1 GCA_003131635.1 Acidobacteriaceae bacterium
CTCGACCATTCGCTTCACAACCCGGAGATTGAAATCGTTGGCATTGCCGAATCGAACCAGGCCCTCGCTTCCCAATACGCCGCGCGCTATAACTTCGGCCGGAATCTGCTCTTTGCAGATCTGGACGAAATGCTCGAACGCACCCATCCGCAAGCCGTCCTCGTTTACACGAATACTTATGACCATCGCCGCGTAGTGGAAACCTGCGCCCGGCACGGCGTTCACGTCATGATGGAAAAACCTTTGGCAGTCACTCTGGATGACGCGCTAGCCATCGAGAAGGCGGCCACCCGGGGAAAGATTCAGGTTCTCGTGAACTACGAAACGACCTGGTACCCCAGCAATCGCGCCGCCTACGACCTTGTACACGAGAAAGCGCTGGGCGATGTGCGCAAGGTCGTCGTCCACGATGGTCACAGCGGACCCAAGGAAATCGGCGTCGGCCCTGAGTTCCTGAACTGGCTTACCGACCCAAAACTCAACGGCGGAGGCGCGCTCTTCGACTTCGGCTGCTACGGCGCCGATCTGATGACCTGGTTGATGGACGGACAGCGTCCCGAAACTGTGACTGCCGTTACGCAGCAGATCAAACCCCAGGTCTATCCTCACGTGGACGATGAAGCCACCATCATCCTCACTTATCCCAAAGCGCAGGCCATTGTGCAGGCTTCCTGGAACTGGCCATTCGACCGCAAAGACATGGAAGTCTACGGGCAGACGGGATACGTAATTACCTTGAAGCGCGACGACATTCGCGTGCGGCGTGCCGGCGGCTCGGAGGAGCAAGTCGCCGCCAAAGCGCTGCCCGCGCCTTACGACAACTCGCTATCTTTTTTGAAAGCAGTGGTAGTGAACGGGATGAAAGCGGATGGGCCGTCTTCGCTGGGAACGAACATTACGGTGACGGAGATCCTCGACGCAGCACGGCGTTCCGCAGCTTCGGGAAAAACGATTCGCTTGCCCGCTTCGAGATGAACGCGCACCCACTTATTCGCCCCAGCACACCAACTTTTCCTTCGCGGCATTTTGTGCGCGCCGAAAAGCCTGCGGTAGTCCACGGAGCAAATCCGTCGCGACCATCGAATGTTCCCCCACACTTTCGCGCATTACATCGCCGGCAAGTCCGTGCAGATGCACCGCGGCCAGCACCGCGGCGAACGCGTCCTTCGGATGCTGTGCAATCATGCCCGCGACCAGCCCAGTCAAAATGTCTCCCGTACCCCCGGTCGCCATTCCCGGATTGCCCGTCGTGTTGACCCATGCTTCGCCATCCGGCCGCACCACCAGAGTGCGATGCCCTTTGAGCACGACGATCAATTCGTGTTCGCGCGCGAACTGCCGCGCNNCCAGCGTCCGATCCTTGCCATTCAATTCGTCCGCGCGGCTTTCGAACGCATTCAGTCCATCGGCATCCACCACCATGGGGAGTTGGAGTTTCGCGACCAGATTTCGTACCAGCTCCGAAGTTTGCGGATGACGCGAAATCCCCGGCCCAATCGCAATCACGCTCTTGCCTTTCGCCAGTTCCTCAATTCGATCTCGCGCGCTCATTGAAATCGTGCCGGCATCCGTTTCGGGCAACGGCTCGGTCATCAACTCGGGATGAAATCCGGAAACAGTTTCTAATGCCGACTTCGGCGTCGCCACAGTTGACAAGCCGGCGCCAGTGCGCAACGCGGACATTCCCGCCATCGCCACCGATCCTGCCTTCCCGAGCGATCCTCCAACCACCAGAACATGGCCATAGCTGCCTTTATTCGACTCCGCCGGGCGCGGCCCGATCAACGGCGCAATATCGCTAGCGGTGATCACATTCAGTTGCAACGCCGACACAATCGCTTCTTCCGGAGAACCAATCCCAGCCACGCAGGTCGCCCCGGAAGCCAACGAGCTGAAAACATGCGCTGGACGCGGTGCGGTAAAAGTAACAATCGCGTCAGCTCGAGCGATCGTTCCACTCTGCTCGGCCATAGCATCCGCATCTGCGCCGGAAGGAATGTCCACGGCGATCACAGGAAGCTGGCTTGCGTTCATGATTGCGATTGCTTCGGCATAAAGCCCGCTCACCGGAGGCTTTAAACCCGTGCCCAGCACGGCATCGAGATACAAATCACCTTGCAGCGAGGGCCGAATCGCCTCACGCTTCAACTCCTCACTGGAATGTACGACGACGGCTGCGTCCGGCAACTTGCCAAACATGACTGCGGCATCACCCCGCAGATCGGCAGGGTTCGCCAGCAGGACAACCTGAACTTTCTTCCCCCGTTCATGCAGCCGCCGCCCGGCCACGAATCCATCTCCTCCATTATTTCCCTTGCCGCAGAAAACTACGATGCGCTCCGCCGAAGCGTGATGCTCCAGCACATATTCCGCGACGGCCGCGCCGGCATTTTCCATCAGCGTAAGCGAAGGCACGCCGAAGCGCTCGCTGGTGGCGCGGTCAATCCCTCGCATTTCTTCTGCGCTGACAATCTTCATAATCGGATTGTTTTCATCCCGCTAGTGGCCGAGTAACACCGGCCCTTTGCTCATCAGAAACCACTGAGCCCTGATCACCGACAATCACCGACCACTGACCACTTTCTTCGAACTATAAAACAAAAAGGCCCTCCGCGCTGTGCGGAGAGCCCATCGAACTTACTGGACACGAACCTCTGATCACTGGCCGCTGCTCTTCGTCCCGGCACCCGGTTGCAGCGACTGCACCCGGCTATGCTTCACACTATAAGAGAAGTACACCACCAGCCCGATGATCAGCCAGATGACCAGCCGCGCCCAGTTGACCCAACCCAGCTTGTACATCATGTACCCATTCGAGATCACGCCAAGGATCGGAATCAACGGCACCCACGGCGTCCGGAAAGGCCGCGGCTGGCTGGGATTCGTATAGCGCAACACCATCACGGAAAGCGACACAATCACAAACGCCAGCAGTGTGCCGATGTTCACCATTTTGCCGATGTCATCGATTGGCGTAGTACTACCGACGACCGCCGCCAGCAAGCCCACTAGAATCGTATTCTTCCAGGGAGTGCGGAACTTGGGATGGACCGCCGCGAAGAACGTTTTAGGCAAAAGGCCGTCATTGGCCATCGCGTAGAGCACTCGCGTTTGGCCGAGCAACATCACCAGCATCACGCTTGTCAGTCCAGCCAGGGCCCCCAGCGTAATAATATTCGCCGCCGTTGTCAGACCCCGGTCCAGGAACGCCACAGCGACCGGCGCCTCGATATTGATTTGTTGCCAGTGCACCATCCCCGTCAGCACGCCGGCCACGGCAATGTACAGGACCGTACATATGGCCAGCGAAGCGATCATGCCAATGGGCAAGTCGCGTTGTGGATTCTTTGCCTCCTGCGCCGTCGTCGAGACCGCATCAAAACCAATGTAGGCGAAGAAGATGTAGGCTGCGCCCGCTCCGATTCCCGCAAAGCCGTGCGGCGCATAGGAGTGCCAGTCCGTACCCCAGTTTGCGCGGTTGATGTAGTGGGAGCCCAGCGCGATCACAAAAAGCACCACCGCAACCTTGACCACCACGATCCCAGTGTTAAACCGCGCACTCTCCTTGATGCCACGGACCAGAATCGCTGTAATCGCCAGCGCAATGAGGAACGCCGGGAGGTTTAAACCGACCTCCATCCCAAACAGGTGCGGCGCGCCCAGCAGGTCATGGCCCCGCTGCAATAGTTCCGGAGACTGCGCACTCATGATCGCGCTAACTTTATCCAGGAACGCTTGCGTGCCCGGCACCAGGGTAGAATCCGCGCTCTGCGCCATCTGCCGCGCAACAATATTCTCGGCGGACTTCAGCGCTGTCCAGTGGTCGTAGGCCAGCCACAGCGGCATTTTTACATGGAAGATATTCAGCAGTTCGATGAAGTGGTTCGACCAGCCCGAGGAAACTGTGCTGGCGCCCATGGCGTATTCCAGCGTCAGGTCCCAGCCGATGATCCATGCAATCAACTCGCCCAGCGTGGCATAGGCGTAGGTGTAGGCGCTGCCCGCCAGCGGAATCATAGCCGCGAACTCCGCGTAGCACAGCCCGGCAAAGGCGCATCCAAACCCAGACAGAACGAACGACAGTGTGAGCCCCGGGCCCGCGTACTGTGCTCCCAGTCCCACCATTACAAAAATGCCGGCCCCGATTACCGCACCCACGCCCAGCGCCGTCAGTTGAAAAACTCCCAACGTCCGTTTGAGGCTGTGTTCGCCCGTCTCGCGGGCCTCTTCCATCAGCAGGTTCAGCGGCTTGGTTGCCAGCAGATTTGCCATTCGTTTGCTTTCTCCTTGGGAACTACGCCGATTCGCGCCTTGTGCCTGCGCTTTTCGACCACGCGTAATATACCGGGATGCCCAGCAATACTACAATCAGCCCCGGCCACGTGAATTGCGGTTTGTAGCGCAATAGTACGACATCGATAAACAAAGCCATCACAATATAAATCGCCGGCAGGACCGGATAACCAACAGCGCGATACGGCCGCTCGACGTCAGGACGTGTTCGGCGCAGCACAAACAATCCCACAATCGTCAGAATGTAGAACACCAGCACAGCAAAAATAATGTAGTCGAGAAGTTGACCGTAGCTTCCCGATACGCACAACAGGCACGCCCACACCATCTGCACCATCAGCGAAACCGCCGGCGTCTTATGCGTGGGATGCAGTTTGGCGACGCTCTTGAAGAACAGACCGTCCTTCGCCATGGCATAGTAGACGCGCGCGCCGGAAAGAATCAGCCCATTGGCGCAGCCGAAGGCGGAAATCAGAATGGCCCCAGCCATCAAGAGACCGCCCGCGGCGCCGAACATCTGCGTCATCACGGCAGTACCCACGCGATCCTCCGCAGCAAATTTGATTCCCCGTCCCAGAATCGTTGCCGCGCCTGCCGTCCCGTCCAGCGGCAGAGCCAGTAAATAAATAAAGTTGCAGGCAATGTAGAGCGCGATCACCACTCCCGTGCCCAGCGCCAGCGACAACGGCAAGTTGCGGCTGGGATTTTTTACTTCTCCCGCGGTGAAGGTCACGTTGTTCCAGGCATCGGCGGAGAACAGCGAGCCTACCTGCGCCACCGCCAGAATCGTCAGCGTGCCGACCATCACGATCGGTCCGCCCACTCCCACCTGAACGGCGTGCTGCGCNNGCGGTAAACACATTCTGGATCAGCGCTCCAGTTTTCAAGCCAAAGATATTCACCACCGAAAGGAAGATAACGAGCAAGATGGCGACCAAGTTCTGGGTGTTGATTCCCACATCCATGTTGCCGAGAACCATGGGCCCGAGAGGAATCGGCGGAACTTTCCAGAGATGGATAATCCAATGAGAAGATGAAATGGCGGGAAAAAAGACTCCCAGGAACTTGCCGAAAGCCACGCCCACCGCCGCAATCGTCCCGGTCTGAATTACCAGGAACAAGGTCCAGCCATAGAGAAAACCCCACAGCGGCCCGAGCGCCTCGCGCAGATATACGTATTGCCCACCGGCCCGCGGCATCATGGCTGCCAGCTCGCCGTAGCTGAGCGCGGCAACAATAGTCATGAACCCCGCTGCGGCCCAGGCGCCAATCAGCAACGCGGGAGAATCCACTTCGCGGGCAATCTCCGCCGAAACAATAAAGATGCCGGAGCCGATCATCGACCCCATCACCAGCATAGTGGCGCTGGTCAGGCCGAGGCCCTTAACCAGCTCCTTATCCTGATGGCTATGAATTTCCCAATCGCTCGCTGCAGTCGGCCGCGTGGTCGGTGTACTCAGGATCCCTCCTAAGCGTTGTAACGCCCGAGTCTGGTAGCGCCGGCGTCTCGCCGGCTGTTTCCTTCGGCAAGTCCAGGGCAGGCAGCGAGCGCAGCTCGCCCACGCTTGCCCAACCCTTGCAATTCTCTGGATGACTTTACCTCAAGACGCGAAAAAATTCCTCTGCTGATTTCCGCGGNNCCTCCTATGGCGACTAGAGGTTTTCCGGTCAACTGCCTCGCCCGGCGCACTCCTTCAAGGCCAACAACAGGATCGGGATTATCTTTGCTGGAAGTGGAAAACACGGGTCCGATGGCAATATAATCCGCGGAGGTCTGGTCGCCCTCTTCCACTTGCTGCGGATCATGCGTAGAAAATCCCAGCCAACGATCCGGACCGATAATCCTCCGCACCGAGGATGGCGGAAGATCATCCTGCCCAACATGGACGCCATCGAACTCCGCAGCCAGAGCCAAGTCAGCGCGGTCATTCATGATCAGCCGCAAATGTGGCGCGGGCGCCCCCGCCCGCGAAAGCCTGCGCAATTCACGCGCCTGTTCCAGCATCACGCGTGCGCTCCCATTTTTATTGCGGTATTGCAGGACGGTGCATCCGCCAAAGATTAGTTCCGTGGCAAAGGTAATCAAATCCTCATGTTTTAGGAAAGCCGCCGCATCAATAATGGCATAAAGTCGCGGCAGGGCGATCACGCGGCCGAAACCTTTTTGTTGCCAGCCAGAAATCGCTCAATAAACCCCGTATCAAATTTCCCGGCGCGGAAATCCGGATCAGCCAGAATCCTCCGGTGCAGCGGAATCGTCGTATAAATGCCTTCGACGATAAACATTTCCAGCGCCCGCGTCATGCGCGAGACGGCCTCGCCACGATCCTTGCCATGCACGATCAACTTCGCGATCAGCGAATCGTAATATGGCGGAATCACCCCCTCCGCATACGCCGCCGTATCCACGCGCACCCCGGTTCCCCCCGGCGGATTGAAAGCCGTAATCTTCCCCGCCGACGGCGTGAACTTCTCCGGATGTTCCGCGTTAATTCTGCATTCGATGGCATGCCCGCGGTGCACAATCGGCCCCTGCAGCACGTCTCGCATGTGGGCTCCCGCCGCGATCATGATCTGGCTCTTCACCAGATCCACATCGGTCACCATCTCCGTCACCGGATGCTCCACCTGGATGCGCGTGTTCATTTCGATGAAGTGCAGCCGGCGGTCCTGGTCCATCAAGAATTCGATGGTTCCCGCGTTCGTATAGCCAATCTCGGTCAGCGATCTGCACAAGACCCCGCCGATCTGATCGCGCAATTCGCCCGTCACTTGCGTGGACGGCGACTCTTCCAGCAGCTTCTGGTGCCGCCGCTGTATCGAGCATTCGCGCTCTCCCAGGCTCACCACATTCCCGTGCTCATCCGCCAACACCTGAAACTCGATGTGCCGGGGATGCTCGACATATTTCTCCATGTACAAATCGCCGTTGCCGAACGCCCCCGCGGCCTCCGACTGCGCCGCCCGGAATAATCCCGGCAGCTCTTCTTCGTTGCGCACAATGCGCATTCCGCGCCCACCACCGCCCGCCGACGCCTTCACGATCACCGGAAAACCGACTTGCCGCGACCACTCTACAGCTTCGCCATCGGAGGCAATGATTCCATCCGAGCCCGGCAGAATCGGCACTCCCGCCCGTTTCATGGCGGCGCGCGCTTTCTCTTTTTCTCCCATCAGCCGCATCACTTCCGGCCGCGGCCCGATGAACTTGATCCCGCTGGTCTCGCACACCTCGGCAAAGTTGGCATTCTCCGCCAGCAACCCGTAGCCGGGATGGATTGCGTCCACGTTGGCGATCTCCGCCGCGCTGATGACCGCCGGAATGTTCAGGTAGCTCAGCGCCAATTGCGGCGGCCCAATGCAGATGGCTTCATCCGCAAAACGCACCGGCAAGGAATGCCGGTCGGCCTCGCTGTAAATGGCAACCGTGCGGATGCCCAGCTCCTTGCACGCGCAGATAACACGCAATGCAATCTCTCCGCGATTCGCAATCAATATCTTCTTGAACATTTCAGGTTAAATGTGGGGACAGAGGGGGGCATTTTGTAATTTGGTAATTTTGTAATTGGGTAATTTGAAACCCCGAAGGCTTTTCAATTACAAAATTACAAAATTACCCAATCTCCCTCACTTCTTCGGTCGGATCGCGAACAGCTCCTGCCCGTATTCGATCGGCTGGCCGTTGCTTCCCATCTTTTTCACGATCTCGCCCGCCACATCCGATTCAATCTCATTTAGAAGTTTCATCGCCTCGACGATGCACAGCACCTGCCCTACCTCCACCATATCCCCCACCTTAACGAAAGGCGGAGCGCCCGGCGAAGGCGCCTCATACAAGGTTCCCACGATGGGGGATTTCACGACGTGCAGGTTTTCTTCCACTGCGGGCGCGGGTTCGACCGCTGCTGGGGGGGCCGCCGCAGGAGAAACGGCGCCGGCCGGCTGGGCCGTCTGCGGCACCGCCGCGGCCACGTAGGGCACTTCCGCGCCCGCTTGCACAACGGTGTGCTGGCACGCTCGCTTTATTTTCACTTTGACATCGCCACGCTCCAGTTCGAACTCGGCAATGTCTTTTTCGATTAAGAACTCAATGAGTTCCTTCAGCTCTTTTTGATTCATTCGTATATAAGGTGGAACTGAGCCTTCAGATTCTAGCCAGCAGGTGTCAGGCCTCTCTGTTTGAGGTGCTATATGATTGCAAACCGCTTTGTACCACCCGTAGCCTTATGCTCAAGACTTAACACCCATGACCTGGCACCCATGACTTAAACCGCCAGGAAGTCTTTGCTGGTCGGAGTCAGCACCTCACAACCGTTTTCGCTGACAGCCACCATGTCCTCGATCCTCACGCCCCACTTGCCGGGGAAGTATACTCCCGGCTCAATGGTGATGACCATGCCGGACCGCAGTACTTCCTTCTGGCCGGCCGCCACTCTCGGCGCTTCGTGGATTTCGAGCCCCACGCCATGCCCCGTGGAATGCGTGAAATAGCGTCCCAGGCCAGCTCCTCTTAATACCTTGCGCGCGGCCTCGTCCACCTCAGCCACCCTGATTCCAGGGCGCACAGCCGCGATCGCCGCCTGCTGCGCCTCCCTCACCGATTCGTAGGCGTGGCGCGCGTCTTCTGGCGCCGCATTCGAGCCGTTCCCCACCCATACGGTGCGAGTTTGGTCCGAACAATAACCACCGAGTATAACACCGAAATCGCAGACCACGAATCCGCCCGGCATGATAGCTTGATCGCTTGCCCGGCCGTGAGGCAACGCCGACCTCGCCCCCGAAGCGATGATCGTAGCAAAAGACATCTCTTGCGCCCCGGCCCGGCGCGCGGCGTGCTCCATCTCCGCCGCTACCTCGGTCTCTTTTACTCCGGAACGCAACACCTCGAGCGCGCGGTCAAACAAACCCGCTCCCAATTGCACTGCCGCGCGAATATTTCTCAACTCCTCGGGATCCTTCACCATTCGTGCCCGCTCCACGATCACGCTCGCATCCCGTACCCGAAGGCCGGAGGGCAGTAAATCCGTCAGCCGTTTTTTTTCGGCCACGGTCATGTGTTCGGCTTCGATTCCAATGCTCCAGCCTTTCGACCTTTTCTTGCGCGCTCCCACCCACTCCGCCAGTGCGCTCAATACCCCTTTGCGGGCAATGATCACTTTCGCGCCCTTTACTTCCGCGCGCCCCTGCGTGTCGTAACGGACATCGGTGAAGAAGACGCTCCCGCTTTCCGCGATCAGCAGAAAACCCGCGCTGCCGGTGAATCCACAGAGATAGCGAATGTTGGGAAGATGGCTGATCAGCAGCGCATCGAATCGGGTGGTGGCAAGGTATTCCCGCAGCTTCTCTTGACGCCCCAGGAAGTTCATTCCTGTGAGTTTAACAGGCGGAAAGGAAAGAAGTACCGAGTACCGAGTACCCAAAGACCCCGGAATCAATCGCGCGGTTCACCAGGTAATCGGTACCAGGTACTGCCCCAAAAACGAAACCGCCGGCCCTGACAGGTTCTTCAGGCCGGCGGCTCGTGCTCGGTACTTGATACTCGCAACTCGGTACTGTCTACGTCTGAATGATTCGCGGCGTAATGAAGAAGATCAATTCCTGGTTGGAGGTATTGACCTGCGTATGCTTGAACAGGTTACCCAGCAGCGGGATATTTCCCAGCACTGGCACCTGATCGATGTTGATCGAGTTCTGCGTCTGAATCACGCCACCGATCACCACCGTACCTCCGTCGGTCACCAGCACCTGCGTGGTCGCCTGCTGCGTAATCAACTCGGGGTTGCCCTGCACCTCCTGCCCGAAGTTCGGAGTGGTATTCTCCACGTCCACGTTCAGGAAGATGGTATTTTCCGAAGTGATCTGCGGCGTCACCGTCAAGCGCAGGAACGCGTCCACGTAGGTCACAGTCGGAGGACCGCCCAACTGCGCCTGCGTCACGATGGGTACGCGCACACCCTGCTTCACCAGGGCTTGAATATTATTCTGGGTCACCACCCGAGGCCGTGACAGAACCTTCAGCAAGCCGCGCGACTCTGCCATCGAAAGCACGGCATCGATTCGCACCGTGTTGCTGGCGTTCAAGAACGTCAAGCCGCTGGTGGGTGAGGTCGAACCCAGATTGGAGAACAAAGGGATCGTCGATCCCGGGGTCGAGCCTGTGCTCGGCACCGTGATATAGCCCGGAGTCAAGCTGCCAACCGTGGTGGGCGAAAGGCCTGCTGTGGAGTTTCCACCGATGGCGCTGTGTCCGTCGCCCCAGCCAAAGCCAAGCTGCGTGCCGATGTCGCGGGCGAACTGCCGCGTCGCCGCCACTACCCGCGCTTCGATTTCCACTTCCTGCGTCTTGCGGTCAAGCTGCGTCAACAGACGGTCGACGATGGGAATCACTTTCGGAATATCGTTCACAATGATGGCGTTGGTACGTTCATCCGCCACCACGTCGCCGCGCTGCGAAAGGAACTTCTTCACCGTGATCATTACATCCTTGGCATGGGCGTAGCTCAGGAAGCGCGTGATGGAAACTTTCTCCACCGCCAGCGCTTCGGCTTCTATCTGCAAGCGCCGTCCGTCCGCTTCTTTCTTCAGAGTCTCGACCGTGGCGATGCGCAGGACGTTGCCTTCCAGTTCCCGGGCCAGGTCGTTATTCTTGAGCACGATGTCCAGCGCCTGATCCCACGGCACATCGTCCAACACAACCGTCAGGGTGCCGTGAACATTGGGATCCAGCACCACGTTCAAGCCGCTGATCTCGTGAATCAGACGGAAGAAATCTTTCAGATCCACATCCTTCAAGTTCACCGAAATTGGTTCGCCGGTGTACTTGGGGCCAGCCGCAACGGGTTGCTGTCCAGCTTGCGACTTCTGCTCGGCCGCAAGATTGACCGCTGGCTGGATGCCCGTGCTGGAGGAAACGTTCTGCGTCGCCTGCGACGCGTTCGCGCTGACCGGCAACAGTTCAGGAGCTGTTTTGTCGGCAAACTTCGCTGCCGCTTCCTGGGCGCGCCCAGCCGGCTCAATCGCCGTATCTGCGGTATTCGCTTTGGCCACGTAAGTGGGCTCCACGAATACAAAATCACTGGTCGATGCGGGCTCCGGTTTCTGGCTGCCCGGTACGGCGCTGACCGCCGCTGCTTTCGGGATGACCGAATCGATCGCTGGAGGAGGCACGTTCGCCGTCACTTCTTTTTTAGGCTCCGCCTTCACCGCTATCGCTCGTGGAGAGAACGGGGACGTACCCGGGTTCGCCACTGGAGAAGTTTCGGCTACAGTCCTCTTGGGAACGCTTGGGCTCGCCGCTGCCGTGGACTGCGTGTGCAGAGTCAACACCAGTTTTCCATCGGCCGTCGGGGTCAACTCGTAGCGGCAGGCGTGCTCCAGATCGACCACCACGCGAGTGGTTGGAGGCGTCTGCCCATCCATGCCGATGCGCACTCCCTTCACGCCCGCGCTGCCTATGCTGATGCGGCTCTGCCCTGACACCATGACGGTGCCCGGCAAATCCACGATCAGACGCGCCGGCGAATCCGCCGTGCTTAGCTTCGGCGTCACCGCGCCGCGAGCGCTGATCTCGACCCGGATCTCGTCCGTGCCGCGAACCACGTTCACTCGCTGCAGTTCGTTGCGCTGGCTCGCCGCCTGTAACACCGGCGTCTCTGCGGCTGCAGCCATCAGCCCCAGCAGCATCAGCGGTAGGATTACACTCAGCAGTTGCTTTCGCATTTCGCTTCTCCCCAACTCGCGGGTCTGCCCCGCGTGTCCTTACTGGAACTCGATTTTGTTGATGTTCCGGCTTCCCGGAGCACCGTTGCCCACGCTAAACCGCCGGCGTGAAAATCTTCTTAGTCACTTCCCGCGTCAGTGCCTTGCCCAGCTTGTCCTGCACTGTTTCCTGGAATACCACCGTGTCGCCGGTAATTCTCACTACGTACCCGTTGAACACCGGATCGTTCTCCCGCAGGAAATATGCCTTGTTCAGGCTGTTGGTCACCACGGCGATAAATCCGCCCTCCGACTTGACCACGCCACGCAAATTAATCTGCCCAATCTCCAGACACTTTTTCCCTGTCGAGCAACCGGAACCGGACGGCTCCTGCACCACCGGACTGAAGAAGGGATCGCGTTTCCCGCTCATCGCCCATTTCTTTTCTTCGGGCTTGGGCGCCTTAGCGGCATCGCCGCTCTTGCCGGCGACCGCCGTCTGGGCATCCGGCGCAATCTTAGTCGGGGCAACAGTCGTGGCTGCCTTGGTCTCTTTAGCCGCAATCACCGTATGCGCTGCCACCGGCTTTTTGGCTGCTGGCTTTTTGGCTACTGCTGCGGTGCGCGGCTTCGCGTCCGCAACTGCCGGAGCCGGAGCCTTCTTCACCTCGACCGGCGCTGCCTTGGCCGACACTGGAACCAGCGCTGCCGGTTTCGCCGGAGCGCCCGCAGCCGGTTTCGCCGACGACGTGCTCGTTATTCCCAGCGCGGCGTTGGAGTCATCCGTCTTCTTCTGCTGCACCGCGTTCATGGTGTCCTGCACCTTGTTGATGATGTTCGGATTCTGTGCCCAGAGTCCGCCCGTCATCATTCCCACTGCCAGAATGCTTGTCGTTATCGTTAGCTTCTTCATAAGCGATTCCTATTTGCTCACGCCCGCGGTTGCGGGCTTTGCCCCCGGCGCTCCCGCGGGTATACCCAAGTCGTGACTGAAGAAAGTTGTGGCGGTAAATGTCGCCACCACGCTCTCATTCGGCGCGTACTGATACGTGTGTTTGGCCTTCGCCCCCTGCGGATTCTTGGTATTCGAAACCAGCAGCCCGCTGACGTTCACAATGCGCTCCAGCTTGCCCACCCGGTCAAAGAAATTCAGCATCGAGTAATACGGCCCGTCCAACTCCAGGTCGAAGGGAAGCTCGGAGTAGTAATCCTTGCCTACGACCGGCTTGGCCGTATAGCGGCGCAATTCCACACCCGCCTTCAGCGCTTCGCCGTCCAGGATTTCGATAAAGCCATCCACTTGCTTCTCGTCCGGAACGATGCGCGCCTCAATCTCCAACTGCTGTTTCAAGTTGGCCAGCTGGCGCTCCATGTCCTTCAGCTTGGGACGGTAAGACTCAAGTTCGTTGTTCTCCCGAACTTTGTCCTGCACTGCATGTTGCGCCGCCAAGTTCTTATCGCTCTGGTTCTTGAACACCGTGAAGTACAGCGCCGTAGTCACCAGCGCTCCCCCCAGGATGACCGCTCCCCATTGCTTCAGGCCCGACAGTTCGTTGAAATTCATCGCCATAAATGAGCCTCTACGACTTCCCCTTCTCGCAGGTCAGCGTGAACTGGAACGCCTGCATGTCCTTGATCTGATCGTCCTGGAAGGTTTCCTTAATCTCCACCGTCTTGAAGAACCCTGTCTTCTGCAGATTGGCCATCAAGTTGGCTACCGCATCCGTACTCAACGCGGTGCCTTCCAGACTCACGCTTGGGCCCGTATCGTCCATGCTCCTCAGCCACACCGCTTCGGTTCCGTTCACCGTCTCACCCAGCATGGCCAGCAGGTTCACCGGGCCTGCCTGTCCAGCGCGCAGTGAATCGATCACGTCCACCCGCCGCTTGTAGTTGTTGGCCTGGGTCTGCCGTTCCATATAGCGCGCTTTCACGTCGCTGAGTTCGCGGTTTTTCTGCTCGGCACGTTGCATTTGCACCGTGATCGCCTTAGCCTGGCTGTCCAGCCGGTACCAGTAGCCAAAATTCACCAGCCCCGCCAGCAGCAGTACCACCAGCACCTTCAGCTTGGGCGATCCCATGTCGCCCATTTCCATCGAGGGCATCGCCGGCGCGTTACTGCCGCCGCGCTTATTCTTTTGTTTCGAGGATTCCAGCAGATTGATTTTGATCATAGGGATTCAAAGCTCCTCAAAGCCAAACCCACCGCCACCGCCAGTTGGCCCGGATTCTGCTCCACCAGCTCGGCCCCGGGGCCGTCCGCCGGTGGCACTACGCGCTGGAATGGATTCAACAATTCCACCGGCATGGAAAATTCCTGCCGCAACGCTTCCATCAAGCCCGGCACCTTTGCCGAACCACCCGCCAGATAAATCTTCTCGATGTGCTCGCCCGCCGCGCTGGCNNTGCAGGATCGGCCCCTTCGCATCCTCGCTCACCGTCCCCACCTTCTCGCCCAGCTTCAGCTTCTCCGCGTCCTCGAAGTTCAGGTCAAGTTCTTTCTGCAGCGAATCCGTGTACTGATGCCCGCCCACGCTGACGTCGCGCGGGAACAGCGGCGTCGTGCCCTTCACAATGTTGATGTTCATCACGCTGGCGCCCAGGTTGAGCAGCGCCACCACCTGTCCCGGCGCCGGCTGGTAGTTGTACTCGTAGCAATTCTGCAAAGCCAGCGCATCGATGTCCACAATAGCGGGGGTGCGTCCCGACATCGAGAGTACGTTGGTGTAGTTCAGAATCTTGTCCTTCTTCACCGCCACCAGGAGCACGTCCATCTGCGGACTGCCCGCTTCCTCCGACAGAATCTGGTAGTCGAGGCTCACGTCGGCCAGGTCGAAAGGAATGTGCTGGGCGGCTTCTTTCTCGATCGTCTCCGCCAATTCCTGATCGCTCATCGAAGGCAGCGAGATCTTCTTTACGATCACCGAGTGTCCGCTCACCGCCGTGGCCACCGCCTTGGTCTTGATCAGGCAGTCGGCAAACAACTTCGAAATCGCGCTCGATACCGTTCCCGAGTCCACGATCATCGAATCCACTACGATGTCCGAGGCCAGCGCTTCCAAACCCAGGTGCGCCACTTCGATCTGCGAACCCTTCTTTTTCAGCTCTACGGCCTTAATGCTGGAAGAGCCCACATCCAGACCTACAATCGTCTTCGATCCCATTCCAAACATGTGCCCGCCTTTCGTAGCTCGCTTCGTGTAGCGCCGGCAGTGCCGGTTTTTGTAGCGCCGGCGTCCCGCCGGCCTTGCTTTTTCCTTCAGCAGTGCCGGCGAGACGCCGGCGCTACTTTACTGCGACCCGGCAGCTTTCCCCGCCGCCTTCGGCTTCCGTTTCGCTCCCGATTCCATCTGGCTCGACTTCTCTTCCATCCACTGGTCCAACCGCGATTTCTTGAAGCGCCACCGGTTGCCCAATTTGAATGCCGGAATACTCTGTTCCCCAACGTACTTGTAAAGCGTGTCCGGACTCACTCCCAGGTACTGCGACGCCTGGCGAATGTTCATCACTTCCCGCGAGTCGGCCATATCTCGTGATCCAGTTCCTTGCCCTGTCTAACTAAGCCCTCAAAATTTCCTGCGCCGCTGTTTTTCGGTCGCAGGCTAATTTTGCGAGACCCCCTCGCCCTCTCCGTGTATCCAAGGGCTTTCGGTGTCCCGAGCATATATCAGCCCGGAAAAACCCCGCGTCCAAGCGAATTTCCTGTTTTTGCTGGGTTTTTTACGGTTTTTCTGGAAAGGAGAGAATCGCGCTTTCAGGCCGATATCTATATGTTGTGGTAGGTCTTGGTATCGCGTTGATTAGTAGTAGTAGTCACTCACATGGCGGCAAGTCACTTCAAAGCGAGTAACTGAAGTACTAGAGACGGTACGGAAGTACTACATCGCTAGCTCAAGTGATTGGAATGGAACGACTTCTAGATTTTTGCCTAATGCCAATCATCGCGTTGACTGGCCTTGCCGCTTCATTGCACAACAGTCACCGTTGTGCTCCCAGAGACCGTGCCGAGAGTAGCGGTGATCACGGTTGAACCCGTAACCGTCCCCACGGTCACCGCACCCCTTTGTGAGACCGCGGCCACGCTTGGCGCAGTAGAGGTCCAAGTAACCGATGAAGTGATGTTGCCAGCGCCGTCGCTGTAAGTGCCGAGCGCTTCTAGCTGCACCGTTGCGGAAGCCGTTATCTCGGAATCGGCGGGTGTAATTGTGATCTCCTGGAGATTGGCGCTACCGCCAGTCACGCCTAGCGTGCTTGACCCCACGATGGAGCCAAGGCTAGCGGTAATTTGTGACTTCCCAGCCGCCAGGCTCGTCGCCAATCCGGTCGAATTGATGGTGGCCACTCCTGGGCTCGAAGAAGTCCATGTAACTTCCGAGGTCACACTAACAGTGCCCCCGGATGCGGGAGTGCCCAAGGCGCTAAACTGCAACTGACTCCCAACCGACATCGACGGCGACGTGGGCTGCACCGTAATCGACGCCAAATCCAAACCGGAGGACGACGTCGAAGAGGACGTCGAATTCCCCCCGCACGATGGCAACGCTGCAATCAACACAAGCGCGATTGAGAGTCGTCGAAGCAAGGGTTCAGCGCAGGTTCGAACAAACATTAGGCGCATGCCGCGGTTTATCCGCCTTCCTGCGAAAAGGGGCCGGGCTACTCCATCGCTTAGAAAAACACGGGGGATCGCCAACGCGATACAACTTGCCCTTACTGCACGTCGCTCACCTTCCCGCTCAGAAAAATCACCTTCATATCTTTGTAGTAGTAAATCTGCTTCGTCCCAAGCGTCACTTTCTTATCCGGTTTGCCCATGGCCGCCTCGACCTGATCGGTGGTCATTCCCTTCTCAATGTTCACCGGCTCAGCTGCAGGCTGATCCGCTTGCTGCTGTTGCCCCTGATCCGCACCGGCTTGCTGGCCGCCTTGCTGCTGACCACCTTGATCCCCGCCCTGCTGCTGCCCGCCCTGATCGTCATTACTGATGGAGAGCACTTGCCCAATCACGTCTTCCACCCCACCGGCACTCCCAGTCGCTAACGAGCCCTTCGGGAACTGGAAGACTACATTCGCCTTGTTGTAGGTCGGCGGATCGGTCTTGTTGCAGGTATCGCAAGCTACAATTTCAAGAGTTACGGTATCTTTAGCAACGTTCACATCGATCTTCATGGGATACACTTTGTCGCCCACGGCAAACAGATGCGTCGTCTGTTCCTTGCCAAACTTCCCCATGATGGATTTTCGTCCCATCAGCGAAAGCCCACCGGGAGCATGAATTGTCCCACCTTCATACTTGTTGGCGAGAACGTTCTGATCCGCGTAAGGCACGGCTAGGATTCCGCCTTTTTGGATGGCCAACAGTGTGCCCTTTTCCACTACCGAATATCCGCTCGTGTCCGATCCCATCTTCACCAGCTTGTATTGCGCGGTGAGTTGTTCCTGGATCGACACTGGCGCCTGCGCGTTAGCCATCGAGCACGGAAAAATTGTTGCCGCCAGAAGCAGAACTCCTGGAATTAGACCGTCGAATTTCTGCGCCATGAAAGCCCCCAAGTTAGCCTTTTTTCAAACCGCCTTTTCAAACCTCATGTATTCACAACATGATGTATTCACCACATGGATCAACCGCCATCAACCGCATCCTGAACCAGCGACCTCCCAGACCGGAACGCCAGCATGAGCAACGGGAGCGCCTTCTTCCGGCGCTCCCGTCACCTGGATTGTTTCAAACCCAAACGCTCTCAATCGGCGTTCGGGCTACAAACCTCCTCCAGCCGCCGATTGCTTGGCGTCTGTCTCCGCCTGATCGGCGGCAGCTTGCTGGTCTTGCAGCGTTTTGGCCGCGGTCGTATCGGGTGGCGGAGGCGTCACCGCTCCCGCCTGCGTGCCTGTATCCGGCGCCGCCGGCATACCGCCCGTCCCTTGCTTCTTCGCCAGTTCACCCATGCCGTTGGTGATGTTCTCCTGGAAGTGGTTGTACATTTCCTGCAAGTCATCCACTTTCACGGCAACGGTTGAGCCCGACGCGCAGTCGCCTTTCTTGGTCGCTGCCACGCTGGCAGTCACGTTCTGGTCTGCGTCCGCAGTGTCCGTGAGGCGCGTAATCACATCACCCGACGTCAAGCCGCATTCCTGACCGTTGGCCACCACGCTGACATCGGAATCCACCACAAACGTGCGCTGTGATGGGTCTAATGCCGGAGGCGGAGTGTCGCTGGTAGAGGCCGGAGCTGCCGACGCTTGTCCGCCCGAATCCTGGCCGGCCTGCGTCTGCTGCGCCGCCAATTGCGCTTTCACTTCCTGCGCAATTGCTTCCTTCACCTCGGGAGTCAGCGCCACTGCACCGGAGGCCGCTGCCGGGCCCGGATCTCCCCCACCGCCGCTGGCTGCCGCATCCCCCGCCATGGCGTCCGCATTGGCGTCAGCCCGAGCCGCATACGCCGCCTGCAACTGCTGCGAGATCAGATAATCCGTCAGCCAGTAGTAGGGCGCAGCATACGCCGGATAAGGATTCCACCATCCGCCGTAGAAGCCATACCACGGCGATCCTCCCCATCCCCAAGCCCCAATGCCCCAGGCGATCGGAGCTCCCCAGGGATGGTAGCCCCACCCATAAAATCCCGGATGGTACCAGACGCCTGGGTAATAGCCGTAGTACATATGTCCGCCCCAGCCGTAGCCGCGATAAAGCCCAACGTGATAGCGACCTCCCGCATAGAAAGTCCGCGAGTAGTAGGCACGCCCGCCGCGCGTGACGTAGGCGCGCTGCACGTAACCGCCGTGCCTTCCATTGTTCACGACCCGCGCTCCGTTGTGTTCACCCACAACCCGGCTCCCACCGTGGACTCCATGCTCAATATGCATGCCGCCACGATCGATCGAACGCACCGACCCGTTGGCACGGACGCTCGCCGTTCCTCCACCCTTCAGACTGACACTCTTGGTTCCTGCCGGATGACTCGCGCTGCCGTGGCTCGCCGTCGCAGCGTGCGCCCCGCCCGTCGTCGTGTGCGTGCCGCCGCCCGTCGCGGTATGCGTGCCACCCGTAGTTGTGTGTGTACCGCCCGTCGCAGCGTGCGTCCCGCCCGTCGTCGTGTGTGTGCCGCCGCCCGTCGCAGCGTGCGTCCCACCCGTCGTCGTGTGCGTGCCGCCGCCCGTCGCAGCGTGCGTTCCACCCGTCGTCGTGTGTGTGCCGCCGCCCGTCGCAGCGTGCGTCCCGCCGGTCGTCGTGTGTGTCCCACCCGTCGTAGTATGCGAAGGCGTTGAACTATGTGACGGCGTTGCTGCATGGGAAGGCGCCGACTTGGCTGGCGCACTCGCTTTCGGCGCCGCCTTGGGAGCAGGCGCGCTCGTCTTCTTCTGGCCCCAGGCTAGAGCTGGAACCGCCATCAACAGCAGGAGCACTACCCACTTCTGCAGCATTGTTTCACTCTTCAAAATGCGATCCATTACGGCCTCCTGAGCGTCTGAACTTTCTTACCGCCGCTTTCATCCACAAAATGACGACCCCAAATCCGCAGCCTGATGCTGGCTCCGGATTCCATCTACCATAAACACGAAGCTCGCCGATTCCGCGCGCACCATTCAAAATTAATTTCCTGAGCCCGAGGGGAAGACCTGCAAGATCCGCGAACCATAGCGATTAGCGACTAGACGCTACCGGCGACCCGCATCTTTAGGCGAAAGAAACTTACCAGAAGTTTGCCACTCGCGCAAATGATTCTAGCTATC
>PKVZ01000164.1 GCA_003131635.1 Acidobacteriaceae bacterium
CCACGGTGCAGAACGCCTACCAACCCAATGCCGAACGCGGCCCCAGCGTCACCGACCAGCGCAACCGCTTCGTCGCCGCTTTCTCCGCCGAGCCGCGTCCCTTCCACCGCGAACATCAACTCCTCGGTCACATCTTCAACGACTGGAAGATTTCCAGCATCGTCACGGCCGGCAGCGGACGCCCCGTCAACGCCACCGTCACCGGAGATCCCAACCAGGACGGCAACTACGACAACGACCGTCTCCCCGGCTACAGCCGCAACGGTTTCACCGGCCCCGATTATTCCTCCACCGACCTCCGCCTCGTGCGAAAAATCCACGTCACCCACAGCTGCCGCCTCGAGTTCACCGCCGATTCCTTCAACCTCTTCAACCGCGACAACCAGCGCGTCACCATCACCTCCGATGGCCTCACCGCCGAAGCCACCACCTTCACGCCATATAGCGTTTACGTCAACCAGGTTCCGTATCCCGCCTACTACCAGCAGCCCCAGAACTTCATGAAACCCAACGCCGCCTTCGCCCCCCGCCAAATCCAGCTGGGCCTGAAATTCATCTTCTGAAGGTTATGACAGTTCGGCCCGCGAGTGACTTTGCCAAATCTCATTTGTGATGCTAAAATGTATCACATGAAGAAAGCGTCCGTCCGCGATCTCCGTTACGCGTTCAAGAAGATCGAACGGCTTCTGCGCCAGGGCGAAGAGATCCAAATTACCAAGCGTCGCCGTGTCATCGCCCGCTTGGTGCCTGAAAGTACCGAAGCCGCCAGGGAAACCCCTGATTTCCTGGCGCGGCTGCGTTCCATCTACGGAGACAAAGTCTTAGCCGTCAGCGGCGCTGAACTGATCTCGTCCGACCGGAGCCGTTATTGAAGGTTTACGCCGACCCCAGCTTTATCGTGTCGCTCTATAGCCCAGACGCGAACTCGGCTGCCGCTGCTCACACGATGCAAGCTGCTTCCGCTGACCGTTTCGTGACTACTTTCGGAGAACTGGAAGTTATCAACGCGATGGGATTGCGAATTTTCCGGAAAGAAGTCTCACCCGCGCAGGCCCGGTCTTCTTTGCTCGAGTTCGAGAAGGACTCTCGCGATGGCATTTTCCAAGTCCGAGGCTTAACGGATTCTGTTCTTGAGCGCGCCCGCCAACTGTCCCGGCAAACCACTGCCAAACTGGGCACCCGCACTGCGGACCTCTTGCACGTGGCAGCAGCCCTCGAACTCGGCGTCGACTGCCTCTACAGCTTCGATCACCACCAGCGAAAGCTTGCCCAAACCCTCCGTCTCAAGCTCAACTAGATTGCCCCTCCCACTCAATCGCTCAACATCCACGCCGCAACTTTTTCACCCTCCCTACTTGACTTCCATTCAAATCCTTGTAATAACTATCCGGTCCTAGTAACTTAGTAGGGCGATCCTTCCGGACGGGTTTGGAGGTGTGTCTGTTTGGCGGAAATTCGACTGCAAGAGGGTGAATCCCTCGAGAACGCTCTGCGCCGCTTCAAGCGCAAAGTGCAGCAGGAAGACATTATTAAAGAAGTAAAGCGCCACTCCTTTTACCTGAAGCCCGGTGAAAAAAAACGCGTGAAAGCCGCGCTCGCTCGCAAGCGCGCTCGCAAGAAAGTTCGCAAGGAGCAAGATTGATAGAACGGTTTGAAGGAGTAAGACTGGGGCAGTAAAGGGACGCCTCCTTCCCGGGGCGTCCCTGCTCCATCTGGCCCCCACCAGATAGAGTTGCAGCTGGGATCATTCAATACTCATCATTCATTCGGCATTTAAGCAGGAAAAGCTGTATCCACGCCCGTTCCAGGTGCGTGGCGGGCCGAGTCCAGGGGCAGTTTGAGGGGGGATGTACACAACCTGTTTTGCTCTACGTCACCGCTTTCCCCGCGTGTGGCGTGTGCAATACGGGCATAAGGGAGCCATCCTCAATGGAATTTCAGGATAAGGTACTGACCTGCATCGACTGCGGTGTTGACTTTGTCTTCACCGCCGGGGAACAGCTGTTTTTCCGCGACAAACAATTCAAGAACCAGCCCAAACGTTGTAAGACCTGTAAGTCCAAGCGCGTATCCGTCCTCACCGCCCCGCCCAGCATGGGCAACGCGCACCACTTTTCTCGCGTGGAAACTCGAGCCACCTGCTCCCAGTGCGGCAAGGAAACCACCGTCCCCTTCCGACCCACACAAGGCCGCCCCATCTTCTGTCGCGAGTGCTTCACGCAGAAGCGAAATGTCGCCACTGCCTGACCGCTTCATCTTCCCCGGCGACGGCGCACAACCTGCCTTTAACTGGAATGGCGTCGAAGTGTGTCCGCAGAATTCCGCCACTTGCGCTACCATAATTCTGTGTCCACCTACCACGTCGTAAACTTCGGATGCCGCGCCACTCAAGCCGACGGCGCCGCCCTTGCCCGCCAGTTCGAATCCCGCGGCCTCGCTCTCGCCTCGGCCGCCCATGCCGACCTGGTCATTCTGAATACCTGCACCGTCACGAATTCGGCCGACCAGGATGCTCGCGCCGCCGTACGCCGTGTCCAGCGCCAGAATCCTCTGGCAAAAATTATTGTCACCGGGTGCTACGCCCAGCGCGCCCCGGAAGAAATCGCCGCGCTGCCCGGTGTCACGGCCGTCGTCGGCAACTCGCACAAACATCAGCTCGCCGACCTGGTGCTCTCGGACAAATATCGCCAGGATACGGCATTCATTCCTCTCTCCATTCTTACTGAGAACCGGCTTACTGAGAACCGGGAACCGAGAACTGAGAGCTCGATTTTCGTTTCGGACATTTTTGCCCACACCGAACTGCTTGCCGCTCCCGTCTTCGAATCGGCAAACTCCACCGGCGCCCACGAGAGTGACCGCACCCGGCCCAATCTAAAAATTCAGGATGGATGCGATAACCGGTGTTCCTTCTGCGTGATCCCCAGCGTCCGCGGCCAAAGCCGTTCGCTCCCGCCAAACCACGTTATTCGCGAGATCAACACACTGGTAGCCGCGGGCTATCGCGAAGTGGTGATCAGCGGCATCAACCTCGGCCGCTGGGGACGCGATCTAACTGACAGCGCTGGGCTTTGGGCTTCGGGCTTCGGCGCGATCCAAGACGCCAGTTGGCTTGAACCAAGGGTCGGAAATCGTGCTGCAGCCGAAAATTCGACGTCCGCACCAACCGTCCCGGAGCCCGGGGCCCGGAGCCCGGAGCCAAGTCTTGAATCCCTCATCCGGACCATCCTCTCCCAGACTCAGCTTGAAAAACTCCGCATCTCCAGCGTCGAGCCCATGGACTGGAGCAGCGAACTCATCGCTCTCGTCGCCTCTTCGCCGCGCATCGCGAAGCACGCGCACGTTCCGCTGCAATCCGGCAGTGACGCGGTGTTGCGCCGCATGCATCGCAAGTATCGTCCGTGGCACTATCGCGAGAAGGTCGAAAAAATTCGCGCCGCCATACCCACCGCCGCCATCGGAGCCGACGTCATGGCCGGCTTCCCTGGCGAGACCGACGCCGAATTCGAATCCACGCGCCGCCTCATCGAAGATCTGCCCTTCACCTACTTGCACGTTTTCACTTACTCCGCGCGTCCCGGCACGCCGGCCGCAGCCCTGCCGAAACAAGTTCCCGTGCACGTCGCGCGCGAGCGCAACAAAATCCTGCGCGACCTTGCTGCCTCGAAAAAAGAAACATTCATGCAGTCGTTCGTTGGAATGCAATTGGACGCCCTTACGCTCAGCGCCGTGCACGCACGTGCCGGTGCAGATTTCACCGAAGCTCTCACCGACAACTATCAGAAGCTGTATCTGAAAGGCCGCCACGAGGCCAATCGCTGGATCAGCGCTCACATCGAACAAGTGGAAGACGGCGCGTTAATGGGGAACGCGTGTTGCCCGTGATTATTCCTCAGCGTGTCGAACGCTGAGGGTCGAACGCTGAGGATGACAGTCCTTGTTTCGCCCAGCCGCAGATTCAAATCTGTTCCGGTTCATCCGGGTCGGGCTCACGCACGGGGGCGTCGGGATTTTCCATCGGGCTCGGCGGCTCTTTGATCGGCGGGGGCATCGGTTCGGCGGGGGTGCGCAGGCGGAATGGAGGGAGCGTCGTCGTTCTGAATTTCGTGTCGAGCTGCATGACATTCAGATGCGGCAGAGGATGGAAAGGAAGCCGCCGCGACCGACTGTCAACCCGCGGTGGCGAGCGCCGCAGAGAACCATGGTCCCTCCCTGCGCGGGGATGACAGGCCATTTGCTTAGCGCGACGACTTTATTTCTTGCTGGCTTTGCCGTCCATCACGGTTGACCATTTCGTTCCGTCTTGTGACATATCGAAGGTGAAGTTGTAGGAAGTGGCCGAGGTCATTTTGATGGTGAAGCGGCCTTTCATGGTCATGCCGCCCATTTTCTCGTCGTTGGTCCAGTTCCAGGTGTCGCCATCGAGAGTGCCGCGGGAGTCGTCGAATTCGCCAAAGCTGTTGAACTCGCGGTAGGTATAGGCTTTGTCGTCGGTGGAATATCCCATGACGGAGAGGCCGACGCCGTTGCCCATGGAACTTTTGTAGTCAGAGTGGCAGACGAGGTAGAAGCCGCCCTCCATCCATTGGCATTGTTCCGTCTCGGTCATGGCTCCGCCGGGGCCCATCGGGCCCGGCTTCATGGTGCCGTCGAGGGTCCACGAACCTGCGAATACGTCGAGCTTCTTGAGTTCGGGTGCGGGCTTGGGAGGCTCCATCTGAGCGACGGCTGCTGCGGCTAACATCAGAGACGAAACTAAAACGATTGCGAGTTGCTTCATTTGCGCCTCCTCGGAATATTTTTCCCGCGTGTTGCTTCAACAAGATCGCCATTCTACAGTTCAGGTGCCAAACTTCAAGCGAAATTTTACGAAGCAACTTTGCACTCGGCTTTACCAGTCACCCCAGTGCGCTGCGGTGGATTGATGAAACTTGAGTTTCCATTGATCTCCCTGTTTTACCCACACTGAACTGAAATGCTGATAGCGCGGCGGCGGGCCTTGATCCTCCTGGGGAGATTCGCGCACCACCGCATCATAAGTGACGATGGCCGAGGTGTCGTCGAGGCGAACGACCTTCGTGTCATAGGGGGTAAGTTCGAGCAGTGCGGAATCGCCGAGTTCGTCGATGGCTTCCTGCTTTTGGTGCAGCGTGCCATCGACCCCGACCAGGGTGAAATTGTCAGCGAGGATGCGATTGAAAAAGGATTTGTCGTCTTTCTTCTTGGCCCCGATAAGAGTTTTTTCGCTCGCGGTTAGAGCCTGAGTGAGAGCGTCGGTGGGTGCGGAGGTTTGAACCGTGCCGGCGATGGCAGCGGCGAGCAGGAAGAAGGACAGTGCGAAATTCAGGCGGCGCAGGTTCATAG
>PKVZ01000026.1 GCA_003131635.1 Acidobacteriaceae bacterium
GTGGGTTCAGCTCCACATCGAAGTCAAATTCCGCGATTCCCTCATCGCTTACGAAACCGGCATAGCGATTCTGTAACATTTCGAGAAAAGACGCGTCAGTCGTGTTCACGCGGACGGGCACGCCGCCGATGGCGATCACCACGCTGTAGCTTTCGACTGGTGTGGCTAATGCCCGAGTGGCTAATGCTTGTGAGGCTAACGATGTCACGAAAGAATCCTCCCCTTTAAGCCAGGCGAGTTCGGCGCATCCCATTCAGATATACGAGCGAGCGCGCCGCGGGAACAGAACGCCGGACAACTTTTGCGATTACGTTGTCGATCACGCCCAGCTCGCTGGGCACCGTCATCAGCTTACCTCCCCGGATCAGGTAAGTGACCTTCCCCAGCAACTCATTCCCAGCCACGGGACGGTCCGGAACCGGCAGCGCGTCCCCTTGCGTAATCCATTGATGACTCTCGGCGTCATCCACTCTGTCAACCACGCGATGAGCGCACAGCCTGCCCTCGCGTCCGACCAGCACCAGATCTCCAATCCGCACCTGATCCTGACTGACGCGCTCGACCACCAATGTTTCCCCAGGCCAGACGGAAGGCAGCATGCTCCAACCCGTCGCCGCGAAACGAAGCGTGCCGAACCTGCGCAAGACTTCCGCCGCAAGTTCGCACTTTAACGTGCTTCCTGCGTCGGATGTTGAGAGCCCAGCTTGCTTCATGAGGCTGAGAGTTTTGTACTCGCGCAGAGGCCCTCGGCGCCGGTCTTGCCGCAAGTAAGAGCCGATGTAACGAAAACTTTTTCGTAACGAAAGCCCGGCTTCGCGTAAGGTTTTTTCTCCACCGCCGCAACCTGCGGCTCTTCGTTCGATGAATCATTCATGTTCACTATGACCGTCCCTTCGCCTACTTCAATGCCGATTGCGACGCCTGCACCGCGCAGCCGCCCGTTCCGCCGGAGGTAGTACACGTCTGGTTGCTTAGAGTCGAGAAGTATACCTGAGACGCGCCCGGCAAAGTCTCTACTGTATTGTCGAGGATAAATCCGCTCGTGCCCCCGGCCGACTCAAGAGCAGCGCTCGGCAACACGCCGGCATTCACCCAGGTCACTGTGCCGTCTGTTGTCGGGCCGCCCGCAGTTGTACTCCAAGTCGGATGAGTAGGGCTACCCGAAGTCCCCGCCACAGTTACGACTTCAACGTTGCCGTTGCTGTCGAGAATGCGGGCATGCAAGGCGTATGCATGGGTCGCCGCCCAATTCGCCAGCGCGGTAACCGTTGTTGCGCCCTGGTTCAGAAAGGTGACGGTGCCACTCACCGTGGTCGCACCCACCACGTTCGACCATGTTGCTGGAGGAGTGGCTGCCGAGGTGCCAGCCACGGTAACCACATTGATGTAGAGAGTGTTGTTCGCCGTTCTCAGGACCAGGATCTCCTGACCTACCTTGTAGGCATTCGAGGCCTGCCACGGCATATCCACAAAACTCAGAGCGCATCCCTTCGCGGCACAAAGAGTTGGGTGCGCGTTATTTTGCACGCCAAAGAAAAGCCGCTCGGCCGCACCTCCGCTGGCATTTGGGTTCAGGATGTCCGTCACGGGAGAGCAGGCAGGAGTCTTCCCCGCGGCAGTGAGCGCTGCGACCGATACGCCCGTACCTAAAACTCCAGCCTGAACCGGCACCCGGTACAGCGTCGGGTTAGCCCCTGTGTTGCCGCAAACATAGAGGTTCCCTGTGCTGCTTGCCGAGTTTTCGAAAGCACTGTCGAAAGCACCAAGGTATAGCGGATTTGGATTCGTTCCGGTCACAGTGCTCGTTCCAACTTGCACCTCCGACCCCGTGCTTCCAGCCAAAAAAGGATCGCTGAGCGTGTAAACCGCGGCACAGTTAGCGCCCCCGGCGCAGTTTCCCTTGTTGTCGCTGGAAGCGAACGCGTACACCACTCCCGCCGTTGAATCGACGAATGGGCCCTGTGCAAAGCCCACCCCAAAATCCAACTGGCCAGACTTGGTTACGCCCGCCGTTGGGGTGACCATATACAAATACCCTCCGACGTCTCCCACAAAAACGTTTCCTGACCCGGAGTCGTTCACCGGCTCGCCCAGAGGATTGGGAGTGGTCGGATTCACCTCAACGGGCCATCCTCCAGTTCTGATTTCAGCAGGAGTTCCTTTGAACACCGGTGTGAACTTGTGGAGCCAACCGTGGTTATCTCCGACCCAACCGGTGTCACTGGCGTAATCGTAGAAGAAGGATGAAATAGTATCGTTGGCGGGCGTACCTGAGGCATTGGTCAACAATTTGGTGGTCATGCAGGGCGGAGACAAGCAGGTCTCGTAAGACCCGGAAGATTCAGCAGTAAGCGTCATTGGACTGCCCACGCTTTCGGTCGTAGAAGCCGCCCATTTCAGCAGGACCAGACTCCCTTCCAGCCCAGTGTTGGTCTGTACAAACGCCAACTGCGTGCCGTCTTCCGAGTACACCGGAGAAGTCAGGATTTGGCCACCCGTATTGTAGGCCCAATAAGTCATAGGCACCGTGCCGCTACAGCCGGAATAAATATTGTCATAAGCCACAATACTGGCTTGCGTGTTGGAGCCTTCGAGGCCAGTGCTGTAAATAACGAAATCGGGCTGCGGAGCACTGGCGCAATTGGCCGTCGAGAGAAGAAATGTGAACTTCGCGGGATAATTGGTTGCGCCCAGGCCGCCGCCGCTGCCCAGGTTCTCTTGCCAGTCTCCCGGGCTGGCGTCCACACCGGAGCGCGACACCTTCACGCCGTTACCCGGCCCCGAAGAAAACGAGTCGCCAGTCGCCGCAGTCGGCAACAAAATCGGCAGTTCTCGCCGATACCGCTGCTGCCAATAGCGCGGATCCTTTTCCACCCGCTCGGCCTGTTCCTTTGTCGCCGGCTTGGAGAAAATCACGTGGCGGTGGCTCCAGTCGTTCGGTAGGGGGATGGTGGCTTCCGGAGCCGGAACATTCTGGCCTGACAATATCTGAGATCCGATAAGCACTGTGAGAATTGAGACACCCAACCACAAGGAACGCCACTGGTTCTTTCTCATTTTTCTCCCTGATGCTTGAGGACGCGGACACGGTCAGATCATAAGCGGTTGCGGCCGGGCCCTCCGCCCGTCTGCTCTTGAAGTCCTAGCTGGCTGGTTGGAAAGCCATCATACACCCGGCAATTGGCGGAAACCGCCAAATTTTGACGGGTTTGGGGGCAGTTTTCCACAGACATTTCCACTCGACTGGCGCCGAATCTCAGCAGACGAGCGCCCCAACCCGCCCGTCTCTCCGCGAACTTTCCACGCGTCTCTTCGGCAGTTCATCCAGAAGCAGTTCATCCAGAAAAAGTTCAATCCGGAAGAGGTGACGTTGGAATCTGCTGCGCTTTGCCGCGGAGTTCTTCAAACAGGATGGTGCTCAAGTATCGTTCGCCGAAGGATGGCAGCACAACCACGATCAGCTTCCCCTTGTTTTCCTCACGCCGCGCCACTTTCAGCGCGGCCGTCACCGCCGCTCCGGAAGAAATCCCCACGAACAGGCCCTCCTCAAGTGGCAGCCGTCGCGCCATGCGGATCGCCTCGTCGTTGCTGACCTGAATAATCTCGTCAATGTAATCGGTGCGCAGAATCCGCGGCACAAAACCAGCGCCGATCCCCTGAATCTTATGCGGTCCCGGCTTTCCTCCCGAGAGCACCGGACTCTCCGTCGGTTCCACCGCAATCGCCTTGAACGACGGCTTCTTCGGCTTGATATATTCGCAGACGCCCGTGATCGTCCCCCCGGTTCCAATGCCAGAAACCAGAAAGTCGACTCGCCCATCCGTGTCGTCCCAAATCTCCGGCCCAGTGGTCTCAAAATGAATCTTAGGATTCGCCGCATTGTCGAATTGTTGCAGCATGTAACTGTTCGGAGTTTTCGCCACCAATTCTTCCGCCTTGAGGATCGCCCCCTTCATCCCTCTCGGCCCCGGCGTCAGCACCAGCTCCGCGCCAAAAGCCAGCAGCAGCACCCGCCGCTCCAGGCTCATCGTTTCCGGCATCGTCAGGATAAGTTTGTAGCCTTTCACCGCAGCCACAAAAGCCAGGCCAATTCCAGTATTGCCGCTCGTGGGCTCGATCAGCACCGTCTTCCCCGGCTGGATCTTTCCCGCGCGCTCCGCATCGATGATCATGCTCGCGCCGATGCGGTCCTTCACGCTGCCCACCGGATTCTGGCTCTCCAACTTTGCCACCACCTCGGCCACGCAACCTTCCGTAACTTTGTTAAGCCGCACCAGCGGAGTGTGGCCGATCAGTTCGATAACATCCTTTGCGATCTTCATGACTTTGCGCCTCCGAACCTTGGCAGGATGACCTTGAGAATCTAAATGGCAGTAAGTCTACTACTCTAGTAGCCTATTATGCAGCAAGAAAAGAAAACAAAATACGCCCGCTCCACCGGCCACGATTCAAGATGTTACGATATTCCTCACTCGTCAGATCGCTGCCTCACCCGCGAACCGGAGGAGAACATGGCCAGTCTACAAGCCCTCTGTACCATCTGCGAAAAAAACGTCACGGCTTTCACCATCTTAAGCGATAACGATCTCAAGCCCTTGCTGGACCGCAACGAGGAAGTCCTGGTCCGGCACGCCTTCGGCAGTGACTCGGGCAGCCGTCTGCATCACCAGTGGAGTCTCGGCGATAAAGAGAAACAAAATCTCCGCAAACTAATCGACCTTATGGTCCGGGAAAAGATCAGACTCGGCCATAAATCCTAGGACGCTCACCCGTGTTCGCAAACCCAAGAGAAGAAGAGAAGACGATGCTTCCCTCCCTTTAAACGCGGCGAGTTAGAATAAGGTATGCAGCCGGAAGGCAGCGCTACCATGACTCACGACACCATCACCATCTCGCCGGGATCGCGCTTTCGACAGGCCATGATGCTGGCTATCGTTGCCGATGCACTCCAAATTGTCGTTTTTCCTTTCTTCGTGGAAGGCGCTCTATCCCCCGCTGATGACATACTCGATTTCGGCGTGGGCGCCATGATGATTCACCTTCTTGGCTGGCATTGGGAATTTCTCCCCTCGTTTCTTGCCAAGCTCGTACCCGGTGTCGATTTAGTGCCTTTCTGGACGATGGCGGTCGCCAACGTCTATCGGAAATCGAAGCAGATCGTAGTCGCCACAGAAGAAAGGCGTGGCGAACACCCGGAATTAACCGACGGCCAGGATTCCTAAAGTATGAATCCGAATCGGTTCTTTTTCGCCTGCGGTTTGCCCTCGGCACTGACCAGATTCCATGAATGCGGCTCGATACAACCTTTTGAATTTGCTCTGCAACTAATTTACTAGTTGACAATCCCATACTTGAGCCGTCTAATCCATTGGGACGATATCTCACGTTAAGGAGCGATGATTTTGCCCCCCAGGAAGTCTCCAACTCTGACCGAAGCTGAATTGCGCCTTATGGAAGTTCTCTGGCAGAAGGGGCCAGCCACGGTGCAGCAGGTCGTTCAGGATTTGCCCGAAAAAGCGCCGCTGGCTTACAACTCCGTTCTGACCACGATTCGGATCCTGGAAAAAAAAGGCTATGTGAAGCACGTGAAGGATGGTCGCGCTCACGTTTACACCCCATTGGTCGAGCGCCAGGAGGCGACCCGTTCCGAGATTCGTCGGTTGGTGAACCGTTTCTTCGGCAGTTCTCATGAACTGCTCGTGCTAAACATCCTCAAAGACGAGAGCGTCGACGCGGCGGAACTGAAGCGCCTGCGAAAAATGTTGGAAGGGAGCGAGTGATTCGATGGCCGTAGCAGATCACTGGCAGGTTCTGGCTCAGATTTTCGCCGACAGAATGCTGAACAGCGTGCTGGAAGGCATTGTCCTCGCACTGTTCGGTTGGATTCTGGTACGCGCGTTCCGCAGGCAAAACTCCAGCACCCGATTCACGGTCTGGTTCTCCACGCTGGTGGCCATAGCGGCGTTGCCCTTCTTCGGCGGCATGGAAAACGCTGGCCCCCGAGCCCTTACCAATACCACGCACTCGGCGCTACGCCTGCCGGCGTCCTGGGCGGTTGAGATTTTCGCGATATGGGCAATCATTGCCGCTGCGGGCATGGCGAAAATTGGCTTTGGCTTTTGGCAATTGCGAAGATTGCGCCGCAGTTGCGCCGTAGCAGATCCAGCCAGCCTGGATCCTCTTCTCCGCGACACCATGAATCAATTCGGCGCCTCCCGCCAGGTAACGATCTGCAGCTCTGACCGCGTCCGCGTACCCGCGGCCGTCGGTTTCATGAAACCGGCGATCCTTCTTCCAGTGTGGGCTCTGCAGGAGTTGTCTCCGCTCGAGCTCAATGCAATCCTGTTGCACGAGTTGGCGCACTTGCGCCGCCGCGATGATTGGACCAACCTGGCTCAAGAAATCCTGAGAGCGCTTTTCTTCTTTCATCCTGCGCTCTGGTGGATCGGGCGTGGATTGTCATTGGAACGGGAAATGGCTTGCGACGATTTTGTGCTGGCCGGTACTTCGAATCCACGGGCGTATGCGCGGTGTCTGGTATCGGTGGCGGAGAAGAGCTTTTTGCGGCGCGGCTTGGCCCTGGCGCAGGCCGTCGCGGGAGGGATGCAAGAGACCACTCGACGAATCATACGAATTCTCGACGCCGACCGCCCTACTGCCACCCAAGTCTGCAAGCCCGCTCTCGGCTTGGTAGCCGCATTTTCAGCGCTCTGCTTGCTATTGCTGCCTCATGCCCCCAGGCTGGTTGCATTCGATGGCAATGATCTCAATTTCTCGGCATTCGCTCCCGCCGCAGTTCCGGCGCCGGTCGCTGGCGTAGGAGCAGGGGCAGGAGCACAAGCAAAGATGATTCCGGCTGCGTTTCACAGCCGCGCTTTCGATTCCGCGCTTGCAAAAAATGTTCCCTCGCGATCTGATCTCGCCCGCTCTGTAGGACAGCAGCCGCAGGATATTCACCACCATGACGCCATGCCAATCGCCGGCGCAATTGCGCACTTTGTCGCGCGTCAGAACAATTCTCCGCGCCAGATAAATGTCAGTTATACCTCTGTTCCAGACGTCGCTTATCCAACACCGGTCTTTCTCGTGATCCAGACCGAGGAGGTCGACAGCTCCGGCCGCGTGTGGAGCATCAGCGTAATGCGCTTGACGGTTCTTCATCCCGTCCTTCGCCAAATCCAGAAGGAAATTATCCCGAAAACCACTTAACCAAGTTTGCTCGGCTAAAAGTATTTTTACGCTCCAAGAAACTAAATAATTAGTTGCACCCAAGGAGAACACGCAAATGAAAACCTGTTTCAGCAAGACATGGTTCAGCACGAACCTCCTGACACGCCGCCTGATTGTGCCCGTCATCGCAATCGCGCTGGCATTGTCGTTCACCACTTACGAATTCAACAAACCGGCGTATGCCAAGGGACCAGTCGCCTCACCCACCGCTACGCCTCTCGACGACAACAGCGTCAGCGCATTGCTTTCGCTCGACCAGGCTATGGAAACCCTGGCTGCGCGCGTCACCCCCGCGGTCGTAAACGTTGCCGTCACGTCTCACTCCAAAGCCGAAATGGCAGACGGTCAAATGCCCGAGTTGCCCGAGGGCGTTCCGCCCATGTTCGCACCATTCTTTAACCACCCGGGAAGACAGCAGCAGCAGCAAATCGAGCACGGCATCGGCAGCGGCGTGCTCATCTCGCCCGATGGCTACATCGTCACCAACAATCACGTAATCGACGGCGCCGTCGACATCAGCGTCACGCTGAAGGATCGCCGAATCATGCACGCCAAACTGATCGGTGCCGATCCTCTCACGGACCTCGCCGTAATCAAAGTGGACGGAACCAATCTTCCCAACGCGCCCTGGGGAAATTCCACCGCACTTCGGCCCGGCCAGACCGTGCTCGCCTTCGGCAATCCCTTTGGCTTCCGCTTCACCGTAACCCGCGGCATCGTCAGCGGCTTGAATCGTCCCAATCCCTTCTCCCAGAATCGCCGTTCGCCGGGAAGCTTCATTCAAACCGACGCGGCCATCAACCCGGGCAACTCCGGCGGCCCGCTCGTGGACGCCCGCGGCGAGGTGATCGGCATCAACACTTTCCTCGTCTCGTCCTCGGATAGTTTTTCCGGCATGGGATTCGCCATTCCCACGCAGATCGTCCGCCCCACCGTGGAAACCTTGATCCGCGACGGTAAGGTCACTCACGGTTACATGGGAATCGGCATCAGCGACGTGACCCCGGAGAACGCCAAGTTCTTCCACGTCGAAAACAATGAAGGAGCCGTGATCAGCCAGGTCGAAAGCGGTTCCCCAGCCGAGAAGGCCGGACTGAAAGTCGGCGACGTCATTACCGAACTCGATGGCCAGAAAGTCAGCGACGCCAGCCAGCTTCAGATCGAAGTCGGACAGAAGCAGCCCGGTGCGAGCATCAAGCTGGAAGTCCTGCGCGATGGCAAGTCCACCAGCATCCCTGTGACGCTGGAGGAAATGGGCAGCCGTGACAAAGAAGGCAAAGAAATCGCCGGCAATGGTCACGGCAAAGCGCGCTGGGGCATCGGCCTCACCGACATCACTCCCGAATTGCGTGACCAACTGCAAGCGTCGAGTGATGTCCACGGCGCAGTCGTCGAGCAAGTGCAACCCGGCAGCGCCGCCGACAACGCCGGCCTGCAACGCGGTGACGTGATCGTCGAAGTAAATCGTCACCCCGTGCAGAACGCAGCCGATGTGCAGAAAGCCTTGTCCGCGGTGCCCAACGGACAAGACGCACTCGTCCTGGTCTGGTCCAGCGGCGGAACAACTTTCCGTGTGCTGCACGCCGCTGCCGCGAACGAAGACAAGCCGGGAATGTAGGCGCGTCTTCGTAACGAATCCCGTGCCAGGTGCCCATTTCATCCCAAGAAGTGGGCACCCGCGCACAATTTTGAGTACAGACGAAAACGGTCCCGCACTTCAACATTTCTCTCGCTCAGCAGACGCCTTTCACATGCTGACCCGGAAGACAATGTTGCTGTTCAGCGTGCCGCTGGGCGTCGTTACCTGGACGGTGCCGGTCGTCGCGCCTGCAGGGACGCTGGTTGTGATTTCGGAGC
>PKVZ01000194.1 GCA_003131635.1 Acidobacteriaceae bacterium
TGATTTAACCCGAATCCGCGATGAGAGTTGCCACCGCCGGCGAAAAAAAGTTCGGGCAGCGGGATGATCGAAATATTCTGCTGGCAGGCGGTCTGCAGGTTATTCAGGGGGCAGGACCCTGGAGGCAGGATCCTGGTGCCACCATAGACTTGTTCCGCGCCCAGTGTGGTCGAGCGGGCGAAGACAAACTTGTGGTTGGGCCGGCCGAAGGCGTAGTAAGTGGAATCCTGGGCAAGGGCGCGGCCGTAGTCCGATTGCGATCCCACATAGCTGGAAGCGGCGAAAGCGTCGAGGGTGAAGTATTGACCCTTGGTGCTTTCGAGAGGATTATCACGCTGGTCGCGGATGAAGGTGAAGCCAGGTCCGCCCACATGGGCTGGCAGGGAAAACAAACTGAATTCGGCAGGTGAGAAGTCCGACGCGAAGTTGCTGGCTTTTACCCGGCGGTAGTCAAAGCGGTAAGTGATGGAAGTGGAGTGATTGACTTGCTGCTTGCCGATTTGCTGACGAAGACCGATTTTGCCCTCGAGACGCTGCGAGGTGAAGGTGGCCACGTTGAGGCTGTTGTCGTAATAGATGGTGAAGAAGAGCTTGAAGAGATCGTTGTTGAGGATTTTGGGGATTTCGTAGCTGATGATGCCGAGCTGCTGCAGAGTTCCCACGTGAGACTGAAAGGTGAGGGTCTGGTTGCGGCCGCCGACGTTTAAGCGGGTGACGTCCAATTCGACGCGCGGGCTCACGCCCGTTGCTCCGGCCGGAGCGGTGGTGCCGGCAGGCAGGCCGGTTTCGAATTCGAGACCGAGGCCGTAGGTGAAGGTGTAGCGTTTGGCTTCCTGCACCTGTACAAGCACATTTTTCTGAGGATCGGAGCCTTCGGGATTCTGCACAGCAGTATCGACTTCGCTGAAGATGCCGAGATCATAAAGCTTGGTCTGGGTATCGAGGAGCCCTCCCTGGCTGAGAGGTTGCGCAGGAGCGACTTGAATTTCGCGCTGCACGACATAGTCGCGGGTGTGATCGCGCCCCGCGACCATTACGTGATTGACGAAGAACTGCTCGCCCTCCTGGATGGTGTAGGTAACGTCTTCGCGATTGGCATTTCCCGGTGACGGATTCGCGGTGATATCGAGGACGGCGTGGGGAAAACCGTGATTGAAGTAATAGTTGAGGATGGCCTCGCGATCCGTGGCTAGATTTTGTTCGGAATAGGGCTTGCCGGAGACGGTATTCAGTTCCGGAAATGCTTTGGCCTCGATCTTTTGATTTCCGGCAATCTGGAATGCGCCGACAAGAGTCTGCGGTCCTTCCTCGATCTGAATGTGAACTGCCAGACGATTTTGGTGGTGGTGATAGTCGTCGTCAACTTTGGTTTGAATTTTGGCTTGGCGGAAACCTTTGGAAACGTACAGAGCCTGAAGACCGGCGACATCATTCTTGAGCAAGGCTTCGGTGTAGCGGCCGGGAGAAAAAAACTTGCCGGACGGCTGGATCTGCAGGCGCTGCCGGAGCAGTTGCCGGGGGAAATATTTGTTTCCGGTGATCTCGACGAGTTCGAGCTTATGCACCGGGCCAGGGTCGATGCGGTAGGTAATGCGGACACTATCGGAGGCGGTTTCCTTTTGAAAAGCGACTCTGGCGTCGAAGTGGCCCCTGCTCTGCAGATAGTCCAAGAGGTTCCGCTCGCCTTCGTTGAGGAGGTCGTCGTCGAGAGCATTTTCCTGGTAGATGGGGATTTCTCTTTTAAGCACGCCGCGGCTGACGTGAAAGCCCAGGGTGTACACCACGACCACAGGTCCAGGTTCAATCAGGAACGTATAGTCGACGGAGTTGGACTCGGGGTTGTATTTTTGTTCGGCGATGGAGACTTGGGCAAGAACGCGCTGCTGCTTCTGCAATTTCTTGCGGAGATGCTGAAGCGCGTTGGTGATGCGCGCGGCGGTGACCCGATCACCGGGATGCAATTTGGCGATGTCCTGTATATGGCCTTGGGAAAATGCCGAGTGGCCGGCGAGTTTGACCTCGCCAATGTGCGCGGGCGAGTTTGCCTTGATGTGAAATAGGATGTTGACCTGCTGGGTAGCGGGATTGGAGGTGCTTTCGGCAGTCACGCGGGCTCGGTAGTAGCCGTTCTCCTGCATGCGTTGGCGGATGTTCTGCAAGGCGCGGTCGAGTTTGTCTAAGGTATGCAATTCTCCGAGTTGGAATTTGGAGGCGTTCACGATCTGGTTGTTGCTGGGATGCCCGGGAGCGCCTTCCACGTCAATGGCGCCGACAAAAAAGTTGAGCCAAGTGGTGAAGGTGAGTACGACATCCGAATCCGAAGGTGTGACTTCGGCCTGGATATCGGCGAAGCGTCCGGTGGAAAAAAGAATGCGAATGCAGTCGCGAACCTCATCCCGGTCGAGGGGCTGGCCGGACTTTTGCGGAAGCATCTCGAGCAGGTGGGCGGAGTCTGCAATGCCAGGGAGTTCAACGGATTTGACGGTGCGTCCGACGTAGGAAGACATGGAGGCGAGAGGTGATGACGGCGCCGATTGCAGTTCCTGGGATAAGGGCAGAGGGCGGGACGATCCGGCGCGAGCAGCCGAAGCCAGCGAAACAATCATTAATATGACAAATGAGGCGTGCCTTTTCAGCAAATAATGTCCTTGGGCCGTTTCATATTTCGATGAAGCGTGCACGGCCCTCGTTGTCCTGTGTACGGGTGACTTAAGCGAGCACACTTATAATAAAGGTTTTGCGGGAAGGAACTGGTGACCTCCTTGAGGCAGGGCGTGGAGCAGGAAAAGACTAAATTCGAGGAACGGTATTCGCGGCAGATTCTTTTTCGGGGAATAGGAGCCGAGGGACAGCGGCAACTGGCGGCCGGAAGGGTCGCAATTGTAGGGTGTGGAGCGACCGGGTCGGCGCTGGCGCAACTGCTGGCGCGTGCGGGCGTGGGCCAGTTGCGGATTATCGATCGCGATTATGTGGAGGCGAGCAACCTGCAGCGGCAGTCGCTGTTTGACGAGACCGATGCGGCGGAATCTTTGCCTAAGGCGATTGCTGCGGCGCGAAAGATTGCGTCGTTCAATTCGGAGATTCAGGTGGAGGCTCGGGTGGAGGATGTGGTTCCTCACAACATTGAAGCGTTACTTGAAGAAATTGACGTAATCCTCGACGGAACGGATAATTTCGAGACTCGATATTTAGTGAACGATTATGCGGTGAAGGCTTCCCTGCCATGGGTTTATGCCGCGGCGGTGGGGAGCTACGGGGCGACGTTGAATGTATTGCCGGGGAAAACGGCGTGCTTGGCATGCATCTTTCCGGATACTCCGCGGGGGATGGTGGAAACGTGTGAAACCTCCGGCATATTGAATACGGCGGTGAATATGGTTGCGTCAGTCGCGGCGACAGAAGCGATGAAGCTGCTGGTGGGCGGTGACGCGCTGGGACGGTTGCGGCAAACGTTATGGTCGTTCGATGTTTGGAACAATGAGCAGGCCGAGATTGCGGCGGGAAAACCGCGAGCGGGCTGCAGGGCGTGCGGCGAGAGAGATTTTGTGCATTTGGCGGGTGAGGCGCGTCCGCATATCACCTTGTGCGGAAGAAACTCAGTACAAATTCATGAGCGGGCGAGGCCAATTGATTTTGCCGAGATGCAGCGGCGACTGCAGTCGCTCGGGGTAGTGCGGCACAACGAATTCGTGTTGAAGTTCTGGCGCGAGCCTTATGAGATGACGCTGTTTCCTGACGGGCGGGCGATTATCAAGGGAACGACCGATGCGGGCGTGGCGAGGAGTTTGTATGCGAGGTACGTGGGAAGTTGAAGGCAGACATGAGCGGCAAGCAACTCGAAGGCAAGACGGCGATCATTACTGGCGGCGCTGGCGGGATCGGACGCGCGGCGGCGCTGCTGTTTGCTCGCGCAGGGGCGGCGGTGAGTGTTGTCGATCTTAATCAGGAAGGCGGCGCTGCAGTCGCTCGCGAAATCAGTAGGCTTGGCGGTCGCGCGATTTTCGAGCGCGCTGATGTGACTTGCGCCGCAGACTGCCGAAGGGTGGTCGAACGCACTGTGAAAGCATTCGGCGGTGTTCACGTGCTGTTTAACAATGCGGGCATGATCCGGCGAGCTTCGATAGTTGAGATCAGCGAGGCCGATTGGGACGCGGTGATGGCGGTTAATGTAAAATCCGTTTTTCTTATGTGCCGGGAAGTGATTCCAACCATGGCGAAGGCCGGCGGAGGTTCGATTGTCAACACGGCTTCGGGATGGGGATTGGCGGGAGGCGCACGGGCAGCCGCTTATTGCGCTTCGAAGGGCGCGGTGGTGTTGCTGACGAAAGCCCTGGCGATTGATCATGGCGGGCAGAAGATTCGAGTGAACTGTATCTGCCCGGGTGACACCGATACCGCGATGCTGCGGAGTGAGGCTCGGCAGCTGGGCGAAAGCGAGGAGCGATTTCTGGCTGACGCGGCGAAGCGTCCGCTGGGGCGCGTGGGTACGCCGGAGGAGATCGCGCAGGCCGCGCTCTATCTTGCTAGTGACGCGTCTTCTTTTGTGACCGGAACCGCGCTGGTAGTGGATGGCGGAGGGTTGGCGGGGTCAGGGTGAAAGAATTGAAATCTCATGTGATGCAGACACGAAGCCGGACGCGGTCGAAGGAATGGTTTGAACGCGCCCAGCTGTCGCTGGTTGAGGGCGTAAACTCGCCATCGCGGGGAGCCGCCGTGTACACATCCGGGCCCATCATGCTGGAACGCGGCAAAGGATCGCGCGTCTGGGATATTGACGGCAATGAATATATCGATTTCATGATGTCGTTTGGCGCGCTCATCCAGGGGCATGCGAACGCGACGATTGTGAAGACGGTTTGCGAAGCGATGGCGGAAGGATCGCACTTCGCGGCTGCCACATCCGCGGAGGTCGAGACTGCGGAGCGGTTTCGCCGCATGGTGCCGTCGGCCGAGGTGGTGCGCTTCACGAATACCGGGAGCGAAGCGACCATGCTTGCTCTGCGCCTGGCGCGCGCCCACACCGGACGGCGAAAATTCTTGAAATTCGAGGGACACTATCACGGCTGGTACGATCCGTATTTGCTGAACGCGAACAGTCATCCACCGGAGCAGTTGGGTACCGTGGAGAATCCGGCGCGCATTCCGGACTCCGAAGGCATTCCGCTTTCGATCTTTGACGACGTGATACTGGCCCCATGGAACGATGTGGCTGCGCTCGAACGGATTCTTACGGAGCACGGACGCGAACTGGCCGCGGTAATCACCGAGCCCATCATGGCGAACATGGGCTGCATTCTTCCGCGCGAGGGATATTTGCAGCGTCTGCGCGAGCTTACGCGGGAGTGCGGCGCGTTGCTGATTCTGGACGAAGTGGTCACCGGCTTTCGCTATGCGCCGGGGGGATGCCAGGAATATTTCGGCGTCCAGCCGGACATTGGCACGTTCGGAAAGGCGCTGGGCACGGGATTTCCCGTGGGCGCGGTCGCCGGACCACGTTCGATTCTTGATCGCATGCAGTGGAGCGACAAGATGGTTCTGCACTATGGAACTTTTAACGGACATCGGCTGACCATGAAAGTTGTTGCGGCCAACCTGGATATGCTTTCCGCCGAAGGCACTTACGCGAAGCTTCATACAGTTGGCAACGCGGCTATTGCCGGACTGCGCGAAGTATTTCGTCGGCGCAAGGTGAAGGCGATCGTGCAAGGCTTCGGACCGATGTTCCAGATTTACTTCACCGAGCGCGCGGCGATTCACGATTACCGCGATTATTGCAAATACGTGGATACGAAACTTTATTCGCGATTCGTGCATGCACTGCTGGAGCGTGGAATTTATATGACGCCTTCGAACGGCCTGCACTGGATTATCTCGACGGCGCATACGGAGCAAGATGTGCAGGTGCTGTTGGAGGCGGCTGACCAGGCCTGCTCGGGACTCGCGTGAAGGCGACGGTCTTTCTCGGAGGCGGACGCATCACCGGCGCGCTGGTCGCGGGATTGCGGCTGGCTGGCTACGCGAAGCCGATTGTGGTGCATGATCGGCATGCTCGAAAACTGAATGAGCTAAAGCGGCAGTATGGAGTAAACATCGAAGAGGATCTGCATCGCGCCGTGGATTCCGCTCGTGTATTGATTATCGCGGTACGGCCGGGGTCGGTGCGTGGGTTGTTGAAGGAGATCGGAACGGAGAAAATCCTGCGGCCGATAACAGTGGTCAGTTTGGCAGCCGGCCTTCCGCTCTCGAAGCTTCGCGCCCACCTTGGCCCGGCGGTGAGGTGGGCGCGGGCTATGCCGAGTCCGGTGTGCCGTAGCGGGCTCGGGCTGACTGCGGTAGCTTTTAGCCGCGGCTTCCCTGCCGCCTCGCGAGCCGAGGTGCGGGATTTGTTTGGCATGGTCGGCGCGGTGCTGAAAATTCCTGAGAAGCGGTTCGATGCGTTCACCGTGACCTTTTCCAGCAGTCACGGATATCACGCGCTGGCGGCGCTCATTTCTGCGGCGGAGAAGATCGGACTGGACCGCAAGAGCGCGCGCGTGGCTGCGGCTCACGCGCTGGCGGATGGGATTGCGGTATGGCGCGAAGGCAAATCTTCTCTCGACGAGTTGCTGCACGAAGCAGCGACGCCGGGTGGGACGGCCGCCGCAGTGATGGATGCGATGAACCGCGCCGGCTACCGGCAAGCGACGGTGCGCGGGCTGCGAGCGGGGATGAAGCAGGCCGCGAAAAATGCCAGAGGTTAATCGGACTTGAAAGCTGACCCAAGGCCGGACGAATTCATCTCTAGGTCAACCCGGCTGGGTCGGCCGCTATCGCGGCTTGGCCAGCGGCTGATCCCAGCGCTTAGACCCTACTCAACTCTTTGTCATTCCCCTAGCGCGGATGGACGTCGGCGGTATTAATGTGATATAGTGATATCACTATATGTAGTGCTCCATGGCCAGCGAAGTGTCTATCAAGCCGGTAATCTGGCTCGGATCAAGCCGTAAAGACTTGCGCGAGTTTCCGGCGCCTGTGCGAGATCACATGGGCTACGCCTTGTACGTCGCGCAACTCGGCGGCAAGCATCGCGACGCCAAGGCGCTGACCGGATTCGGCGGGGCTGGGGTGCTGGAAGTCGCGAAGGACTATCGCGGTGACACCTTCCGCGCGGTGTATACGTTGCGTTTTGCCGGGGCGATATATGTCCTTCACGCTTTCCAGAAGAAGTCGAAGACCGGGCGGGAGACGCCGCGGCGCGACGTGGAGCTGATCCAGCAACGGCTGCGACAGGCCGAACAGATTGCAAGGGGAACGATATGAGCCAGAAGGGTTATGAAATCGGAAGCGGCAACGTGTTCAAGGATCTCGGCCTGCCCAACGCCGAAGAACATCTAGTCAAGGCGCAACTGGTTTTCAAGATCGATACGATCATGAAAAAACACCGCCTGAAACAAGTTGAGGCTGCCGCCCTTTTCGGCATCCGACAGCCCGATGTCTCCAAGATGCTGCGCGGCGATTTCCGCCAGTTTTCCGTGGAGCGCCTTCTGCGCTTCCTCGTCGCCCTCGATCAGGACGTGCACATCGTCGTAAAGCCCCACCACAACAGAAAAAACGCCCCCGCCCTGCAAGTCTTCTGAGCTACAATTTCCCGCGGAGGATTGGGGAAACATCTTCAGTGGGGGCCGCAAAGGTGGGCCAGCCCCAAATGGTTACCATGAATTACAGCGCACATCGGACGTTATACGACATTCTTGGTATTCCATGCGGTGTGGGCGTGGATCATATCAAAGACTCGTACCGTCTGCTCACCAAGAGGACGCCGTTGACCGATGGTGCTTATGAGGTTTTGTCCGATCCGGCCAAGAAACAGCAATATGATGCTAAGTTATGGGCAGAGGCTAGAGTCAAGTCAACATCAGAACCTCAACGGCATGAGATCAGCAGCCCTCTCTCCCCCGAACAAGAGCGACTGCTAAAGGAGTGGGGGAAATCTAAACCTTGGCGAGTAGAACTGCCTGACGGCACAACCATCAGGTCTGAAGAGTGCGTCACTGGGAACCCCAATATCATGGTGCACGAATATGAAATCTGCAGTAACCAGCATCATAACGACGTGCACTCTAACTGCCCCTGTGGTGCGCACCTTTATTCGAACGATAACAAAATATGGTACACCGCCATTGGAGTGCCTTATTCCAAGCTCGCCGGCGACAGAGGAGACTTCCAGTGGGGCTGTGCGCCGAACCCGGAGGCTGACGAATGGCTGAGAACCGCTAAAGAGGAGCTCCTAAGCCTGCAAAATCCCACCATCGGTTACCAATGCGGCATCAGTTCAGATTCGGACGCTTGCGGCGGCGGGTTTACTCTCTTTTGGGTATCGGGTTCGGATCATGCGCTGCTTTTGAGGGATGAGAGCAACGACATGTTCTGGAGTATGTTGGATAAAAACTACTTAACGCAGGAGGAATTAAGACTTAATCTTCTGAGGTGGTGGCCTGCACTCGAAGAAACAGATAATGTTGATCTTGGAGAGATGGAGATGGTAGATGAAAGGTTGGTTACCCCTTCAGCACTTTTAAGCTACCCAGAGACCCGCGTTATTTACTTGCCATAGGTTCCCTTAGAAACGCATTGGCACGATCGACTTTGTTGCTTGCATTCCCGGATATCCTTTGCGGAATCAACGTCCATAGTTGTGGGGCCAGAGATACTCTCCTGACTATTGCGTACTAATATAGCTTCCTGAACTCGTCCGCGTAGGAGTTTGGCGCACCGGAAGTTCCATCGTCAAATGTCACCACCACGGTCTGCTTTCCGTTCAGGTAGCCCGTGGCGGTGACGACACCTTCCTTCGAAGGGTCTCTTACCCTCAATTTCGAGAGGCTGATTCTGATTTCTTCTGCGGTCCGTGGGATGAGTTCCACACGAGTACCGACATCATGGTGCCTCCACTGCTGATGGAACTCATAATCCTCTCTGGCTTTTTTCGCATGATCTTCGCTCCGCTCGAACATTTCACGGTAGGCTTTGGGGCGTTTTGACTTTGGCTTTCCGCTTATGCCAGGAACCCAAGACCTCTTAGCGTCCTCAGCCGCATCCAGTATCCGTTTCAGTTCGTTGCACTCGCCGCAAGGTGAATCGTACCCAACAGGGTATGCCAGTTTCCGACGAGACTCATGGTACAGCGGGTAGCCATTGTCGTATAGACAGGGCTCCTTTTCAACGCCACAAGTGGGGCATCTGGTATCGTGCAAAGAAGGCATTAACTTTCCTCTTATTTTAATAATACCGAAAATTACGGGCACCCCAAAGTGATCCTGGCTAAAACCCAGGGCCGAACGCCGGGTCCCCTTCTCGCGTTCTTTGCGAGAAGTGGGGATTTTCCCATTTATCGTTGATGAAGCTCGCCACGGGAGCGAGGAGGCGTCCACTGCAGATCCATTCCTTCGCGCAGCCGTGCCAGTGCTCGCTTGCGCGCACGCGTCGATAAGTCCTGCGCTTGCTCCGCCGCTCGGCTTCCAGCTTGGGTGTGATCTTGGTCTTCATGAGAAGCGAAATCACGGACAACATAATTCTACGTGCTATTCGAGGGCGGCGCTCAACGAGCGGTCCCGCATTTTCTTCCACAGAACCATTGTGACGTCTAACCTTGCGCCCCAAACTAAATCGGCCCATCATTGTCAGAGCGGAGGTTACATTGAGCGGGGACCGACAGCACCTAACTCCTTTGCGCGCAAGATCTTACCCGCAAGTAATTGTGCCACATAGATTAAATCGCATTTTCCTTCTAAGGTGGTGATTCCAATACCGCGGGCCACATAGGGGTATCCATATCTCTCCCAAACCAGCCCACCCAAAATCCTTCACCACAGAGACACAGAGAGAACCAAAACGAGAAAAAAAATGGAAGCCCAAAAAGGATTTCTCTGTGTCTCTGTGACTCTGTGGTAAAAAGCCTTTATGACTTCCATACTAGCCGGAGGAAAATGACATTCTCGCGCCGTGACTTCGTTAAGACTTCCGTTCTCGGAGCGGTCGCTGCCGGTGTAGGAACGCGCGCCCAGGGTGACGATGCCAAGCCGAACGCCACTCAAGACCGCGACGCGCAATCGAGTTCGCACAAGCGCCCCATCATCGTCTGCGCCAACAACGGCTACGCCTACCTCGAGAACGCGTTCGCCTTCCTGAAGGCCGGAGGAGACACGCTCGACGCCGCCATCAAAGTGGTCAAAGGTCCGGAAGACGATCCCAACGACGATTCGGTTGGCCTCGGCGGAATTCCCAACGAAGAAGGCGTGGTCGAACTTGACGCCTGCTGCATGCACGGGCCGACGCGGCGGGCGGGATCGGTGGGCGGCGTGCGCAACATCAAGAATGTGGCGCTGGTCTCGAAGGCCGTCATGGAGCACACCGGCCACGTCATGCTGGTGGGGGAAGGCGCGGAACGCTTTGCCGTGGCCGTGGGCTTTCCACGCGAGAATCTGCTCACCGAACACTCGCGCAAAATCTGGCTGCTCTGGAAAGAATTTCATTCCACCGACGACTGGTGGGGACCAGGCCTCGCCGATCCGCACTGGCAGCCTCCTCCAACGAAGGACAAACCTCAGTCCGAACTTTGGCAGGAGCGAATCCAAAACCTGCAAGCGCGCGCCGCCGAGCTTGGCATCGAGCCCGAACTTCAGCTCGCCGCCGTACGCAAAGTTCTGTTTCCACCTACGGGAACCATCCATTGTTCCGCGCTGAACGACAAGGGTGAGATTTCCGGAGTCACCACCACCAGCGGACTCGCCTTCAAACTTCCGGGACGCTGCGGCGATTCGCCCATCATTGGCGCGGGCTGCTACACCGATCAGGACGTTGGCTCGGCGGGGGCAACCGGCAGCGGCGAGGAAAATATCAAAGTCGCGGGCGCGCATACCATCGTGGAAAACATGCGCCACGGCATGTCCCCGCAGGAGGCCGGTATGGACGCGCTCAAGCGCATCGTCCGCAACTACAACGGCGACATGAACAAGATCCGGTTTGCCGACATGACGTACTACATCCTGCGCAAAGATGGCGCCTACTCCGGCGTTTCACTGTGGGAGGGCTACTCGAAAGGCCATCCGCACAAGATCGCGATTCATGATGGCGCACTGCGGGCCGAGGAAACAGTGAGCCTGCTCAAGGGATACTCCCAGGAATTTCCGCCGTTCCCCGACATTCCCGAGGATCTGAAAAAAGGTTCGGAATATCTGAAGTAGAGAGTTGAAGCAGATGTATCAAACGAAAAGACGAACCCCGGCCCTTCGCGCAGCATCGGCTAGGGCCCGATCCAACGTTGCGAGTGGCAAATGCTCGGTCCGCGCTGTCTCAAGGTATACCGCATCGTAAGCCGTTAGGCGGAATCCGCTAGCGGCGGCGGCGAACGCTTGCCGAAGCGAAATCGCAGTTGTACTGTAATCAACCGAAGAGGCCAGCAATACGTCGATACCTGTCAGACACCGATCGATGTCAGACCTCGTGAGGGCGCCTCTGCGCTCCGCAGTGGCAAAGCCGTTCGCCATCTCGATAAGCCAGAGCGGGGGAACAACGGCGCGAGATCCCTGCTGGAGACTATGCCAGACTTGAACGGCTCGGCGTGACACGGGCCGATCGAGAAACCAAGCCAGACTGACCGACGTATCAAGCACAAAACGGCTCATCGCCGACCTTCTTCAATCAATTCTTTGATTGTGGAGAACTTAGAACGATCGACGCGTTTTCGAATGTCTTCGATATCCGCCCAAACTTCGTCTAAATTCTTTTGGGGACGGACGGGGACGATCATGGCGGCGAGTTTGCCGCGCCGCGTGATCCCGATCTGCTCGCCTGTACTGGCGCGTTCGACGAGCTCGGAAAGCTTCTGTTTGGCCTCGAAAAGACCAATTGTCTTCATAATGTATGACCTAGGTAGATATTCTAGATTGACCAAAGTTCCGTGTCTGCCCAGTTGGTTTTACGCTTCACCAAGGTGTGCAAACCGATATCTACCCACATGCTGAGAGTATCCCGACCGGCCGACAGTTCGAATTTGATTGCGCGGCGACCGTCAACCAACTCGTAACCTGCCTTCTTGCAGAGGGTTCCCTTGACTGTGGGCACCCACTCCGCGCAAGCGTCTTCGGGAATTGCCGACGGATGCAGAAACACATACGCCCTATATAAATCGCTCGGCGCAGGATCACCCCAATTCCTTTCGATATATGCCTTCTGCTCTGGCTCAAGAATAACCGACGTCTTGTTTGCGAGATCGAGGATGATAGTCTTCCCGACACCGCTAATGTGCACATCGAGAGATTTATTGTCCGGTGGTACAGTCGCCAAGTGGCTTACGAGGGCTCGGTCGCCGCTCGCAGGCAGAAACTCGATTCGCCTCTTGTCCTTCGTTACGTAGATCTTGGCAAGTGTGGGGGTGCCAGGCTTAGCCAGATCGACGATATCAGCGGAGTAGTTCTGCGCATGAGCAGTTCCTCCCAGCGCAAGAGATAAAAATGCAAGCGCAGCGCAACATCTTTCCATCGACCCTCCACGTATCACTTGGCCCTTCGCCCTACGCGAACCGCACCTTCACATCCGGCCCTTTCTCCAGGTGGATGCTCTCGATGAAGCGTACCTTACCGGTCTGATGGGTGAGGATTACCGACGAAGTCCGCGTGCCTTCGCCGAAAAAGCGGACACCTTTCATTAGCGCGCCATCTGTAACTCCAGTGGCGGCGAAGATCAGTTGTTTGCCGGGGGCAAGATCTTCGGCTTCGTAGATGCGGTTCTTGTCTTTGATGCCCATGCGGGCGAGGCGTTCGTCCTGGTCCGACTTTACGACCAGGCGGCCGAGCATGTATCCGTTAAGGCAGCGAATGGCCGCGGCGGTGATCACGCCTTCCGGCGCACCGCCCGAACCCATGACCGCATGAACACCGGTACCGATTACAGCAGCAGCAATGCCCGCCGAGAGGTCACCGTCACCGATCAGCCGGATGCGGGCGCCGGCGGCGCGAATATCGGCAATCAACTTTTCATGGCGCGGACGATCGAGCACAATCACAACCAGGTCTTCGACGTCACGGTCCAATCGTTTTGCGATGTTCTTCAGATTGTCGACGACGGGTGCATCGAGTTCGACAGCGTTCTTGCAGGAAGGTCCGACCACAATCTTCTCCATGTAGCAGTCGGGAGCGTTGAGCAGGCCTCCGCGTTCGGACGCGGCAAGCACGGTGATTGAACCGGGGGCGCCAGTAGCGCAGAGATTCGTGCCTTCGAGCGGATCGACGGCAATGTCGACCTCAGGCACTTCGCGTCCGTCGGGAAATTCCGCGCCCACTTTTTCGCCGATGTAGAGCATGGGCGCTTCGTCGCGCTCGCCCTCGCCAATGACAATGGTCCCGCGCATGGGGATGGAATCCATAGTGTGCCGCATGGCCTCAGTGGCGACCTGGTCGGAAAGCTTGCGTTCACCCTGACCCATGGTGCGCGCCGAAGCGATGGCCGCAACCTCCACCACGCGTAGAAAGCGCGAAGCGAGATCACTTTCAATGTTTTCGCCAAAACTACGGGCCTTCCCTTCCGAACGAGTTTGCGTAGCCATAAAGAGCCTCCACGGGTGCGGGCAGCAAGTAAAACGGCACCGCGCATCATGATTCATTGGGCGGGCTGCCGTCAAGGAGGACGAGGCTGTACGGGAGAAGGGATTATCCGGCAGCAATGCCAAATAGGTGCCGAGACCAATTCCTCGTGATATTCTCGCAAGCCTGTTAGGAAAAAAGGAGGCTCATGCCGGAATCGCACCCGCTGACCTTTCTCTGTATCACGACCTATGAAAAGGGGCAGGAGTTCTTGCGCGAGTGCAAGCGGCAGGGATGCCGCGTGATTCTGCTGACGGCGGAAAAGCTGCGCGATGCCGACTGGCCACGCGAGAGCCTTGAGGACACGTTCTATCTTCCCGCTGAACTGCCGCTCGCCGATATCGTGCAGGCGGTGACGCACTTGGCGCGGACGCAGAAAATTGACCGCATCGTGGCGCTCGATGAGTTTGACATGGAGACGGCATCGACCCTGCGTGAACATCTCCGCGTGCCCGGCATGGGCCTTACTACCATGCGCTATTTCCGCGATAAGCTGGCGATGCGAATGCGCGCACTTGATCGCGAACTGCGGGTGCCGGATTTCGTACCGGTCTTCAATCACGGCGATATTCGTTACTACCTGGAAAATGTTCCCGGACCGTGGGTTCTGAAACCGCGGCAGGAAGCGTCGGCGATCGGGATCAAGAAAATTCATAACGCCGCAGAAATATGGCCGATGCTCGAACAATTGGGAGACAGGCAGTCTTCTTATTTGCTTGAGAAATTCGTTCCGGGAGATGTGTACCACGTGGACTCGGTTGTCTCCGAGAACGAAGTGGTCTTCGCCAACGTGAGCAAGTATGGCAAGCCGCCCATGAATGTGGCGCAGGGCGGAGGAGTTTTCACCACGTTCACAGTACGCCGCGGAAGCGATGCCGATGCCGCCTTGCGGGGGATGAACCGCGATCTGATTGCGGCCCTGGGATTGTTGCGTGGCGTGGCGCATGCGGAATTCATCCAGGCGCACGCCGATGGGCAGTTCTATTTTCTGGAATGTGCGGCGCGCGTGGGCGGCGCTTACATCAACGAGATGGTCGAGGCGGCTACGGGAATTAATCTGTGGCGGGAGTGGGCGCGCATCGAAATCGCCAGCGGCGACGGCTCGTATCAGCTTCCGCCGGTGCGCGAAGAATATGCGGGAGTGATTCTTTCGCTGGCACGGCAGGAAGAGCCGGATACTTCGGCGTACAACGATCCGGAAGTGTTTCTCCGGATTAAGAAACATCACCATGCGGGGTTGATTCTACGGTCGAGCGATCCGGAGCGCGTGCCGGCTTTGCTGGAGGCCTATGCGCAGCG
>PKVZ01000124.1 GCA_003131635.1 Acidobacteriaceae bacterium
AGGTGGATCGATCCATCTCCGGTATGAATTACCAGCAGGTTCCCGCCACCGTTCATCTTGCCGCGAACTTCGTTCTGGCGAATCTTGCCCGAGGTGGTGACTGGCATATCCAGATCGATGTGTCCATCGCCGGTGTGGAGATCGAGATCGGCCGCCAGGTTTTCCGGCACTTCGAGGGTGACGGTGCCATCGCCGCTTTCGAGCCGCCAGCTTGTAGACAAGGCCGAGCCGGTTGTGGCCCGCGCTTCAACGCGGCCATCGCCGGTCTTGAGTTCGAGTTCGTCAAAGCGGCCGTTGGCGCGAATGTGGCCATCGCCGGTGGTGGCTCGCAGTTTGCCATCGACGTTGTCGATTTCCTGGGAGCCATCTCCGCTGCGGAGCTGCATTTCGCCCTTAAAGTTGGCGAGATCGATCTTGCCGTCGCTGGTGTGCAGGTCCACGCGGCCTTCACGCGGCATTTGGATGTCGATATCGACGCTGCGGTATCCCATGAAGACGAAGGTGCCACGCGGAAAGCGCACGTCGAGTTCCACCGAATTGCCATTTTGATGCTCTTCCACGAGAACGCCTTTCCCAATCTTGTAGCTTGTGCCCGGCCCAACCTCCCTGGTGGTGACTCTGGCTTCGATCGCGTTCTGATCCCAGGTGGAGACGCGGATGTTGGCGTCGGAAGTGTCGACGCGGAGATCGGGCTTGCCGGTGAGGGTATAGGTTTTCGACCATTCGTCGGCGTGGGCGGGCAGCGCGGCGAGCGCGGAGATAAAGCCGGTGAGAATCAGAATTGTGAAGAAGGAGCGTTTGGGACTCATGTGTTTCATAGGAATCCTCCGCCGGGCGGGCACACTGCCGCCTGGGCTGTTAGACGTGAGTACGTGTGAGAAGTGAGTTTGGTTCCATGGAAACTTGCTCCACGCATTCATCCGAGTTGGTTGCCATTCCTAATCTGCAGCCGCAGCTTTGCCCCGTTCTTGCACAACTCGCTGGGGCTGAACGCCCAACCATGAGCGACGACGCGCGTAGTGTAGCACCATCGCGCGCGGTTTCTGCGCGGCGTACAATACAGGCGTGGTTCATACCGAACGCCACAACGATTCCGGCCACAAACACCAGCGGCGCGCGATCTATGCCGCGGAAACTTCCGGTTTGCTGGTGATTGCGTTTGTGCTGCTGGTGCTTACTGTGATTCGCTATTGGCATGCCATTCACTGGAGCTTGCGCTGACGGTGGGTGGGGCGCAGCCGGAACCGCTGCTCGTGGTTGTGCTCGGCCCGACGGCCAGCGGAAAGACCGCGCTTACTCTGGCACTGGCGGAACGCTTCGGCATTCATGGCGAGATCGTGAACTGCGATTCCGTCGCCATGTACCGCGAGTTTGATATTGGGACGGCCAAGCCCACGGCCTCCGAACGGGCGCGTGCGCCGCATCATCTGCTGGATTGCGTTGCACCGACAGAGCAGGTTACAGCCGGCGAATATGCGCGGCAGGCGCGGCAAGTGCTCGAAGAAATCAAGGCACGCGGGCATTTGCCAATCGTCGTGGGCGGAACTGGACTTTATCTGCGGGCGCTGCTTGAAGGACTCTTTCCCGGGCCGCAGCGCTCGGAGGAGTTGCGCGAACGATTGCGGGGACGAGCCGGCAGCCGTGGGGCGAACTATCTTCACCGCATGCTGCGCCGTCTCGATCGTGCTGCGGCGGAGAAAATTCATGCCAACGACATCCCGAAGGTGATCCGGGCGATAGAAGTTTGCCTGGCTTCGCGGCAAAAGATGACGGAACTCTGGAGGCAGGACGGGCGCGAGCCTTTGCGTGGCTTCCGCATTCTGCGGCTCGGGCTCGATCCGGATCGTCAGGCGCTGTATGAGCGAATCAACCGACGCGCTGAACAAATGTTCGAAGCTGGGCTAGTTGAAGAAACGCAGCGTTTGCAGGAGAAGTACGGCGGTGAAGCAAGTGCGCTCTCTTCGCTCGGATACAAACAAGCGATGCAGTTCCTCCGCGGAGAACTAACGCGCGAGCAGGCGCTGCAGGCCGCGCAGCAGGCGCACCGCAACTATGCTAAGCGCCAGATGACGTGGTTTCGGCGCGAGCCGGAGGTTCACTGGTTGCGCGGATTTGGGGATGAGGTGCGGATTCAGCGGGAGGCCATGGCCAGGACGGAAAACGCATTCGCCACGGATTTCGCGGATGAACACGGATAAATCAGCAGAACGCTATTTCCGCCCTTCTGCTATCGTTTTCAGTATGCAACGAACACTTCGCTTTCTGCTTTCCATTCTCTTGATCGCCACCGCTGTGTTTGCCAAAGATAAATACCAGCGTCCGGGTCCCATCCATCCCACTCGCGGTGGAGAAAAGTGGGCGGAGAAGACTTTGCATAAGTTGACTCTGGAGGAGAAAGTCGGACAGGTGTTCATGATCTGGTGCCGCGCCAGCTTTCTCAACGTGGAGAATCCGGAATATCTGCAGCTGCGCGAGGCTATGCAGAAGTATCATGTTGGCTCGTTCGCGATGACGGTGCACGTGGATGGTCCGTATCTGATGCGCAGCGAGCCTTATGAAGCGGCAGAGCTGCTGAACCGGCTGCAAAGAGATTCGAAACTCCCGTTACTTTTCGCCGCCGATTTTGAACGTGGCGTGGCGATGCGGTTGATGGGAACCACTGTATTTCCGCATGCCATGGCTTTCGGTGGAGATGGCAAAGTGGAAGACGCCGAGGCTTTCGGCCGCATCACCGCCGAAGAGTCGCGCGCCATCGGCATTCATTGGAACTTCTTTCCCGACGCGGATGTGAATTCGAATCCAGTCAATCCCATCATTAACACGCGTTCGTTCGGCGAAGATCCCAAGCAGGTGGGCGATCTGGTTACGGCATATATCAAGGGCGCGCATGAAGGCGGAATGCTTACTACGGTCAAACATTTTCCTGGGCATGGCGATACGGCTACCGATTCGCATCTCGGCGTAGCCAGCGTGAACGGAGATCGGGCTCATTTGGATTCCATCGAATTGCCGCCCTTTCGCCGCGCTATTGCGGCGGGTGTCGATTCGGTGATGGTGGCGCATGTCACGGTTCCGGCGCTCGATTCCGATCCGAATCATGTAGCGACGATTTCTCCGGCGATCGTCTCGGACCTGCTCGAAAAACAACTTGGCTTCAAGGGAATCATCGTGACCGACGCGCTGGACATGGCCGGGCTAACGCACCTTTTTGCCGACAATATTGGCCGGGCGGCGGTGGAGGCGTTCAAGGCCGGGAACGATTTGTTGCTGATTCCGGCCGATTTTCCGGCGTCTTATAACGCGATGCTGCAGGCGGTACAGGCGGGCGAGATTTCGCGGGAGCGGCTGGATCGCTCCGTGCTGAAGATCCTGAAGGCCAAGGCCTCGTTGGGCCTGCAGGAAGCGCGATTGGTGGATGTGGGCGCTATAGACAAGGCGGTGGGCAAGCTGGAGAACCTGGCTTTTGGGCAACATGTGGCCGACGAGGCGGTTACGCTGGTTCGGGATAATGGCAAGGTTCTGCCGCTCAAGTCTTCTGTTAAGAATCGTGGAACCGGGCAGGCTGCACTTCCGTATACAACCCAAGAGGAGACACACAATCAGATGATGGCTGTGTTGTTCTCCGAAGATGTGCGAACCGAATCCGGGCATGCGTTCTCACGGGAATTTCGGGCGCGGGTTCCTGACGCACGCGTGATCTACGTGGACCCGCGCTTTGCGGCAGGGATGAGGGACGAAGTATTGAGGGCAGTGGACGCAGCGCAGACGGTGGTAGCTGCTGTGTATGTGGTCCCGATGGCGGGTAAGGTCGGAAACAGCGTTGCCATGGCGGATGCGACTGGAGCGCTGCTGCAGCAGTTGCTGGATCGCGCGGCGAGCAGGACTGCGGTTATCGCCATGGGGAATCCCTATCTGGCCGCGAATTTCCCGAAGATGGAGAATTACATGTGTACGTTTTCCAACGCGACGGTTTCAGAGGTAGCGGCGGTCAAGGCTTTATTCGGCGAGATCGCGATCCGCGGGCATCTTCCCGTCAGCATCCCTAACGTCGCCGAGCGGGGCGCAGGCATCGAGCGGGCCGTCCAAGTTGCTCATGGAGGTTCTGAACATGGGCAAGAATAAATTGTCTACACTTCTTTTGGCTGGAGTCGCCCTGGGAGCAGTCGTATTCGTCAGTGGGTGCAGTGTGAATGTTAAGAAAGAGGCCAACGGGCAAGACAAGCAGGTGGATATCAATACCTTTGCCGGCGGGATTCATGTCAGCAAGCAGGCGGATGTGGCCGACGTTGGGTTGGTGGTGTATCCGGGCTCACGCTTGAAGGAAAAGGATTCCGATGGCGGCGACAAGAGCGCGAATGTGAACATCTCGGGGTTTGGCTACGGGCTGAAAGTTGTGGCCTTGGAATATGAATCCGACGATGCGCCCACCAAGGTTCTGTCGTTCTACCGAGAGCAATTGAGGAAATATGGGAACGTCCTCGAATGCCATACGTCGAGAGGGAGTTGGAACGTAAACGCGGGGAAGAAAGGTTCGGATGAGTTGACCTGCGAAGGCACCGGCGGAAACGAAATCGAACTCAAGGTGGGCCGACAAAGCGATCAGCACATTGTCGCCGTGGAACCGGAAGGCAAGGGATCGAGCTTCTCACTGGTTTACGTTCGCACGCATGGGAAGGATGCGGATATTTAGAACCAGGTCTTGGGTGTCAGGTCTTGGGTGTTAGGAACCCTGAGACCTAAGACCTAAGACCTAGGACCTTAACATCCAACTTGCCAAGTTTCGGAGAGATTTCAGGGAAGGAATTTATGTTTCGATCAATCGTGACCCGGGGAATTCTTGCGATAGGCATTGGCATGGCTGTGGCGTGTCTCAGCCCAGCTGCGCAAGGACAGAATCAAGGCAGCAATCAGGATAAGCATGTGGATATCCAAAGCTCCGCCGGTGATTTGCACGTGGGCAATGATGCGGACGCTCGAAAGGCCGGACTGCCGCTTTATCCCGGCGCGCGCCTGCGGCACGACGATGAGAACGGAGGTTCGGCGAATCTCAGTCTCTTTACCGACGCATTCGGTGTGAAATTGGTGGTTGTGAAATACGATTCCGATGACGCGCCCGGCAAGGTCATCGATTTTTACCGCGACAAACTCAAGAAGTACGGCAAGGTGATTGAGTGTCACACTCGCGAACACGGCGGCACCCACGCGGACTTTGACGAAGACGAGGATTCTAAGGACGAACATCCCAAAGGAGTTAAATGTGAAGAGGAAAATACCGGTCCGGTCACCGAGCTGAAAGTTGGTACGGACGTTAACCAGCATGTGGTCACCGTTGAACCAAAGACTGGCGGCGGATCGAGTTTCGCGCTGGTCTACGTACACACTCGCGGCAAGCAAGGCGACATCTGAGGCAGAAAACATTCGGGTTGGTGACAGAAATAATTCATCAACCACCAAGCGCACGAAGGTACACGAAGAGAACGGGGTAACCTGACTCGTCCCTTTGGATGATGGATCCGAGAAAGGGCGTTTCCTTGCGCCTGCCAGTGGTCGTGCGATACCTTCAAAGCTAGTCCTGCTCGAAGCTCCGATGGACCATCCTTGCTACAAGTGTGGGCATAGCGTCGAAGATGGTAAGCCATTCTGCGCGGAGTGCGGAGCGCCGCAGATTCGCGTGGCTATGCCAGAGCCCGTGGCGGTGGTCCCGGGAAATGTCTCGTCCCCCGAGCTTCCAATTTTCTCCGATGAATCCGCGATCATTCCCGGCAGTTTGAGTGTTTCCGCATTTTCGACTGGGATCGTGTGGCCGGCGGCGATTCGAGCGTGCGCGATTGCAGCTTTGATTGCGGCGCTGATCATGGCTCTTGGGCTGATGGTTCCGCTTTTGGCCGTTTTGGGAGCCGGATTTCTAGCCGTCAATTTTTATCACCGGCAGAACCCTGGATGGGGCGTCAATGCGCGATCGGGAGCAAAACTGGGAGCGGTATGCGGCGTTCTATTTTTCGGAATTTCGGCTATCTTCGAGACGCTGGCGATGGCGCTGTTTCACACCGGAGGGCAAATTCGCCAGAAAATGCTGGAAGCGTTTCAGCAGGCCGCTTCGCGCTCCGGCGACCCGCAAGTGCAGGCTGCTTTCGAGACGCTAAAAACGCCAGAAGGAATCGCCGTCATGCTGGTGTTCGGGCTGGCGGTGTTGTTTCTGGTTTCGATTGCCGCGGGCAGCATTGCCGGAGCGTTGACCGGGACCTTCCTGGGACGCCGTAAGCGGTTGTAACGCGCCGCAAAGCGCGGGGCAAAACCGGTCTTGCCGGGGGCGGCGTTGGCCGCGTATGATGCACCGTTTGCCCTCTTACGCCATGAACAAACCGGCACGCGGATCGCTGCTCAGCATCGAGCACCTCGAGGATGAGGAACTCCTCAGCCTGCTGAAGCTGGCGCGCCGGATGAATCCGCTCAAGGCGCGCCCGCTGTTGCGCAATAAGAGAGTCGTGCTGCTGTTTTACGAAGCTTCGACGCGTACACGATCTTCGTTTGAAATCGCTGCCAAGTCGCTGGGCGCCATCACCACGCTGGTGCAGTCCTCGGGATCGAGCATCGAGAAAGGCGAGTCCCTGCTCGACACTGGCTACACCCTGCGCGCAGTGGGTGCGGATGCGATTGTGATTCGCCATCCGGCCGCGGGCGCGCCGCACCTGATGGCAAGGCACCTCGATATCCCCGTGATCAATGCGGGCGACGGCATGCATGAGCATCCATCGCAGGCGTTGCTCGATGCCTACACGATTTTGAAGCACAAGAAATCGTTCAAGGGTTTGCAGATCGCGATTATCGGCGATATCTACCACAGCCGAGTGACGCGCTCGAATTGCCATCTGTTAAGCCGGTTCGGGGCGAAGATCACGCTGTGCGGGCCGCCGGAGTTCGTTCCGGAGGTGGCCGCCACGCTCGCGCCCGGGCTGCGCGTAACCCGGCATATTGAAGAGGCGTTGCGTGGCGCAGATGTGATTATGCTATTGCGTTTGCAGAAAGAGCGGCTTGCCGGCCAAAAGATTCGGCTGCAGGACTATATTGCGCGATACCAGATGACGGCGGCACGGGTGAAGCTGGCCAAACGCGATGCGATCGTGATGCATCCGGGGCCGATTATTCGCGGGCTTGAGTTGACGGCGGAGGTGGCCGACGGCCCGCAATCGAGGATTATTGACGAGGTACATAATGGTGTCCCCACGCGCATGGCGATCCTGGCGCGGGCGTTAGGCAAGGCGAAGTGAGCCACGGATTTCCACGGATTGGTGCGGATTGTTGCCTCAGAGAGAAAACCGTACAGAGCTGAGTGCTGAATGCTGAGTGCTAAGAACCAAAAACGAGAAAGCGCAACCTTGCTGATTAAAGGCGGGCACGTCATCGATCCCGCGGCGAAGATCAATGCGCTTATGGACATTCTTCTGCGCGACGGACGTGTTGCCGAGATTGCGCTGCCAAATAAGGTACGTGGCAGTGCCGAGGAGAAGTTTGACGCGCGCGGCCTGATCGTTGCGCCGGGATTCATCGACCTGCACGTTCACTTGCGTGAGCCCGGACAAGGCTATAAAGAAACGATCGCGACCGGAACCGCTGCTGCCGCGGCGGGAGGATTCACCTCAGTGTGCACGATGCCGAATACCGCGCCGGTGGTCGACACGGAGGAGTGGGT
>PKVZ01000241.1 GCA_003131635.1 Acidobacteriaceae bacterium
CCGATCCCTTTTCCTACACCCGCGCCGGCCAACCCTGGGTCGCGCACGAGTGGCTCACCGAACTTGGAATTTACGAACTCCAGCGCGTCGCCGGCTTCGGCGGCCTCATCCTGATCTTCGCCGCCATCCTCGCTGCCGCATTTTTCTTGCTCTACCTGCGCTGCGGTCCCGCTCCCTATGTCGCCGGAGTCGCCACGCTCTGTGCCGCCTGGGCCACTGCGCCCATCTGGGGCGTGCGCCCTCAAGTTCTTTCGCTCCTGCTCACCAGCCTTTGGCTGCTGATCCTCGAACGCTCCGAACGCAACCCCAACCTTCTCTGGTGGACTCTTCCCCTCACCCTTCTCTGGGTCAATCTTCACGCCGGATTCGCCCTCGGTTTGGCCCTCTCAGCCTTATTCCTCGTAGGAGACTTAATCGAAAAACGCCTGAGCGCAGCCCCCACGCACAACTCTCACACCCCCACCGCCGCCGTCGTCCTCCTTCTCGATCTCCTGCTCGTCCCTCTGAATCCCAACGGCCTGCGCATGTTCTCCTACCCCATCGAAACCCTGCGCTCCGCCGCCATGCAGAACTACATCGCGGAGTGGGCTTCCCCCAACTTCCATCACCCACAGTACTGGCCTTACCTCGTAATAATTCTGGCCACATTCGTAGCTTTCAGCACAACCCGTAACCCACCCCGTCCTCGTGACTTGATTCTGCTGCTCGTCGGCCTATACGCCAGTCTCGCTTCCATCCGCATGATCCCCCTCTTCGTCTTGATCGCGGTACCGCTCATCGCGAAGCGCCTCGGAAACTGGCCGCGCAGCCCTCGCACTTCGCGCCATTCACCCTCCCGCACCGCGCTCAACGCCGTAATCCTCCTCCCCATGGCCGTCTTCGCCGCCGTCCGCATCGCCCACGTCATTCATCGCCAGCCCGAAGCCGAGGCCAGCCTTTTCCCCACCGGAGCCGTCGCGTTTCTCCAGCACCATCCTCCCGCTGGCGCCATCTTCAACCACTACGACTGGGGCGGCTACCTGATCTGGAAGCTCTACCCCTCCACTCCCGTCTTCATCGACGGCCGCGCCGACCTCTATGGCCAACCCCTGCTCCACGATTTCGCCGATGCCTATCAATTCAAAGACTCCTGGCAGCAAATCCTTGAGCACTGGCATATCCAGACCGTCGTCGTGCCGCCCGACTCCGCCCTCGCCATAGGCCTCCAAAGCGCACCCGGCTGGGCCATCGCCTACCACGACTCCCAAGCCATCATCCTGACGAGGCGCCCATGAATGTGACCAAGCCCAGTACTCATGTGCGGACGGCCGCCCTAATGTGGAGACAGCCGCCCTCGGCTGTCCGTCGAGCGAAGCTCGACCGCTTTTGATCTTTTTCTGATCTCTCGCCTTCCACCCGATGCAACGCCATCCCCCAAACCATCAAGCCGTTCCAGGTTACCCTCGGCATGCAATTAATTACCGACGCTGGGTACTTTGCAGGGTATTATGGTTTATATTCTTCACAATCCTCCGTAGAACAATGCAAGCACCCGGTACGGTTCTCCGGAGGCCGAAGCTCTTTGTCCGCTTGCAATACCCGGTACAAGAATTCAGACTGTTCCATCTAGGAGGCAAGACTATGCACCATCTGTACAAGCTCTGGCGCGATGACCAAGGCCAGGACATTGCGGAGTACGCCGTGATGCTCGCCGTCATTCTGGTCATCGTCGTCGGCACCATCCGGCTGATCGGCTCGAACGCCAACAATGTTTTCTCGAACGTTGCCAGTTCGATCCAGTAAGATTCTACGGCAGCGCAGCAGGACGATTCCCGCGAATGCACCGCGCGCAGCTTCATGTCGCGCAGCTTCACGGCGCGTAGCTTATTACGCGTTCATTGGCCTTGCTGGTCTTAATGGAGTGTTATGAACCGTACGCGTTTGTTGATGATTGGGGCCATGGCTTTGGCTTTGGGCACTTTCGTCAGCCTGTTCGTTTATAAAAACCTGCAAGGCAGAGGCTCGTCCAGCAACGAGCCCGGTAACGATGTCATCGTGGCCGCCGACGACATTCAAGTCGGAGCCAGAATCGAAGAGCATGACGTCCGCACCGTCAAGTATCCTGCCTCCGCCTTGCCCGCGGGAACCTACAGCGCCCGCTCCAAAGTGATGGGCCGCGGCGTCATCCTTCCCATCGCCAAAGGCGAATTCATCCTGCCCAGCAAGCTCGCACCGGAAAACGCAGGCTCCGGTTTGCCCTCTCTCATCCCGCCCGGAATGCGCGCCGTCTCTGTCCGCGTCAATGAAGTTGTCTCCGTCGCCGGCTTCGTCGGCCCCGGTACCCGCGTCGACATACTTCTCACCGGCACCCCCAACGGCACCTCAGAGTCCCAGACCACTACCGTGTTGCAGAACGTCGCCGTCATTGCCGCCGGCCAGCGCCTCGAGCGCAACGCCGCCGGCGACGCCCAGAACGCTCCCGTCATCACCCTGCTGGCTTCTCCCGAGGACGCCGAACGCGTGACACTGGCTCAGTCGGAAGGCAAGATTCAACTCGCCCTGCGCAATCCGCTCGATACCCATCAAGACCCCGTGGACCCGGCTAACGCCAGGGGACTCTACAAGGGTGGCACTCCCATCGCGGCCGCGCCACCACCTCGTCCCCATACCGTCAAGCCGCAAAAGTCTCAACCACCGCCGCCGGCCCCCTCGATTCTCGGCGTTGAGGTTTATCAGGGTGATAAGAAGAAAGAAGTCGTCAACTTCCCGGAACAAGGAAGTGAAGATCCTAAATAGTTCTAGACCGGTTTTCGCCTGTGCATTTCAGTACTGCATCACAGGTTTCCTCATGTGGAGAGGAATCACACGATGAAGTTTCGCACGACATTTTTGACCGCCGTCGCCCTCTCGCTGCTGGCCACCGCTCCCTCTTTCGCCCGCACCTCCCTCCAGGACCCTGCGACTCCAACTCCCACCCCCGCGCCCCAAGATCAGATCGCCCCCGCCACCCAGACCACTCTCCCGCCGCAGTCCGCCCAGCCCCAGGGCGCCGCACCGCTGCGCGTCATGGTCGACAAATCTCTGCTCATCAATACCACCGAACGCCTTAAGCGCATCTCGGTCACCGACCCCACTGTCGCCTACGCCACCGTCATCACTCCCACGCAGATCCTCGTCCACGGCCGCGCCCCCGGCGAGGTTTCCCTGCTCATCTGGGACGAACTTGAACGTTCGCGCAGCTTCGATCTCCGCGTCGATGTCGACGTCAGCGCCTGCGCCGAAGAGGAGCATCGCGTCTTCCCCGAGGAACAAATTTCCGTCTCGCCATCCCGCGCCGCCATCGTCCTCTCCGGCCACGTCACCACCGAAGATGTTGCTAAACGCGCCGGAGAGCTGGCTTCCGCCTATTCCAAGAACGTCATCAACGTCCTCACCTTCGGCCCCGTCGGTGCTCAGGAAGTTCTCCTGGAAGTAAAGTTCGCGGAAGTCGACCGCTCCGCTCTCACCCAACTCGGCGCTAACATTTTTTCCACCGGCGCCGCCAATCTGGTCGGAACCACCACCACCGGCCAATACGGCGGATTTTCCGGCCAGTCCATCTCCCAAACTCAAGGACAAAGTCCGCCGTTTGACGCCACCCAGAGCATCAGCAGTGTCCTCAATATGTTTTTGTTCCAGCCCAACATTCACTTGGGGGCCGTCATCGAAGCGCTGCAAACCAGGAACCTGCTGCAGATTCTCTCGGAACCCAACCTCATCGCCGTCAACGGCAAGAAAGCCAGCTTCCTCGCCGGGGGCCAGTTTCCTTTTCCCATCGTCCAGCCTGGCGCCGGATTTACCGCCGTCACTATTTCTTTCAAGGAGTTTGGCGTCAAGCTCGATTTCACTCCGGTGATCATGCCCAACGGCAACATTCACCTTACCGTCGCCCCCGAGGTCAGCACTCTCGATTTCGCCGACGCTCTCACCATCTCCGGCTTTACCGTTCCCGCCTTGAGCACCCGCAAAGCGGAAACCGAATTCGAACTTCGCGACGGCCAGAGTTTCGTCATCGCCGGATTGATCGACAATCGCGTCACCGATGTTTGGAACAAAATTCCCGGCCTCGGCGATATTCCGATCCTGGGCGCATTTTTCAGGAGCAAAAGTATTTCAAAGAGCAATTCGGAGTTGATGGTCCTGTGTACCGTGCATCGCGTTTCCCCCAACAACGAAGCCCCGCCCGGTCCCAAGAATCCACAACCATTTATTAACAACGACAAGTTTGACGGAACCAAAGGCACAAACAAACCGTCAGGCAAATAGAAATGAGTAGCACGGAAAGACTAGTAGCAAGAGAACCACCAGCTTAAGTCCAGTAGGGACGGCACTCCCGCGGCCCCCGCCGCGCGGATGAACTATTTGGGTGAACTAATTTAGGAGCAGTACTCGCTTATGCCCGAACTCTCGGTCGTCATCGTGGCCACCGACAATGAACAGCGCACCGTGCTCCAGGTGCTGGTCGATGGCACCAGTGTGGCCAGCACCGTCCACACCTGCGCCACCTTCCCCGTTGCCGCCTCCGACCCCGTCATGCGCCGCGTGCAAGCCGCCAGTCCGGATGTTCTTCTCATCGATATCCCCACCGACAACCATCCCGTGGCCATGCGCGCCATCGAACTTCTTCGCCAGGAACTGCCCGACTCCGCCGTCTTCGCCATCGGCAGCCTCAGCCAGCCTCAAGTCATCGTCAGCGCCATGCGCGCCGGCGCCCGCGAATTTATCGAGCGTCCCACCACTACCACCGACCTGCTCGAAGCCTTTGTTCGCCTCACTACGGCTCAGCGCCGGGTTCACAAAGAAGGTCCCCGCGGCAAGGTATTTTCCATCGTCAACGCCAAAGGCGGCAGCGGAGCCACCACCGTCGCCGTCAACCTCGCTCTCGCCCTGCAATCCGCCTTTGGCCAGACTGCTCTCATCGACCTCGCGCCTCTCGGACACACCGCCCTTCATCTCAACCTGAAGCCGCTGTTCAATATCTCCGACGCCACGCGCAATCTTCACCGCATGGATAGTTCCCTGCTCGAAAGTTTCATGACCCGCCACAGCGGCGGCCTGCAACTCCTCGCCGGAACCAACACCCCCGCCGCCATCGAACCCTCCACCGCCGAGTTTGTCCGCCTCTTCGATATGCTGGTCACCCACTATCGCTACGTCGTCGTGGATAATTCTTCCCGCCTCGACGCCGCCAGCCGCCTCGTCGCAAATGTGTCGGAATGTGTTCTTCTGGTCGCCTGCACTGATGTCGCCTCCCTGTGGAGCGCCGCCCGCGTTCAGCAATACTTGGGAGAAACCGGCAACCGCGAGCGCTTGCGCCTCATCCTCAACCGTTTCCGAAAGGTTCCCGGCTTCACCGAGTCCGACGCGGAAAATGCCGCCGGAGTAAAATTGTTATGGCGCGTCCCGAACCAATATTTCGCCATCTCTTCGGCGATCGATCGCGGCGCGCCGGTAATGGAACAGAGTCACACTGAAATTGCCCGCTGCTTTTCCGGGCTCGCGCAGGAATTGACCCGCAACGACGCCGACGTCAAACGCGCCGCCTGGTCACTGTTTAAGAGCGTATAAGGCATTGCGAGACGTCTTGTGCAGAGGAACGATGAAAGTTGGCAAATCCAGCCCCGTAGGGGCGGCATTGGAAAGCCCGGCACGGCAGTGCCGGGGAAAAAGCAAGAGAAGAGTGGAACAAATCCCGTAGGGACGGCACACTTCTAACGCTCGCAAAATTAAACTTTTATGGCGAATCTCCAGACCTTCGAGCACAGCGAGTACCAGCAGGTAAAAGCCGACCTGCACCGCAAAATCCTCGATCGTCTCGATCTCGAAAAACTCGGCAAATCCAACGGCGATTCCGCCCGCGACGAAGTTCTCGTCCTCATTCGCAACGCCGTCAACAATGAAGTCGTTCCTCTCAGCTTCACCGAACGCGAACGTCTCTCCCGCGAAATCCTCGACGAAATCTTCGGGTTGGGCCCACTCGAGCCTCTGCTCAAAGACCACACCATCTCCGACATTCTGGTCAATCGCTTCGACCGCGTCTACATCGAGCGCGCCGGCAAACTCGAACTCACCGGCTTGTCCTTCAAAGACAACCAGCACCTCATGCAGATCATCGAGCGCATCGTCTCCCGCGTCGGCCGCCGCGTCGACGAGTCTTCTCCCATGGTGGACGCCCGCCTCGCCGATGGCTCCCGCGTCAATGCCATCATTCCTCCGCTCGCACTCGACGGGGCTTGCCTCTCCATCCGCCGCTTCGGTCGCGATCCGGTCACCGCCCGCAACATGATCGAGAATCACACTCTCACCGAAGCCATGCTCGAACTCCTTTCCGTCATGGTCAAGGGACGTCTGAATCTCCTCATCTCCGGCGGCACCGGCGCAGGTAAAACCACTTTGCTCAACGTTCTCTCCGGATACATTCCCAACGTCGAGCGCATCGTCACCATCGAAGACGCCGCCGAACTGCAACTCAAGCAGGAACACATCGTCCGCCTCGAAACTCGCGCTCCCAACATCGAAGGCAAAGGCGCAGTCCGCATGCGCCAGCTCGTCATCAACAGTTTGCGTATGCGCCCCGACCGCATCGTCGTTGGCGAGGTCCGCGGCGAAGAAGCCTTCGATATGCTGCAGGCCATGAACACCGGCCACGAGGGCTCGCTCACCACTATCCACGCCAACTCCGGCCGCGATGCCCTGGCCCGCGTGGAGAACATGGTTTCCATGGCGAACCTCAACATTCCCGAGCGCGCCGTCCGCCACCAGATCGCCTCCGCCATTCACGCCGTCGTGCAAATCGCCCGCCTCTCCGACGGCACGCGCAAGGTCATCGCCATCTCCGAGATCACCGGCATGCAGGACGAACTCATCACCATGCAGGATATTTTTACCTTTGAACGCCGTGCCATCGACGAAACTGGCAAAGTACGCGGCACCTTCCGCGCCACCGGAATCCGCCCCCAGTTCGCCGATCGCCTGGCCACCGGCGGCGCCCGCTTGCGCCCCGCTTTATTCGAATCGAAAACAGAAATATGAGGAGGAGGAATAGTAGCGCCGGCGTCCCGCCGGCTCGAAGCCGAAGCTAAGTGATTGCAGATTCAAAATACCGAAACACGGTTGTCATTCCGAGCAAGCGTTTTTTGCGCAGCGCGGAATCTGGGCGAGCCGCGCGA
>PKVZ01000186.1 GCA_003131635.1 Acidobacteriaceae bacterium
GAAAGTTCCGGGAATATAATTAGCTTGAATGACTTGGCCGGCTGCCCTCGCTCTTCTCGATCGCCACCCGCAGTCTCTTCGAGTTTGTATCCTAGGCAAATACCTTGACGGACGCCCGGTTCAGGCGTAGCGTTGCTTGCGACTTGGGACTTGCGCCCAGGCAGCGGTAAATCCCCCGGCAAGATTTGGCGTTCGAGCCTTGCCTGCTAGCTCGCCCCGATTGAATTCTTCAGCAGCGTAGATGAGGAGTTGTCATGTCTAGTTACGCACGCTTTCTGGAATGGACACATTTGCCAAAGGTGTTCCGGTGGACCGCACTCTCGGGCGGGCGGGGGATCCCAGGAACGGCGGTTACAACGTTGCTGTTCTGCGCTGCGACGGTCCTTAGCTCGTCTGCCCAGACCTTCACCACGCTTCTAAACTTTGATATCGCGGATGGCGCGAAGCCTTATTTCATGTCCTTTGTCCAGGGCCTTGATGGCAACCTCTATGGCACAACTTCCCTTGGAGGCGCCACGGATCATGCTTGCCCAGTGGGCTGCGGAACGGTTCTCAGGATGACGCCCGGGGGCACGATAGCCAGATTACACAGCTTCCACATCACCGACGGGGAATCCCCCTATGCAGGACTTGCACAAGACAGCCACGGGAACTTTTACGGCACTACTTATCAAGGGGGAGCTAATGGTGCCGGAACAGTCTTCAAGATGACTCCCGGTGGGACGCTAACCACACTGTACGACTTCCCAGTCAATGCTGGATCTCCCATTGGTGCGCTGATACAGGCCAGCGATGGGAATTTCTATGGAACTACGAACGTAGGAGGAGAGGATGACCGCGGCACGGTATTCAAGATCACACCCGGAGGCGTGCTAACCACGCTGTGCAGCTTCTACCCCACCACAAACGGCTCTCTGCCATACAGTCCGTTGGTACAAGCGAGCAATGGAAATTTCTATGGAGTAACTGCCCATGGTGGCGTCAGCGACGTTGGCACCGTCTTCGAGGTCACTCCAAAGGGAGTATTGACGACGTTGCATAGCTTCGGTGGCGCAGACGGCGAGTACCCAGCTGGAGGTCTCATTTTGGGCACGGACGGAGATCTTTATGGGACGACTACGTTTGGAGGCGGAAGCAGTTCGTGTGGTGGGGGTTGCGGCACGCTATTCAAGATGACTCCTGGCGGCACTCTGACGACCATATACAGCTTCCAGGGGTTCTCTGACGGCCAATCGCCAACCGGCGGCGTAGTTCAAGGCACCGACGGCAACTTTTATGGGACTAGTCAATTGGGCGGAAATTACATCGACTGTTCGAGCGGCTGTGGAACGATATTCGAAATCACCTCGGCGGGAGTCCTCACGACCCTGCACGCATTCGGCACCAGCAGTGATGACGGCTCCGACCCGGTTGCGGGGCTGACGCAGGCTACTAACGGGATTTTTTATGGGACGACCTCATCAGACGGGAACAGCGGCTATGGCACGGTCTTCAGTATCTCGGTCGGCCTCGCTTCCTTCGTCGAGACGCGGCCCACGTCGGGCAGGGTTGGCGCACGGGTCGACGTATTGGGGACAGATTTGGTGGGCGCCACGGCGGTCAGTTTTAACGGTACACCGGCCACGTTCACCGGTTCTGATTCTGTCATCCACACAACCGTCCCGGCAGGCGCAACCACGGGCACGGTGACTGTAACGACGCCGAGCGGCACACTTTCGAGTAACGTTGAGTTTCGGGTAGGGCAGTAGAAGTCCCCGCATTGGACCTCCACATGACAGCACTCGCGAAGAAAGTTCTGCTCATCGGTTGGGACGCGGCCGATTGGAAGATTGCCAATCCACTGATCGATCAGGGGCTGATGCCCACGCTGGACGACTTCATCAATCACGGCGTCATGGGAAATATCGCCACGCTGCGGCCGATTCTTTCGCCCATGCTGTGGAATTCGATCGCTACCGGGAAGCGGCCGGACAAGCACGGAATCCTCGGCTTCATGGAGCCCGATCCGCAAACCGGCGGCGTCCGACCCGTGACTAGCACGTCGCGAAAAGTGAAAGCGCTATGGAACATCCTCACGCAGCGAGGATATAAAACGCACGTGCTGGGCTGGTTCGCCGGACATCCTGCGGAACCAATCAACGGCGTGTCGGTCTCCGATCTTTTTCCTTACGCGGTGGGCGCGCCCGACAAGCCGTGGCCGCTGCCGCCGGGAGCGGTGCATCCCGAAAAGCTGCGCGACGAATTCGCCAAGCTGCGCATGCATCCCGCGGAGGTGAGCGAGGCCGCCATTCTGCCGTGGATTCCCCGCGCCGCCGAAATCGATCAGGAAAAAGATAAAGGCCTGCAATCGTTCGCCAAAATTCTGTCGGAGAATTGCTCCATCCACAACGCCGCCACCTGGATTCTGCAGAACGAGCCCTGGGATTTTCTTGCGGTCTACTACAACGGCATCGACCACTTCTGCCATGGCTTCATGCACTACCATCCGCCGCGCATGGAAGGAATACCGGAGGAAAAGTTCGAAATTTATAAAGACGTGGTCAACGGCGCCTACCGCTTTCACGACATGATGTTGCAAACACTGCTCGATCTCGCTGGCCCCGAGGCAACTGTCATCCTCGTTTCGGACCATGGGTTTCATTCCGATCACCTGCGCCCCCGCGGCATTCCGATGGAGCCGGCTGGCCCCGCCGTGCAGCACCGCCAGTTCGGCGTGGTCTGCATGAAGGGCGATCACATCAAGCAGGACGAAAGAATTTACGGAGCAACGCTGCTCGATGTCACGCCGACCATTCTTACTTTGTTCGGTTTGCCCGTCGGCGAAGATATGGATGGCCGCGTCCTGGTGCAGGCCTTCGAAAATCCGCCGCAGATCACGCGCATTCCCAGCTGGGAGGCCGAACTCGGCGAGTGCGGTATGCATCCTGCCGATCTGCGCATGGATCCCGCCGCCGCGCAAGCCGTTCTGCAACAATTCGTCGCGCTCGGCTACATTCAGCCGCTCAGCGAAGATCAGGAAAAAGCGGTCGCTACCGCCGTGCGCGAGCAGCAGTACAACCTGGCGCGCTCCTACATGGACTCGCGCCGCTACACCGAAGCCCTGACCATCTTCGCCGAACTCGCCGAGAAGAATCCCGACGAAGCGCGCTTCATGCAACATCTCGCACAGTGCTACCTGGCTCTAGGGAAGCGAGCGGAGGCGAAGGATCTGCTGCAGAAGTTATTAGTGCTCAAGCCAAAACCGCGCCCGCAGCCAAAACAGGAACCGGGTCAGGAAGCCGCTGAGGGAGCCAAAGAAGCTCAACCGGCAGCCGAGCACGGAATCGCAGCCGAGGCAGTCGCAGCAGACGAAGCCGCACAAGCCGAAGCCCGCAGCCCGCAGCCCGAGGGCGATTCTCCCGCAGCCGATTCTCCCGCCGAGCCTAAGCCGCGCCCCTGGGCCGATTTGCTCATGGGCATCATTCAATTTGAAGAGGGCGACATGGACGCGGCCCTCGCCTGCCTGCTCAAAGCCGAAAGCGCCGACCCGCACCTGCCCGATCTCCACCTGCGCATCGGCGAAACTTACCTCCGCCAAAAGCGCACCGACGACGCCGACCGCGCCTTCCAGCGCGCCCTCGAAATCGATGGCGACAGTCCCGAAGCGCACTTAGGATTGGCGGTCGTCCGCCTGCGCCAGCGCCGCAACGAAGAAGCCGCCGAACAAGCTCTGCTCGCCGTCGGCCTGCAGCATTTCCTTCCGCTGGGACATTTTTATCTTGGCGTGGCGTTGGCGCGGCTGGGACATCGCGATCGCTCGGCGCTCGCCTTCGAAACCTCGCTCAGCATGTTGCCCGGCCTAATCGCCGCCCACCGCTGGCTCGCCGCGTTGTACACGCACCCGAACGGAGATTTGGAAAAGGCTACGCGACATCGGGAGATTTTCTTGCGGATGAGACGGCAGAGGCAGACGCAGGTTAAAGC
>PKVZ01000262.1 GCA_003131635.1 Acidobacteriaceae bacterium
GGAAAAAAATCAAGGCGTCGCTCCGCCGTTACTCTGGACTCCAACTGTCGTACGGTCCCCGCGGTCGCATTGCGCGGGTTCGCAAATAAAGACAACCCCTTGCTTTCCCGTTCCTCATTCACTCTTTTGAACGCAGCCAGCGGCATGAGCAATTCGCCGCGTACTTCGAAATCCGCCGGGATGCCCGCCTTCTTCAGTTTTTCTTTTGAAATTGAAAGCGGCACCGACCGCACCGTGCGCACGTTCAGCGTCACGTCTTCGCCCACCGTTCCGTCGCCGCGAGTGATTCCGTGCACCAGCTTCCCATCCTCATAAATCAACGCCAGCGACATTCCATCCAGCTTCAGTTCGCAAACGTAATCCACATCGCTGCGGCCACTCAATTCGTGCACCCGCCGTTCCCAGTCCCGCAGTTCTTCCTCGTTGTAAGTATTGTCGAGCGACAACATTGGCGAAGAATGCCGCACTTTGACAAACCCTTCGCGCGGCTTTCCGCCCACCCGCTGCGTAGGGGAATCTGCCGTCAGCACTTCGGGATGCTGCGCCTCAAAGTCCTTCAACTCCCGCATCAGCTTGTCGAACTCGGCATCGCTGATCTCCGGCTGGTCGAGGACGTAATACGAGTATTCGTGGTGCCGGATCTTCTCGCGCAGCGCCTCAATCTTTTCGGCATCTTTTCTGGCAACAGTCATCGCCAAAGATTATAAGTGGGAAAGAACCATGTGGGGACAGCCTCCTCGGCTGTCGAGCACGCCATGCCAATCCTCGAAACCTTACGCCTGGTCGTCCGCGAGTTTTCTCCAGACGAGGCAGACGCTTTGGCTCGCGTCCTCTCCGATCCACAAACCATGCGTTTCTATCCCGCCCCCTTTGATCGCGCAGATGTCGAAAACTGGATCGCCCGCAACCGTTATCGCTACGCAAAAGATGGCCACGGCCTCTGGGCAATGATTCTGAAGTCAACCGGCGAGCTCATCGGCGACTGCGGCCTCACCGTTCAGGACGTAGATGGCGCGAAGGAAGTCGAGATCGGGTACCATGTCCGCCGCGATCACTGGGGTCGGGGTTTGGCGACGGAAGCCGCCTGCGCCTGTCGCGACTACGGATTCTCCCGCTACGCAAATCGCCTGGTGTCGATCATTCGCCCGGAGAACCTACCTTCGCGCCGCGTAGCAGAGAAAATCGGCATGAATGTATGGAAAGAAGTCCTGCGGGCGACCCTCCCGCACTTGGTCTACTGATTCGCAAAGATCAGACTCAACCGCGATAGCCAGCCCTGGTATCAATTCACACAAAATCGTTCAGCTTCAAAGTACAATCCATCTTCGATCCGGCCATGCGCAAAGCAGCTTTGCTTTATAACCCCGATTCTGGCGGCAGCCACAAGCGGCGCCAGGCGGAATTAGATTCCGCGCTCGCCCTGCTCCGCAATGCCGGCGTCGAGGCGAACTTGATCCTCACTCATTCCCCCGCCCATGCCGAAGAAATGGCCCGCCAAGCCGTACTCGCTGGGTGTGACACCGTCTTCGCTTGCGGCGGCGATGGCACCATTCACAACATCATCCAGGTCCTGGCCACCACCGGCGTCGCGCTCGCGGTTCTTCCCATGGGCACCGCCAACGCGCTCGCCCACGATCTCGGCCTGCCCATGAATGTCGCCGGCGCCGCGAGGTCGGCTCTCAGCGCAAAGCCGCGCCGCGTAACCCTGGGCCATATTCAGTACCAGGATCTCGAAGGGAAGCCCGGCACTCGCTACTTCATCGTCGCCGCAGGCGTCGGAGTCGATGCCCACCTCTTCTATAAACTCCACTCCGGAACCAAGCATCGCCTGGGCATGGCCGCCTATTACGCAAAGGCATGGAAGCTCTGGTTCACGTATGCCATGCCGCGTTTTCAGGTGGAGTACAGCGAAACCGGTTCGGACCATCCGCAACGCGCCGCTCTCACCGAACTCCTCGCTATCCGCATCCGCCATTTCGGCGGAGTGCTGCGGGAACTCGCTCCCGGCGCGTCACTCGACCGCGACGATCTCCGCCTCATCCTCTGCCGCACCGCCAGCCGCACCGCTTATCTTTCCTACGTCACCCGCGCACTCCTCGGCCGCCATTGGCGGGTGCCCGGCATCGATCTGGCCCACGTCAGCGGAGCCATCTGCCAATACTTACCTCCTGCGAACGATTCGCCTCAGGCAAAAATTTACGTCGAGGCAGACGGCGAACTTCTCGGCACGCTCCCCGCAGAAATCACGGTGGCGTCCAACGCGCTAACCATACTGTCGCATAGATAGCGTGGTCGGAAGCCATTAGCCGGTAGCCCTTCACGCCCGATCGCGTGAAAGCGGCGCTATTGCCGGGTGCACGACAGACTCTGGTTGCAGACCGTAATAATTCTTATACTGGGCTGAACACATTCCACACCGCTCGCCATAATGAGCGGGTGCCGCCATGCTATACTCCGCAACCGATTCTGAAACTCCAATCGAGAAAGTGGCATCACTCTTGATCACTCTGCCGGAGACGTTCAGTGCCGCAGCCTTTTTCGTGGATCGTAACGTCCTCGAAGGCAGGGGAAGCAAGATTGCCATTGAGAGCGGTGATGAGCAGATAAGCTATCAACAA
>PKVZ01000191.1:0-387 GCA_003131635.1 Acidobacteriaceae bacterium
GCTTCCGCATTAAACTTGGCAAGCGCATCCTGCATGTCTTGCGGGACTATGTTAGGTTCCCAAGGCTCTAGTTCTTTTTGCATTGAATTGTTTCGTCCCTCGGGGCGCTGCCTGTTTCATCACCACCGAGATTGCGCTCCGGTGATCCTTTCGCGGCTTTGCGGCCCCGCCCGTGTGCGGCCCTAACAAATGTTGCCTAGCGGCGATCCTCGGCGCTCAACATAACATAATTCTCTCCTCCTGCCGGAGCTACACTCGCAACTCCACCACCGTAGCCCCGCCGCCACCTTCGTTCTGCGGAGGCTCGGCGACTGACTCCACGTGGGGATGCTGCTGCAGGGCCTGGCGCAGGGCTTTGCGCAGGATGCCCATGCCGCTGCCGTGGAC
>PKVZ01000191.1:475-2173 GCA_003131635.1 Acidobacteriaceae bacterium
GCGGCCGGTGGATTTCAACTTGACGGTATCGCCCTGGGAGACGTATTTCACGACCTGCGGCTCGGCGTGAGGATCGCCCTGGTCGGCTCCGCTGGCATGCGCCACTACGGTGGAATCGAACTGCTCGCGGAATTCGCGGCGTAGTTTGGCTACGCGCCGCTCGGCATCTTTCGAAACTTTCTGGGCGGCGGCGCGATCCTGGATTGCGTTCACTTCTTCGCGCGCGTGGTATTCAAAGTCGCGAAGAACGCTCTCAAGTTTTTTCTCCATCTCGCGGATTTTGGCTTGCTGCTCTTTTTTGCCTTCAGCCGCCAGATAGGTTTTCTCTTTTTCCAGTTCCTGTTCACGGGACTGCAGACGCAGTCGGTCGCTCTCGGCTTCGCGCAGGCTGGCGTGAAGTCTGTCTAAGAATTCGCCCACGTCGCGGGCCTGGGTGCCCAGTCGTGACCGCGCCGACTCGATGATGGCCGGATTCAAGCCCAGCCGCTGTGCGATGTTGATTCCCGCGGATGCCCCCGGAACTCCCATCTTTAACTCGTAAGTCGGCTGCAGAGTGGTTTCGTTGAAGCCTACGGAGGCGTTGATCACTCCTTGAGTATTTGCGCCGTAGACTTTCAAGGAAGTGTGGTGAGTGGAGATGACGGTCATGCATCCGATTTGGCCGAAGTATCCGGCGATCGCGACCGCGAGCGCCGCGCCTTCCTCGGGATCGGTGGCGGAGCCCAGTTCGTCGAGCAGGACGAGCGATTGCGCGGTGGCCGTGCGTGAAATGAAATCGATGTTGGTGACGTGCGCGGAGAAGGTCGAAAGGTTCTGCTCGATCGATTGGTAGTCGCCGATATCGGCGAGAACCGCATCGAACACGGGCATTTCCGCGCGATCGGCGGGAACCGGAATTCCGGATTGCGCCATCAGCGCCAGCAGGCCTACCGTCTTCAGCGTCACTGTCTTGCCGCCGGTGTTGGGGCCGGTGATGACTAACTGCCGGTGGTCGCCTTCGAGTTCCACGGTGATTGGGACTACGGCTACACCTTTGAGCTTTAGATTGCGCTCCAGCAGCGGATGACGGGCATGGTGCAGAAGCAAGCGGGCTGCGCTCGCGGACCCTTCGGCTTCGCTCAGGGCAGGCAGCCGAGGGCGGCTGTCCCCGCATGGATCTTGCTGAATCCCACTCAACTGGACAGCGACGCAGTTGTAGTCTTCGGCGAAGCGCGCTTTGGCAAATTGCAATTCCAACTCAGCGAGCACCTCGACCGAGGCCAGGATTGCGCCCGCCTGCTCACCGATGTGGCGGGTCATGGCGAGCAATATGCGATGAATCTCAGCCAGCTCTTCGTCGAGCAAGCGTACCAATTCGTTATTCTGCTCGATCGTTTCCAGAGGCTCGACGAACACGGTTTGGCCGCTGGAACTTGCGCCATGCACCACGCCTTGCACGCGGCGTTTCTGTTCAATTTTCACGGGGATAACAAAGCGCTCGCCGCGGATGGTTATCAATTCGTCCTGCACGGCGCCGCCCTCGGCCAACTTGCGCAAATATCCGCGCAGCGATTGCTGAATCTCGCGCCGCTGCTTTTCGATGTCGCGGCGAATTCGCGCCAGTTCGGGCGAAGCGCGATCTTCCAGCGTGCCATCGGGCTGAATTTTGTTGCGAAAGAATCGCAGGAACTGGGTGAAGTCGGGTACTGTTTCCGAGAG
>PKVZ01000191.1:2273-31397 GCA_003131635.1 Acidobacteriaceae bacterium
AGAGCGGCAATTCGCGCCTGGCCCAGGGGTGAGGAGGCGTAGCCGCGCAGAAGGTCACGGAGAGTATCGAACTCCAGGACGCGCGCGGAGTTGTGAAGGAGCGGTTGAGACATCGGAATTTATGTTACAGGAAGGATGTGTACGGGCGCAGAGCTTAGGCTTTCGCTCCTACCGCTTGCGGGGCGTGTTCCATGGCGGTGGGAAGGCGCAGCACGAAGAGAGCGCCGCCCTCGGGCTTATTCTGGCAGGTAATCTGTCCGCGATGGTCGCGCACCACGCCGTAGACGGCGCTCAGACCCAAGCCAGTGCCCTTGCCGATCGCCTTCGTGGTGTAGAAAGGATCGAAGACGCGAAGCGGCTCTTTCAAGCCGGGCCCGCTATCGGAGAACTGCACGATCACTTCGTCGCCCTGAGCCTGGGCGCTAACGCGGAGCAGTCCTCCGCCGGCTTCCTCGAGAGCATCTAAAGCGTTCTCGACGATCTGGACGAAGGCCTGGAATAGCTGGTGACCGTCACCCCACACTTTGGGCAAGTCAGGCTGCAGCGAGGTTTCGACGCGGATTTTCTGATCGTGGTGCTGCAGTTCGCGCATCTGCACGCTGCGTTGTAACAGGGTGTGGAGGTCGACCATCGTCTTCTCCCCGGAGCTTTGTTGCGCGAAACTGAGCAGGCTCGATATCAGCTCGCGAGTCCGCTGCGAGTGATGAACAATTTTGCGCACCAACGTATCCTGGTCAGTGGTCAAACGATGATTCGACCAGAGCTTCTCCGAATATTCCATGATAGCGGTGAGGGGATGATCGATTTCGTGGGCTGCGCCGGCAACCAGTTGGCCTAAAGAGGCCAATTTCTCTCTCTGTACCAGATGGCTTTGCAACCGTTGCTCGTTTTCGAAGCTGCGCCGCGAATCTTCCAGCAGATGGATTAAAGCCTGATCCTGCAGATACTGGCGCATAAACACGAACATGCCGAGCACCAGCATCGCGGTCAGAACAGTGAACAGGCGGAATGTCCGGGTCAGCGCAGGCGAACCGTCCCAACGGAAGGTCCATAGTCCCAGCAGCGGCAAGGAAAGAATGGCGAGCATGGCCAGGCGCAAGGCCATTGTGCCCCACTTGTCAGCACCGTGGCGCGGTGCAGCCTCGGTTTGCCAGTGGCGGGCCGACAGGACAGTCGCCGCCATCCAACCCGCCGCGCCCACTAGCGGAACGTCGTAGAGACTTCCGGTATAGTATCCCTTTTTGGTGACTGCCAGGTTCACCCACACCGAATCCAATGCGTACAACGCACTAGCCGCCATCAGATTCAAGTAGAGCATCTTCCATCCGGCAGGCGCGCCCCGGGCAGCAATTCCCAGCACCAACAACAGCACACCGCTCTCAACCAGGTAGAGTACGTTGTAGTTTCTGTCATACTGCGCCACATTCAACGAGATATATTGCGATGGAAAAACAGCGAACGCATAGAGGAATACCCACCATACGAACAGCAAGAGAAAATCCAGCGTCCCCAAGCGGAATTTCTGCCCGCCTTCGGTCTGATGCGGACGCAACCCCACCGCCGCGATCATCGGAATTAGGTGGAGGAACAGAAACGCATTCATGAACCAAGGCTTTGGCACGGTGGTTCGGCGCACAACCTCGTAATAGACCCACCCAGCCTGATGGCATGCCCAGAGAGTGCACCCCACTCCCATCAGCACCCAGAAGTGCCGCTTAACACCCTCCGCCGACCACGCATGGGCGAACATCGCCGCGACGGCCGCCAGCATCAGCAGAAGATATCCGATATTAAAAATTGCGGTCAGCGCCGGACCACGCGGCGCCGTTGCCGACACCACTGCGAAGGCGAGCGTAATTCCGCCTGCGCGCACAAACCAGCGATTTCGTTGGAACGGACTCATCCAGTTCCATTTTATGGATAAAAGCTGCGATTCCCAGATCGCTTTCGGGGTTCAGCTGGTTACTTTCGTCACCGTTTCCGCTGAGGAGACCCCTGGAACCTATGGCAAGGAACTGTGACCTGCATCACTTTCTGGTCGGTCCCTCCTGCTAGAATTGATGCGAGTTTGGCGCGGCTTGTTACGGGACCGCCGCGATTTTGGAACTGGAGCCATACTCAGGAATCTTGGTGCCTTATGGCTTTCCCTGTCACCCGTCTTCGTCGCCTTCGGCGCACCGATCAACTTCGCAATCTGGTGCGCGAGACCCGCCTCACTCCCGAGGCCTTCGTCTATCCCATGTTCGTTTGCCCGGGTGAGGGTGTGCGCAAGGAAGTTCGCTCCATGCCCGGTGTGTTTAACCTTTCGGTAGACGAAGCGGTGAAGGAAGCGCAGGAGGTTCACTCCCTGGGGATTCCGTCTGTGATTCTCTTCGGCCTTCCCGACAGGAAGGATGAAGTTGCCACCGGTGCGTGGGCAGATGACGGCATTGTGCAACAAGCCGCGCGCGCTATGAAACGGGGAGTCCCGGATTTGATCCTGATGGGAGATGTTTGCCTTTGTGAATACATGTCGCACGGCCATTGCGGCATTGTGAAAGCTGCATCAACGCCAAAGTCGCTGGGCGCAGCCGCCAGAGACGCCATGAATACGGCAAGAGTGGTCGCCGTCAGGAATCGTGAGGAAAAGAAAAAAGCTATCGAGGCACTGGCCACAGTCGTCACTCGCGCCGCTCAAGTAGAATTTGAAATCGACAACGACGCCAGCCTCGAACTCCTGGCCCGCACCTCAGTATCGCTTACTCGCGCCGGCATCGACATCATTGCCCCTTCGGATATGATGGACGGCCGCGTCGCAGCCATCCGAGCGGCCCTCGACGAAGCCAACTTCATCAACACGCCCATTCTTTCTTACGCCGCGAAGTTCGCCTCCGGATTCTACGGACCGTTCCGCGAAGCCGCGGACTCGGCTCCGCAGTTCGGCGACCGCCGTTCTTATCAAATGGATGGAGCCAACCTGCGCGAAGCCATGCGCGAAATCGAACTGGACATCGAAGAGGGCGCCGACATGATCATGGTCAAGCCCGCTATGCCTTACCTGGACGTCATCGCCGCCGCCCGTGATCGCTTCGATCTTCCGCTAGCCGCGTATCAAGTCTCCGGCGAATACGCCATGATTGAAGCCGCCGCGCGCAACGGCTGGATTGAGCACGACCGTGTCATGATGGAGGCTTTACTCAGCATCCGTCGCGCTGGCGCCAGCATCATCCTCACCTACCATGCCAAAGCTGCAGCGCGCCTGCTGGCGTAGGACCGCATCCCAGGCCTTCCTTGGCGCCTACCTTGCGGCAACCGCCGTCCTAAGGTGAAACCCGTAGTGCGCGATTGTTGGAAAAAACTGATCATAGGAACAGCCGAAGAAAGAGCCGAACCCCCCGGCTCAAATTGCGAGCAACAGTTTCGCAGCCAAAGCCATCTATAGCTTGATTTCTTCGTTGAGCTATCCCGATGAGCAGAATTTCTAGCAGCATTTTAAAGAAGGGCACTCCGCTATGAACGGTACTCCGTCTACGATACCTGGCCGCTGTTTAGTTTTGGCAATTGCTCTTATATTGGTGGGTTGCGGAGGTGTGCCTACGTCGACATCGACGCCGACACAGCCCGCAGTAAGCGTGACGCTCAACCCGTCGTCGGTGAACGTTGTTGCTGGCGCCCAAACACAATTCAGCGCCACCGTTCAGAACAGCACGAATACGGCAGTCGCGTGGTCTGTGGATACTGTTGCCGGCGGAAACTCGACGGTGGGCACCATTACCACCGGGGGTTTATACACGGCGCCACCCCAGGCGGGAAGTCACACTGTGACGGCCACCAGCATGGCCAGTACGGCAGCGAGCGCAAAAGCCGCGGTTACGGTTACGGCGGCGCCGGTTATTAGTGTTTCGCTGAGTCCGACCTCGGCGAGCATCGCCGTTGGCGCGACTGCGCAATTCACCGCCGCCGTGCAGAACGCGACCAACACGGCAGTGACTTGGTACGTGGATGCTATTGCAGGGGGAAGCTCAACGGTTGGCACCATAACTACCGCAGGCGTGTACACCGCTCCAATCACGGCGAGGTCCCATACCGTTACGGCCACGAGCGTGGCCGACACGGCGGACAGTGCAAGCGCGACGGTAACCGTGAACGGGCTCGTGATTTCGCCGGCTACGGCGGTTGTACCCGCGAGTGGTGCTCAGCAATTCACTGCGGCCATCGCAAATGTGACGAGTACGCCAGTAAGTTGGTTTGTCGATCAAGTCGCTGGCGGAAATGCAACGGTTGGAATGATCAGTACAGCAGGGCTCTACACCGCACCCACTACGCTTGGAACGCATACTATCACCGCAGCAACGGTGGCGAATGCGGCGATCACTGCGAGTGCGTCAGTTACCGTAACTACGCTTTCGATAGCACCCACCACGGCTACGCTGATTGGTGGCACCACGCAGCAATTTACTGTCACGATGCCCGGAGTTACGAATCCAACAATTACGTGGTCGGCGGCGGCCGGGACAGTCTCTTCGAGCGGCCTTTACACCGCTCCATCGCAGGTCGGCAACTATAACGTCACGGCTACGAGTAGTCTGAATCCGGCTCTGACGGCTAGCGCGGCGGTCAGTGTATTTGTCTTCACAATTACACCCACTTCCGGGACCGTACAGCCATCGAGCACGCTGCAATTTACCGCAACGCTAACTGGACTGACGAACGATTCGGTCACCTTTGCGGTGGATGGAGTGCAAGGCGGCAACGCGACGACCGGCACGATCTCCGCAAGCGGTTTATATTCCGCGCCAGCGGCTATTGGAGCTCACAAGATTACCGCGACAAGTGTGCAGGATACGGGGCTTAGCGTATCGGCCTCAGTGACGGTGATCAACTTCGCTCAGGCATCGGTGCTCACCTATCACAATGACGACGAACGCGACGGGCAGTACTTGCAAGAAGTGAACTTGACGCCTTCGAACGTGAATTCGACCCAGTTCGGAAAGCTGCTGGCTTATCCGGTGGACGGGCAGATATATGCGCAGCCGCTGTATATGACTGGATTGAGCATTAATGGCGGGACGCACGATGTAGTTTTTGTGGAGACGCAGAACAATAGCGTCTATGCATTCGATGCGGACGCGACATCGTCACAGACGGCGCAGACTTTCTGGAAGGTAAATCTGGGCCACTTCGTCTATAAGGGTGACCTCTATGGGGTCAATCCCAATGTCGGCATCCTATCGACCCCGGTGATCGATGCAACGACTAATACGTTGTATCTAGTGGTGGAAACCTCGAACACGGGACCGAACGGCACACCGTTTTTCCTTCATGCCCTCGATGTGACTACTGGCGCCGACAAGTTTGGTGGCCCCGTACCTATCAATGGAAACGTCCCTGGTAACGGCCCGGATAGCGTCAACGGAGTTGTAACCCTCGGGACGGATTGCTATCAGCGCATGGGTCTGGCCCTAAACCCGGTGACGAACTCGATTGAGATTCCGTTCGGGAGCTGCGACCATGGGTGGGTGCTCGCTTACGACAAGACTAGCCTGCAGCAGACGGCAATTTTCAACGATACTCCAGACTGGCAAGGGGGCGGGTTCTGGGCTGGCGACGGAGCTCCAGCGATCGATGACACAACGGGTGACGTGTATCTGATGAGCGGTACCGATGCAGGCGATCAAAACAGTAACGACAACGAGCTGTCGATGTTATATAACAACTCGTTCCTACAATTGGACCCCACTAATCTATCAGTAACGAGTTACTTTACTCCGGATGATACCTACAATCTGGCTCTCGGCGACATCGACCTGGGAAGCGGATCGAATATCCTCGTGCCCGGCAGCGCCACGGTCAGCGTAACTCTCGGGGGTGGCAAAGATGGAAACGTTTTTGTCCTCAACCGCAATAACATGGGTGGCTTTAGCAGCAGTTCCAATAGTGTTCTTGAGACCGCGCAAATCTGTACAAATGGGAACGACAATATTTTCTCGACGCCGGTCTACTGGAACGGGAGCATCTACTACCATTGCAACAGCTACGCAATTAGCGCCTACAGCTGGAATGCGAATACCACAACGATGTCTACGACGCCGACGTCAAAGGGGTCGGTGCTCTTCCAAACGCATGGAGCCACGCCTTCGCTTTCCGCCAACGGCAACGCCAACGGCATTATCTGGGACATCGACAACTCGGCCTACACCACCGTGCCCACGGGGCCGTCAATCCTATATGCCTATGACGCCACCAACGTAGCCACCGAGCTTTACAACAGCTCTCAGGCGGCGAGCGGGCGCGATACGGCCGGGCAAGCCTTGAAGTTCACGGTGCCGACTATCGCGAATGGAAAGGTGTTTGTGCCTACGTCTACCGAACTGGATGTTTACGGGTTGCTGCCACAGTAAGTCATAAAGGGGAATGGAAGTTAGCAAAAAAGAGAAGGGAGCTTTCGAATTTCGAAGGCTCCCTTTCTTATTATTTATTTAAGCTATCACTAGCTGGCGCGCAGCATTGGTTTGTCGGTCTTCGAGAAATCCGCGCTGGCTTCGCCGGCGGAGGAGACATCTTGTGCGCCGGTGTGCTCGAGGATTTCCTTGGCCCGCTTGGTCCACTCGGAATTATCCGAATGCACGGAGAGCAGAATACCGCCATCTTTTACGCGGCCTTCGTAGCGCTTGGCTTCGTACTCAGGAATGCCCATGCCGACGAGAGCTCCGGTGATGCCGCCCACCACGCCACCGGCTCCCACGCCAGCCAGAGCCGCCATGATTGGTCCGGCGGCGATGAAGGGCCCAAGGCCTGGGATGGCGAGCGCACCGATGCCGGCCAGCCAGCCTAAGCCGCCGCCAATCAAAGCTCCGGCGGTTGCGCCGGTAGCGGTTCCTTCAGGCGCCTTGGTTTCTTTCTTGTGGGCGAAGTCCTTGGTGCCCACGTTTTCGGGAAATAGGACTGAGATGTCCGTGTTGCGAAAGCCTGCGGCTTTCAGGGCATCCACGCCATTTTCAACGCCTGCGTACTCCGGATAAATTCCAAATACTGCCGTATTTTTTCCTGCCATGTATTGTCTCCTTTAAAAATCGTTGGTAGTGGTTAATGTTTCGGCTGGACTTCAATTTCGCTCGTTACCTTTTCTGCACCAGCCACCTGGGCAGCCTTGTCTTCTATGGCTTTCTTGTCTTCTTCCGTGCGCACCGGGCCTTTGAGCGTGACCATGCCGTTTTGGGTGATGACTTTGACGTTATGGGCGTAGGTGGAAAGCGACTTATCGGCGACGATGGACTTACGAATCTGCTGGGTGATGTCGCGATCCGACGGATTCATTTTCTGCTGATCCGCGGTGGGCTGGTCGGAACTGCGGTCGCGCTGATTTACCTTGGTATTGTCAGCGGGAACCGGCTGGTCATTCGTTTGTTGCGCGTTGGCTAACAGGCCACCGCCGATTAGAAGAGCCGCCAAAGTTGTAGTGCGAACAACGTTTTTCCCTGAAACGAGTTTCATTGAAAGTCCTCCGTACAATTTTCTGGTGAGGTCTGAGTGGACCTCGGATGAATGTGGGCCTGCCTGGACACAGCTAGGGCTAGCGAGGCCAATGGAAGCGCCCCCCAGCCGTTACCTGTTGAAAAGGCTAGTTGCCTTCAGTGCCGGTTGCGGTGCGCGTCGAGAAACGCTCGCGGACTCGGTCGCCAATGTCCTGCACCTTGTCGCCGATCTGGCCGCGGATCTCTTCGCCGCTGGCGGGAGCAAACAGGAGCGCTGCGCCAACACCTACGCCCACTCCGGCTACGAAGGTAAGGACATTGCGAACGGTATGATCTTCGCCGGAGTAAAGCTCTTCGGCCTGTTCGCGCAAATCTGCCACGCGACTGGAGGCCCGGTCCATGCCGTCGGCAACGCGGTCGCGCACGTCGCTGGTGAAACTGTTGGTTTGGTCCAAGAAATACACTGCGGTCTTTAGAATCGAACGAATCAAGTTGTTCATCGGAATCCACCTTTCATCGTGTTCGGGATTAACCTTATATGGAAGTTAGTTGCTAAGAACGAGGCGAGGGTCAACCAGGAAATTATTGAAGAATGAGAGGCTTCGCGAACGCAGATGCCGCAATTATTGCCTTTAGTGCGCCTAATTTTGCAACCAGGCCAGAAGTCGGAGGTTTGCGTTGCCTCTTAGCCTAGGCTCCCGCTGCGCTCTGGAACTTCACCTCAACCTGCTGCCGGTCTTCCTCGGCTACTTTGAACATGGCGCGCGGTTTCAGATTCATATAGCTGGCCAGGAAGACCTCGGGAATCTGGCCGATGCGGGTGTTGTAGGTGTTGACGTCATCATTGAAAAACTCGCGGCGATCGGCAATGCGGTCTTCCAGTTCGCTGATGCGGGACTGCAATTTGAGGAAATTTTCGTTGGCCTTGAGCTGGGGATAATTTTCGGCTACCGCAAAGAGGCCGCGCAGCGCGCCGGTCATCGCCAGGTCCGCCTGGGCTTTTTGCCCGATACTGGCGGCGTTCATGGAGGCGGCTCGCGCCTGGGTCACAGCCGTTAGCGTTTGCTGCTCATGCTGCATGTATCCCTTGGCGGTCTCCACCAGGTTCGGGATTTCGTCATGACGCTGCTTGAGCAGCACGTCGATGTTGGCCCAGGCGCGGTCGTTATCGTTTCGCAGACGCACCAATCCGTTGTATAGGATCACTACGTAAACCCCAACGCCTACTACAAAAAGTAGAAATACCGCGCCTTCCATCATGTTTCCGCCTCGAGGTAAAACTTAGCTTAGTCTCAGAATGGTTCCAGTGAAACAGCAGACTGGCGGACTGCGCAAGTGACCGAAGATTTATGGCGAGAGGAGTCTTTGCGGTTGAAACAAAGGGGCTAAGCCGGTTGGCTCAGCCCCCTTGACGAGCGGGAAATCACTTACGGCTTATGCGGAGTCAGGTCGCAGGTGTGCCTGACTTCATCCAGGTTCAAACCGCCAGGCGAAAACTCGGCGATCTGCGGACCAGTTCTCGTTCTCACTTCCAGATTGAACACCTGGGCGCCAATCACGCCGCGAACCGTGCCCTTGTCCATGGCGAGGAAGCGACCGCGAACCCAGTTCCATCCCTTGTGGTCATGGCTGCCATCGATGCGGACCATGACTTCCATCTTGGGCTGGCCCCAAAAGCCGGGATAATCCGGCCGTCCCAGCCGCCCGCCCATGTTAAAGTCGGCATACTGATACTTGCCATTGGTGCATACCATCTCGACCCGCGGCTTGTAATCCGGGTCCTGCCGAAAATAATTGTTTGCCAGCAGCTCGAAGCGGACTTTTTTCGCGCCGGTCATCTTATCTTCCGAGCGGAACTCCATCCACTTGCCACCGGCGCTGACGCCATCCTGTTCGTCCTGATAGGGGCTCATCGCACCCTCTTGGGCAAAGGCCGAGACAGCCATCAACATCAAGCTTACGGCCACTACGGCCGCAGCCATGCCAAAACGATTTCCAGTGTGAAATAAGCGCGATACTTTCAAGGTCTCCTCCAAACGAGAACATCCTTACATATTGAACCCGGAAACAAGATAAGAGTTGCATGGCCGCATCTGACATCCGCATTGGCGAATACAAGGCGAATCCAGTCTAAACTTATCTTGATCTACTAAACATACCCGTGCTCCGAGGGTATTTCTTGATCGCCCCTGAGCGTCAGAATCCGCTTTACAGGCGGGGTCTCAGGCCCTAAACTCCCTATGATCCCTCCCCGCGCCAGCCGCTGGCGCTCTGACCCTAAAAGCATTTCAGGAGCAATCACGCATGTTCCGTCACCCCAGGTACGGCATTGTCCGCCACAGTTCTGCCTTGATTGTACTAATTGTGGCCAGTAGTCTTCTTGCCGCAGCACAGGTTTCAGTTACCACGTACCACTACGATAACTACCGCACGGGCTTGAATTCCCAGGAAACCGTGCTCACTCCGACCGCCGTACACAGCTCATCGTTCGGAGTATTGAAGACGGTTGTCCTGGACGACCAGGTAGAGGCGCAGCCGCTGGTGGTGCCCAATGTGAACATCACGGCCGGCCACTTTCAGGGAACGACTCATAGCGTGGTTTACGTGGCGACCGACAATAATTCTATTTATGCCGTTGATGTCACGAGCGGGGAAGTGCTTTTGAAGCCGAATTTCGGACCGCCCGTGGTAAAGCCGTTAAACTGCCACATCTACAATCCAGACGTGGGTATCAACTCGACCCCGGTCATTGACCTTAGCAGCAACACGTTGTACGCGATTGTCTATACCCAGCAGTCGACGGGCCCCGCGTATTTTGTGCACGCTCTCGATTTAGGCAGCCTGACCGACAAAGTGACACCGCAGCTGGTGACGGGGTCGCACACACTTACCGGCGGAACCACATTCACGTTCAACGCCACTTATCAGCGTCAGCGTCCGGCGCTGCTCCTGGCAAATGGCAATGTGTATGCGGCTTTTGGCAGCTTCTGTGACCGTTCGCCGAATCTCTCGCGAGGCTGGGTTCTGGGCTGGCAGACAGGAACTTTGACGCCTCTGCCCGGGAATCAGCTTATGGACACACAAGCCACCGATACTGGCCAGTATTTCTTGTCCTCGATCTGGATGTCGGGATATGGGCCCGCTGCTGATGACTCGGGCAACATCCTGTTCGTGACTTCCAATTCCGATCCCTCGGGAAACACTTATGACGGCGTCACCAACATTCAGGAGAGCGTGGTGCACGTGTCGTCGGATTTAACCACAGTGCTCGATTTATTCACCCCCGACAATGTTGGATACCTGGATGAAAACGATCTCGATTTCGGTTCGGGAGGAGTGATGGTGCTTCCCGACCAGCCCGGTTCGATTCCGCATCTGGCAGTGGCCGCGGGCAAAGTGGGGTCGATGTTCTTCATGAACGAAGATGACCTTGGCGGATATTCCACGGAGACGAATAACGTGCTGGGTACTTATACGATCGGTGCCTGCTGGTGCGGGCCGTCTTATTTCGTGGATCCCAAGGATGGCGCTGCCCGGGTGGTGAGCAGTGGCGGAAGCACAATCGTAGTGTGGAAGCTGCTGACTTCGCCGTCTCCGTCTCTGACGGAGGTCACCAGTTCTCTGGCCCTGGATACTGTGGGGACTGGTTTTTTCACGAGCGTATCTTCGAACGGCACCGCCGGCCCGATCATTTGGGCATTATCGAGGCCGACCGGGAAACAGACTGCGATCTCCCTGTACGCCTTCGATCCCGACCTGGGAGGAACCACCATGACGCAACTTTTCATGGGCACCGCCGGCACTTGGTTAGCGAATGGCGCGAACAGCAACCTGGTTCCGGTAGTAGCCAACGGAAAAGTTTTTGTGGCCTCGTACAAGGAGTTGGTGATCCTGGGAGTAAAGCCCAAGTAGTTCACATGTAAAAAAGGCTGAGGCGTGGGAGGTTGTATTTTTCCAGAAGGCGCTTGTGGACGTATTGCTTTTGCAATTGCTCGATCTGCGGCGCAGACATTTTGCGGCGGTAGGGGGATAGTTCACGATCGGCTTGGGCGCGTACCGTGACGATTTCTTCGTCGGGCGTGGCGGCGAGCAGTGCGGCAAAAAGTTTTTCTTCGAGGACGGTGAGATGGCGCTCCAAGTCCTCCAGCCTTGACGCTGCCTTTGTACTCTCGATATCGCGCGCGAGTTTGCGCAGAGTGGTAGCGGAGTCCTCGGCGACTGCGTGCACGGATATTCCAGCGGTGTGCGGCAGCTTCGCTGTGTGGAGAAGATCCGCGTTGCGGCGCAGAAATGCTGCGATGGTCTCGGGTTCAAAGCCTTGCCCAGCGGCCGATTTGGCTGATGGTGGATTGGTCGGGGCGGCGCCGACTGCGGCTTCTTTCATATCTTCCGCTGCCGACAACACGGCCTGCGAACACCATCCCAGACCATTGACTTTTCTTGTTTTCGAGGGATGCTGATCGTATTTGTCGAAAGCGGCGTCGATCCCGCGCAATACCGCCTCGAGTGGAATTCCAGCATTTTTCCAGGTTTCCATCAAAGCCCAATCGAGCGTCGAAACCATCAGCAGTGTTCCCCGGCGGCGCTGAAAGTGCTCTTCAATCTCGGTGAAGTAGTTGAAATAATTGAATTGATCGTTTTTAGTTTGATCGACCTTAGTTCGATCGTCCACGGCGGGTCAGCGGGTGGAACGCGGATTGGAAGGAGCGCGATCGTTGCCCCCATTCGATTTTGCGGGGGACGTGCGGGACGCGGACTTTGGTAATGGCGAGGAGGGTTTCTGGGCAGCTTTCGGCGCGAGGCCCGGACGAGCCGCTACATTGCGCTCCCAGATGATGCGCAGGCCTTCGAGAGTTAGAAAATCGTCCACCTGCTTGATGTACTTTGATCCCGTACCGATCATGGGGCCGAGGCCGCCGGTGGCGACGACCTTCGTGTCTTTGCCTAGNNCCGACGGTGTTGGTGCCGATGACGCGGGCGGGTTTGCGAATCTCAACGCGGGGCAGGCGCGCGGTGCGCTGAAAAAGTGCGTCGGCCGAAATGCCGATGCCGGGGCAAATTACTCCGCCCATGTACTCGCCTTTTGAGGAAACGCAGTCGAAAGTGGTGGCGGTGCCGAAGTCCACGATTACGCAGGGGCCACCGTACTTTTCGAACGCGGCCACGGCATTGACGATGCGATCCGCGCCCACTTCGGCGGGATTGTCATAATGCACGGGCATGCCGGTTTTAACCCCGGGCTCGATCAACAGCGGCTTCGAATTGAAGTAGCGCTCGCAGACCTGGCGGAGAACGGGATCGAGCGGCGGCACGACGGAGGAAATCACGATGCCGCGGATGCCTGAGGCTTCGAGGCTGGCCATGGAGAATAAATTGCGGAACAGGACTCCGTACTCGTCGACCGTACTGCTTTGCCGGGTGGCGACGCGCCAGTTAGCGACGAGATGGTCGTAGCGCGGAGCGTCATCTGAGTCTGCGTTGGGATGCACGTGTGCAACCCGGGCAAAGACTCCGAGGACCGTGTTGGTGTTGCCGACATCAAGAACGAAGAGCATGGTTGGCTACGCTGCAATTAGCAATTAGCATTCAGCAGTCAGCATTCAGCCACGACAGTGGCGTGCTGGGCTAAATGCTAATTGCTAATTGCTAACTGCTATTTCATCTCTCTCACCGTACCACTCAAAATCTTCTGCAATCCTTGCGCGGTACGGACTTGCAGGAAACCGCGTTCGTCCAGACCGGCCGTGGTTCCTTCGATTCGCGACCCATGTTCTTCGACAAAAATCTGCTTGCCTTGCGTCCACGTGGAACGCTCGGCAAAGCGGCGGAGAATCGATGGGCGCGCATCCGTCTCTTCAATCAGCAGACGATATTCGCGATCGAGCGATTTTAGCAAAGCCGCGGCTAACTCGACTCGCGACCATTCTGAGCCTGTGGCCATGCGCAGGGAGATCGCCTCGGACTCCAACTCCCTGGAAAATTCCGTGTGGTTCACATTGATTCCGATTCCCACTACGACGTGGCGAACGCGGGTGACTTCGGCGTTCATCTCCGTGAGAATGCCGCAGACTTTTTTGCCCGCGATCAGCACATCGTTAGGCCACTTCAAATCGACGCTTAGATTCGATTTAACTTGCTCAATTGCGGCGTGCACCGCCAACCCAGCCGCCAGCGAGATCACGAGGACGTCGGAAGGCGGAAGCGGCGGCCGCAGAACCACGGAGCAGTAGATGCCTGCGGAGCGCGCAGACTCCCAGGAGTTGGCGCCGCGACCGCGGCCGGCAGTCTGCTCTTCGGCGAGGAACACGCTGCCCTCGGCGATGCCATCGGTAGCGGCCGCCATGGCCGCCGTATTGGTTGAGCCGATTTTGTAGAAGTGATGAACGTGAGCGTCGAAGATAGTGCCGCGCAGCAACGGGCCGAGAATTTCAGGCAGCAGCAGGTCTGGAACCGACTTGAGCTGATATCCGGTGGCGGGATGGCCGGCCACATCGACTCCCAGGCCGCGCAGTTGCTGAATCAGACGCCAGACTTCAGAGCGGTTCGAAGAGATTTCCTGCGCGATTTTGGTGCCGCTGACCACGACTGTGGCGTGCTCCATCAACAGGCGCACGATGCGGCCGAGGCGAACATCGGTGGCTAGTTCGTGGGGAGCGGACGCTTTTACGCGCGACATCCGAGTCCCTCGAATTGTTTTCGTCCGCTTGATGACGGAATTATGCGGGAGTGCGAAGAAAAGCACAAATATGGCATTTGGCAAGAAGGAGCGAAGACTTACGCAAGAGTGCGCTTTTATTTCTACGCTGGCACAACACGCATGCTCATATCCACGGCCAAGGGCGAGTGAGTGAGAAGACCGACGGAAATAAAATCGACGCCGGTCTCGGCGTAGGCGCGGATATTTTCCAGACGAATTCCGCCCGAGCATTCCAGGGGAATGCGGCGTTCAAGCTGGGTGCAACGCTCGACCGCGCGCCGCACGTCTTCGGGAGACATGTTATCGAGCAGGATGGCCTCCGCGCCATGGGCTAGCGCGTCCTCAAGTTCTTGTGGCGTGCGGACTTCTATCTCGATGGGTTGGGAGCCGCGGCGGTTGCGGACCGCGTGCTCCAGGGCGGGGGCAACTCCCCCGGCGAGCGCGATATGATTGTTCTTGATGAGGACTCCATCGGAAAGATCGAGGCGGTGATTCTGGCCGCCGCCGCAGCGCACGGCGTATTTGTCGATCACGCGCAGGCCGGGCGCGGTTTTGCGAGTATCGAGGATACGGGCGTGGGTGCCGGAGACGGCGTCGACGAATTTGCGGGTGAGGGTGGCGATGCCGCTCATGCGCTGGAGAAAATTCAGGATGACGCGTTCGCAAGAAAGAAGCACGCGCGCGTTGTGGCGGATGACGGCGACGGACTGGCCTTTGTGCAGGCGCACGCCATCGAAGATTTCGGGATGCGTGGTGACTTCGTAGTGCGAAGTGACGGCGCCGTCGAGGGCGGCGTAAACGTCGAGAATCCGCGCGATGCTGCCGATGCCGGCGAGAATGCAATCCTGTTTGGCGAGGATGGTGGCGGAGGCGCGCTGATTGGGATCGATGCAGGCGTAGCTCGTGGCATCGCGCGTGGCGCGGTCTTCGAGCAGGGCGTTCTCGATAATGGCGGTGATGCGTCGGCTGTTAAAGTCCATTGCAGTTGCCAGTTGCCAGTTGCCAGTTGCCAGTTTTAAACATTTGCGCCTGTGCCGCTCAATTCGTCCAGCTGACTTTTTATTTTCTCACGCAGAGCGACCAATTCGCCTTCTCGGCGGCGCAAGCCTCCGACCACTTTTTCGGGAGCCTTGGCCAGAAATTGTTCGTTACTCAGCTGGCGCTGATTGTTGGCGAATTCTTTTTCGATTTTCTCCAGATCTTTTTTCAAGCGTTCGCGTTCGGCGGCGACGTCGATCTTTCTTTCGTAAATGACGTGGACATCGAAGCGGGCGGTGCTGCGGGCTCCGGCTTGTTTGGATAGGGAGCTTTCTACGAATGCTATTTTCTCCACGTTTGCCAGGCGCTCGATGGCGGCGTGGTTCTGCTTGATCATGAGGCGAATTTTGGGCTCATGCGAGAAGATTTCGATCGGCACTTTAACCTTGGGCTCGACTTTTAGTTCTGCGCGAACATTTCGCACGTTCACGATCAGATCCTGCAGGATGGCCATTTCGGTTTCGGCGGTTAGATCGAACTGCTGCTCGTCGGGGAGCGGATATGCTGCAAGTGCAATTGATTTGAGCGGCGGATGCCCTTCGTAAATCGCTTGCCAAATTTCTTCCGTGATAAAGGGCATTACCGGATGCAGCAGACGGAGCGATGCGTCGAACAGGTTGACTAGATTGCTGCAAGCGATACGGGCCTGGGATTTGTCCGTGCCTTCCTCGAAGTTCAGGCGGGGCTTGATCAGTTCGATATACCAGTCGCAGAATTCACCCCAGAAAAAATCGTAAATGCGGTTGGCGGCTTCGTGGAAGCGGTAGGTGGCGAGGGCATCGTTCACTTCGGCGGTGACGCGATTGAAGCGGGAGAGAATCCAGCGGTCTTCGAGCGTGGCGCAATCGAAGCCGCTGACTCCTGCTACGTGGCCAGAGCCGGGACTTTGTCCCGGCATGACCGGGTCGGAGACCCGGTCCCACACGGCTTTGTCCACCACAGCTTTGTCCCACACAAAACCAATGCGGTCCACATTCATGAACATGAAGCGGGCGGCGTTCCAGATTTTGTTGGCGAAGGCGCGGTAGCCCTCGGTGCGGCTTTCGCTGAAGGCGATGTCGGTGCCGGGAGCGGCCATGGCCGCGAGGGTGAATCGCGTCGCGTCGGTGCCGAAGCGCTCGATGATCTCGAGGGGATCAATCACGTTGCCTTTGGTCTTCGACATCTTCTGGCGATCGGCATCGCGGACGAGAGCGTGGATATAAACCTGGCGAAACGGGACGCTGTCGTTCTTTTTCCCTTCCCAGCCACTTGCTTTCTTGATAGCGGGATCTTGTTCGTGTCCCTGCATGAAGTGGCAACCGAACATGATCATGCGCGCGACCCAGAAGAAAAGAATTTCGTAGGCGGTGATGAGCAGCGTGGTCGGATAAAAGACGGATTGGTCGCGCGTTTTTTCCGGCCAGCCTAGCGTGGTGAACGGAAGAAGGCCGGAAGAGAACCAAGTATCGAGTACGTCGGAAACCTGCTCGAGTTTGGCGCTGCCGCATTTGGTGCAGGTGAGGGGTTCCTCACGGGCCACGATTACGTGTTTGCAAGCGGCGCAGGTCCAGGCGGGAATGCGATGGCCCCACCACAACTGGCGCGAGATGCACCAGTCGTATATGTTGTTCATCCAGTTCAGATAAATCTGTTTGTAGTTCTCCGGAACGATGGTGATCTCGCCGCTTTCGACGGCCTTAATCGCTTTTTGCGCGAGGGGCTGAATTTTGATGAACCACTGCTCGGAAAGGCGGGGCTCGACTACGGTGCCGCAACGGTCGCATTTGCCGATGGAGAGCGCGTGATCTTTTTCGCCGACTAGAAATCCTTGTTCCTGCAGATCGGCGAGGACGCGCTTACGGGCTTCGTAGCGGTCGAGGCCCGCGTAGACGCCGGCATTCGCGTTCATGTGGGCGTGCTCGTCCATGATGTTGATTTGCGGCAGGTTGTGGCGCTGGCCCGCCTTGAAATCGTTGGGATCGTGGGCGGGTGTGACTTTGACTGCGCCGGTGCCGAATTCGGGTTGCGCGAGTTCGTCGGTGATGATGGGGATCTCGCGGCTCATCAGCGGCAACAGAACTTTTTTGCGGTGAAGATGGGTGTAGCGCTCGTCTTTAGCGTTCACCGCAATGGCGGTGTCGCCGAGCATGGTTTCGGGGCGGGTGGTAGCGACGGTGATGAACTCAGCAGTCCCGATTACGGGATAGCGAATCTCCCAGAGTTTTCCGGCGACATCCTCGTGCTTCACTTCGAGATCGGAGATGGCGGTCTCGCACCGGGGACACCAGTTGACGATGTACTTGCCGCGGTAGATCAGGCCTTCCTCGTACAGGCGGACGAAGACCTCGCGCACGGCGCGGGAAAGATTTTCGTCCATGGTGAAATATTCGCGGTCCCAGTCGACGGAGGCGCCCAGGCGCTTCATCTGGTCGAGAATTGCGCCGCCGTAAAGTTTCTTCCACTCCCAGACGCGCTCGATAAATTTTTCGCGTCCCAGGTCACGACGCTTCTTGCCTTCTTTGGCGAGTTGGCGCTCGACCATCATTTGCGTAGCGATGCCGGCGTGATCGGTGCCGGGGAGCCAGAGGGTGATGAAGCCGCGCATGCGATGCCAGCGGACGATGATGTCCATTTGAGTCTGGTTGAGCATGTGGCCCATGTGCAGGCGGCCGGTGACATTGGGCGGCGGGAGCAGGAGGGTGAAGACGGGGCGCGTCTCACCTTCGGGTGGAGTGCGGACGGAGAAGAGTTTTTCTTTGATCCAATAGTCGGCCCAGCGGGTTTCGATGGCGCCGGGCTCGTAAGATTTGGGTAAGTCGTGGGGCATGGGGAAATCAGCAACTAGCTATTAGCAGTTGGCAATCAGCGAAACCACTAACACAGTGGACACGGAGGAGCACAGGGTAAAACTACGCATCAGGACTTTCATTCGGAAAAGCAAATGAAGTTTGATATTACAGGCGGGGGAAAAGAAGGGTCAAACGAGCGAGGGGGATAACTACTTTTTCTCCGCCATTTTGCGGGTGATCTCGGCCATGAGGCGGGGGCGAAGATCGGCCAGGACGCTGTCAACGATGCTGGCGACGTCGGAGGGATTTTCGGCTGGCGGGGCGGCAGTTTCCTGGATAGGCTGTTCGGCGCCCGCAGCGACGGCCATTGCGGCGGACTCGACGGGAACCGGTGCTTCGAATTCCTGACGTGCTGGTTCCGCGGGTGCGGGTTTGGGGTCGGTGTCGCGGATCTGACGCCAGCTCGCCCATGCGGCAGCGGTGGTCTTTACGTCCACGGTTTCGGGTTCTTCTTTTTGTTCTTCTTGGTGTTCTTCTTTTTGGTATGGGACAGGCTCGGGGTGAATCTCGGTATGAACGATGGGCGCAAAGGCGTCGTCCGATGAAGTTGTCTGGACAATTGTGGATTCGGATTCCGGCGCGGGCGGCAATTCCGGCGGCGCAGATGCAGTCTGTAGGGCGGGGTTTACAGACTCGACCACTGGTTCATTGGTCGGCTCTGCGAATCCCGAAGACGGCTCAGGCTGTAGTTCTGGTGACGAGAGCTCTGCGGGGATAGGGGCAACGAATGCGGCTTCGGGTTGCGAGATGGAAGCGCTCGCAAGATCAGCGACGTTTGCGGGCTCGGCAGCGACGAAAGAATCCGGCGCGGGTGTGTTTGATCGCGCGGCGAGCGGCGCCCCGTATTCAGAGATTTCGGCGCTCATCGCGTACGCAGGTTGGGAGACAGGCGCAGGGTCCGGACTCGATAGGGCCTCCACAGGCCGTTCCGCTTCTGCTGCTGCGGCTTCCGCTGGGGCCGGTGCAGAAAAATTCTCCGGCGGCGCGCTCGTGGGCAAAGCTGTTGCATTCGCTGAAGCAGTTTCCCCGGCCACGAAGGCGGCATAGGCTTTCTGCATTTCCTGGTCGAGCGAAATGTTGGCCTCTTCGGCTTCCAACGCAACCGCGACTGCGGACCATCGCGACGAGCCTTGGCTCGCGGACGCGGTCGATTCAGCGGCCATGGATTCGTTGGCGGCCGCCATGGTCACGGGCACATCCTGAGATTCCTCGGACTTTTCGTCAGCTTCGCGATTTGTCTCTGAAGGTTTGGCTTCGCCGGCAGCGCTCTCCTGATTTTCCGGGACGGCTCCTGGCTGCAGATTGGCTGCAGGAGCGAAGGCAGCTGAGTCCATGCTTGCGGCATTTTCGCCGGCCTGCTGATCCAGGGTGGTTGCCGCGACGAGGTGTATTTGGGCAGCGGCGGCGGCAATTGCGGCCACTTCTTCCGGAGTCACATCCTTGGGCAAACCGGGCGGAGCCAAGGCGGCGACGTCCACACTGGTTTCGACTGCCGGGGGCTGCTCTTCTTCTTCTTTTTTCGCAGCCGGCTTATCCTGAGTTTTCTCTGCGGCCGTTTCCACGACGGTGCGGAGATCGCGATTCACAGGATTGTGGACAGGAGCCTCATCGGCAACTTTCTCCTCCGCCGTTTTCTCGTGAGGAAATGAAATGCGGCTCTTCCATCCTTTGTCATCGCCGGCACCGTCGTTTCGGCTGATTCGTCCGGCTTCTTCGGCGGCAGCAATGGCCCGCGCAAAGCGTCCGGGCTTGGAGGGTTCGGCGCGGGGCACCACTTTGTCTTCGAGCTTGGATAAAGCGGCGAGCAGTTCACTGGCTTCGAACGGCTTGACGATGAAACCTTCGGCGCGGACGCGATGCGCCTCTTCGGGCTTGAACGGTTCCAGTTTGCCGACCGTCAGGAGCACGGGAATTCGCGCCGACTCCTGCGAATCCTTGAGTCGCTGGCAGACTTCAAGTCCGCTGTAGCCGGGCATGTAGACATCAAGGATGACGAGGTCGGGTTTCAGTTCGGCGATCTTTTTCAGCGCAGCCGAACCGTTATTGACAGTAACGACCTCATAACCCGCATCCGCGAGGATCTTGCGCCCCATGTTCTGGGCGGTCACGCTGTCGTCGGCGAGCAGTATCTTCCGGGCCAAGGAAATTTTTCCTCTTATGAGGGGAGATATCGCGAAGGTAACCTGCCCCGCGACGTAAGTCAATGATCGGACGGCATGTTACTTGGTTACCGGGGGTCAGCGTCTAGTGCGTTAAAAGGCGATCAAGGCTGGCAAGAAAGACGGCGCACGGAAAACCTGCAACACCATCCCAAACGGATAAACTTTCAGCTGACCGTTCAGCTGCAGACGGCGAGGTGAGGAGCTTCGAATTCACGCGGGAACCATTCACGCGCGGAACCTGACAACACAACGCCACGGGCCGAGTCGCTAGCCTCGGACGCAGCTTCTAGAACGATAGGATCTTCTTTATTCCCTTCTTTTTCTTCTTCTTGCTGCTCGAAATATCCTTATCGCTGGCCAGGCTGGAACTGGCATCGGGAGCCGCAGTGGCAGAGCTGCTCGATGCGGGCTGGCCTTGCTGGATCTCGTTGACCTGGACTGGCGGGGGTAAAGGTTGACTACTCGCTGAACTTTGGGCATCCGCAGTCGGGGTTAATTCATCGGGATCGGGGGTTCCGCTGGGTTTCAGTTCATTCGCGGGCGTAGCCGGCTTGAGTTCGTTGGGATCGGGCGCAGTATTCAGCCGGGCGAAAGGATCGCCGTTCGCGACCGGCACAGGGGAATCCGAGCGGGGGGCCGGCGCGTTGGCGCCGGGAGTTCCTCCCTTGGACGCTTCCACGGTTACGCTGTGGTCGCCAGCGCCGAGGCCCATGGCCCTCATGGCAGTGGCTCCAGAATCTTTGCTGGCGGCCACAGGCGTGGGATCTACCAGGGTGGGATCGCCGACTTTAGCGGCCATAGCTACGTCTGGGCCTTTCTTCAGAACGTTTATCAAGTTGGTCAGGGTGGTGTTCTCGCGGCGGCTGTCTTCCTCTTTCTGGTTCAAGGCCACCGCCGCTTTAGTCGGACGCGGGATGGGCTGATGCAGAGCTGCGAGGCGCTTCTTGGCGTCCTCGCCGCGCTCCATCACCGGATAGCGCGTAATGATTTGCGAATAGGCTCCGGCGGCTTCCCGGGTGAGTTCCTCGACCATGTTGGCCTTGATCTGCTCGCCGACGCAGCCCGGCCGAGGGCTGGTCTTGACGCAGGTGGGCCGGGCGCGCATTTGTGCGATCTGACCTTCATAGTTCTGCCCCAGGAGGAATAGAGCTTCATCGGCGCGGCTGTAGAGCGGGTATTTTTCCACCAGAGTCTTGAGGCGCGCAATGGAAGCGGGGTAGGACAGACGCAGGTAATAGAACTTTCCAATATCGAATTCGCGCTCGGCGAGCACTTCCTGCACTTCCAGCAGGCGCTCCTTGCCTTCTTTCACCAGCTTGGGGTTATCCGGATACTGCATGATCAGGTTGCGATATTCGTCCTCGGCGCGCTGGGCGTGAGTGGAGTCACGATCGGCTTTCTCCATCTGCTGGTACTGGATGTTGGCGATCTTTAACTGCGCCTCGGCGGCTTCCGGCATGTTGGGGAAAAAGGTCTCGAAATCGCGATACTCCTGTTCGGCCTGAGCCAGCGAAGCGGTTCCACCCTCGGCGTACCAGGAATCGCCCACCGCCAGCTTGGCGCGGGCGATGAATTCGGAATCGGGATAGGTATTGATCAAGGTCTGCAAGGTCATGCGGGCCACGTCGAAGCGGTTGTGCTTCATCGCGTCCATGGCTTTATCGAACAAGACTTTGTCCGGCTGCTTTGAGCCCACGTTGGCCAGCGGATTGACCGACTTTTTGTTGCTGCAAGCGGCCGTGACGATGAGCAGCGTAGTCAGGATTGCGATGAATGAAACTCGACGTGACATAAGACCTCTAAATTAGACTTTGCCTGTGTGGGGCCGGGTCTCTGACCTGGCCATCGCCGGGCTGCGCCCGGCGACGCCCGGCGACCGGGTCGAAGACCCGGTCCCACACTAGACTTTCAGCAGCAGCGCTTCGGTCGCCGCCTTTAGCAATGCTTCCGCATTCTTTCTTGGATCGCCGCTGCCGAACACGGCGTTGCCTGCCACCAGAATTTCCGCACCCGCGCGGACCACGTCGGCCACCGTGTCGAGCGATATCCCACCATCTACTTCGATGCGGTAGGCCAGGCGGCGTTGGCTGCGAATCTCAGCTAAGCGGCGCATTTTGTGCAGAGCCGCGGGGATAAACTTCTGTCCCCCGAAACCGGGATTCACTGACATCACGAGGACGTAGTCCACAATGTCGAGTACTTCGGACAGCGTATCCACCGGAGTGGCCGGATTAATCACCACGCCTGCGAGACAATTATGGCTCTTGATGAGATGCAGCGTGCGATTCAAGTGCGGGCACGCTTCCTGGTGCACCGAAATCCAATCCGCGCCAGCGTCGGCAAACGCCGGAATAAATTCGTCCGCATTCTCGATCATCAGATGACAATCGAGCGGCAGCTTAGTGACCTTGCGCAGCGATTTGACCACCGGCGGACCAATGGTGAGGTTGGGGACAAAGTGTCCATCCATGATGTCCACATGAACGACACTACCGCCGCCTTCGCCTGCGGCGTGTACTTGCTCACCAAGGCGGGAAAAATCAGCCGAAAGAATCGACGCTGCCAGTTCGATCAAACGTGGTCTCTGAATCTAGTCTGTGAAATCCAGTCAGGAGCGGCTTCGAAAAATTCTAACACGGTAAGGGCTGCGGCGCGGGCCCTTATGGACTGGATGGTGCCCTAATTCCACCACTAAATTTCACCACCAAGGCACGAAGGCACACGAAGGGATGCTGTGGGACCGCCTGTGCCCAGGGGCTTATGGGCTGAGTGAGGCGACGTAGGCGGCGATCGCGGTCATGTCGTCGAGGGTAAGCCGGGCGACGACTGGCCTCATCTTTTGAGCGGCAATTCCGACACGAGCGCCACTTTTCATATCGTAAAGCTGGCGGACGATATAGCTCGGCGAGCGGCCTGCCAGGCGCGGCACTTTGCCCAAGCCTTTCAGGCCGGGACCGTGGCAGGTGGAACAGGCAGCCCGCTTCCCTGCGCCGGTCTTAACCAGCGCCTCGCCTTTTTGAATGCTGCCCACGGGAACGTAGGCGACGAAGCCGGAGTGGTCGTCGCGGAGTTCGGTCTGCTCGAGGATTTCCGGAGTTTCGATGATGCGCTGCGCGATCGGCTCCGTTGCGCTCGGATCGGAAGCCACCAGCATCCATCCGGCGACGTGAGTTTTTGGGACAGTGTTGGTTTCGACCACGCGAATCCACGGCTCTGGCCGGATTGCGGAGAAGTATTCGGCGGCGGCTTTTATCTCCTTGTCGTTCGCCTTGGTTTCGAATGCAATCATGGCACGGGTCGGCCCGTGTTTCGGTTCGGAACTCTTGCGCAGGCCGCTCTTAAAATCGGCCAGTTGCTGAACGATGTAGGCGGCGGGTAATCCGGCCAAGCTGGAGTTCTCGGGACGGCCTTGGCCGTTGGGAAGGTGGCAGAAGCCACATGCGAAAACGTCAGGGGCGCGGCCGCGGGAGACGATCTCGGGCATGGTCGGATGGCTGGTCGGATGCCAATCCGGCGCGCTAAATAGATTGTGGACTTGCGCGTGGGTGAATGCGGCGTCGCTTGCGGGGACATGGTGTGGAGTTGCGTCATCCGTTTTCGGCGAGGCGGTAGAGCCTGCAGGAAGATCAACCGCATAGGCCCAGTACGGCGGTGAATCGGCCAGGGCTGCGGGTTTTGCGCCGACCGGATTCTGCGCGGCGAGCGGCAAGAAAACGCATAGCAGAATTAAACAGAGGGCGCTCAGCCGTTGAGTGCCACGAACATATCCCGTTCCAGCAATTTTTCTCACTGTTTAGAAGCCGGCAAAAATAATCCCGGATGAGCCTGCGGAGAACTGCAACAGCCTAGCGGATTGCGGCAGGTTAAGCAATTTCTTGACGGCAGAAGAGCCGTGCCGCGGGCCCGTGGTACTCTCGTCAAACGTGAGCGCCACACCTCAATTCGTGACTGCGGTTTATGGGATGGCGGCGGTTTTTGCCTGGGGAACTAGCGATTTCCTGGGCGGCTACGCGACGCGACGCGCGAATGCTTTCTTGTTTGCCGTCGTTTTCAATATAGGCGGGCTCATTATGACGGGAAGTCTCGCTGTGGGGAGCCATGCGGTGTTTCCCGCTGTGCGAACGGTGCTGTGGGTGCTGTTGGGCGGAATCTCCGGCGGTTTTGGGGTTGCGATTTTTTTTCGGGCACTTTCCACGGGAAGGATGGGATTGACCGCGCCCGTGTCGGCGGTAGTGGGGGCGGCAATTCCCACGGTTTTCTCGATCTTCACGGAAGGCATGCCCGGCCGGGCTCCCCTGTTTGGTTTCTTCCTGGCTGCTATTGGACTCTGGTTGATTACACGCTCCGATGATAGCGGGCCACCCGCGGGCATAGGGCTGGCGTTGCTGGCGGGAATCGGTTTTGCCGGATTCTACTTGTGCGTGCGGCAGGCCGGGAATGGGTCGGCGTTCTGGATCGCTACGTTCACTCGAACTGGAGGCTTGCTCATCACCGGGGTGATAGTCCTGATGCAAAGAAAATTCAGCGACATCACGGCCGCGGGAGTGCGCTGGGGAATAGTGACGGGCTGCGTGGACTCACTGGGCACGATATTGTTCGTTCGCGCCAGCCAGACGGGACGGCTGGATGAAGCCGTTGTAATCTCTTCACTGTATCCCGCAGTGACGGTGCTGCTGGCGCGCATATTCTTGCAAGAACATTTCACGCGCTGGAGGTTTGTCGGGCTATTGGCGGCGCTGGTGGCGGTGCCCATGATCGCTGCGGGGTAGCAAAATCGTTCCGTGTTCTGGAATCGGGAATAGAAGCAATGGCGCTGATCGAAGTTCGCAATCTGACCAAGATTTATTCGCGAGGCGAATCCGCGCTCGGCGGAAAGCTCAAAGGCGGGGGCGAGGTGCGCGCCGTCGACGATGTGTCGCTCGATATTTTTGCCGGGGAAACACTGGGACTGGTGGGCGAATCGGGATCGGGCAAGAGCACGCTCGGGCGATTGATGTTGCGGCTCATCGAGCCGACGAGCGGGAGCATTCGATTCGAAGGGCAAGATTTGCTGGGCGCCGGCCGGGGCGAGATGCGGCGGTTGCGGCGTGATATGCAGATTATTTTTCAGGATCCGTTTGCCTCGCTCGATCCGCGGTTTCGAGTGGAGGAGATTATCGCCGAGCCGCTGATTATTCATGGAAATCTGCATAGAAATCTCCCCGGAAACGGCGATTCGAAAAATGACATTCGGGCGCGGGTGATCGAACTGTTGCGTGCGGTGGGGCTGGACGAATCCATCCTGCGGCGTTTTCCCCATGAATTCAGCGGAGGGCAGCGGCAGCGCATCGGGATTGCGCGGGCGCTGGCGGTGCGTCCGAAATTTATTGTTGCGGACGAGCCGGTGTCGGCGCTCGACGTCAGCGTGGGAGCGCAGATTGTCAACTTGCTGGCGCAGTTGCAGCGCGACTTTGGGCTGACATATTTGTTCATTTCTCACTCGATGCCGGTGGTGCGCTATCTTTCGACGCGCATTGCGGTGATGTATCGCGGCAAGATTGTGGAAGTGGGTGCGAGCGAAGAGATAACGGAGAGGCCGCAACATCCATATACCCGCAGCCTGCTGGAGGCGACGCCGGAAATATCGGTTTGATGTCGTTCTCCGATTCGGGTCTGATTACCTTCCGGCCTTTCCGCCCCGAAGTTACTGAAATAGAAGGCGCAACGGTAGGGCCACGTTCGTTACCTTGCCGGTGATACCTGCTCCTGACATGCTCGGGAGGATGGCGAAGGTGGAACAATTTGCGGGGATGGAGTCGACGGATGGAAGTCCGGAATCGATTTGCGCCGGCGTGGCCAAGATCTTCAGGGTACGGGAAACGGAAATTGCGCTGCTGGAACTGAGCGGAAGTTTGCTGAACTTTGTGTATCCTCCGGAGCTGAAGACGGCGGGGGCGATACCTCTTTCCAGTTCGGCGGTAGCGGCCCGCACGGCGCGAACAAAAGAAGCCGAGATTTTCAACGGCTTCGCGCAGGTAAAGCATTTCAGCATTTTTGAACTGGTCAAGCTGGGCGACACCGGGCTGGACGATCAGGTGATTCAGAAGCTGATGTCCGCTCCCGTTCTGGCCAGGAATGGAGAAGTGATGGGCGTGATTCAAGTCTCGCGCAAGGCTCCGCGGCCAGCGGCGGCGGGGCCGGACTTCACGGCTGAGGATCTGCGGAAGCTGGAATCGGTGGCTCACTTCATGGGCGGACTGATGGCCAAGGACGGCAGCGTGGCACGAGAGGCCGCGGCTGGAATCTGACGGACTTTTTGGGTACCCCTCCCCCCCTACCCCGTCCCCTAGCGGAATCATCACGTTAGCGCGAAATTCTTCGCAAAGTACGTCTTCCAAAAGACTTAGGTATCAAAATACGTGAAGCAAAGGGGTTAGGCTGCTCGCCTCGTCGCTCAATCGTAGGGCCACATTGCGCCCTAGAGAATGATCGGCGGTTGGGGCTGTGGATGGCAAGGTTAGATGTCACAAGGTTCGTCGAAGTTTGTGAGCCCTTGATCCCTGGGCCCGACGGGTGCCGCGCAAACCGACGACCCCGCGGGCAGGAGACGTCCCCCCCAAAAAATACTTTATGTTTCAGTGGTTTAGCCTGTGGACAATGTGGCCGAAATAGGTGCTTTAGGGGGTGGTCTGTCGAAAATAGCAGACCGAAAAGCAGACAAGTCTAGCGACTTGATGGGGATTCGGAAGTTGGTTAATTGTTGGCAACGTACCTCGCTCTACACCATCCAGAATTGACTTCACGTTGATCTCTTGCTACGATTTCGACAGGCTGACACATTTCTCGACTTTAACGATCTGCCTCAGGCCCAATCACAAAAGAACTTGCGAACTGATGTGATTGTGGGTTTGGTCGGATCGTTTACTGAGACTGTGAGAACGCCCGAATTACCTTCAGCCAAAATGATCTGTATGGATGTATGGCCCCGGCCCTCGCTAGCAGTCCGGGGTGTTGTGGTTGTGGCGAAGCGCTGAAATAACAGCTCCGCAAAACACCTGTCCGCTGAACTGCTAGCAGCGGAGAATGGTGGATTGCGTGATGTTGCTTCCTCCCGATCTTTTCTCCAATGTGACGGCCCACCCGTTTTGGTCGATCCTCACTGTCTACCTTGCGAAGGACAAATTTTCTCCCAGAACCATTTGTGCGCGTCTAGATGGTTTGGAGAAATTGCGCGACAGGGTTTATGACTTTGTTGCTAAGTGGCACCTCAAACACTGTCAGCTGAAGGGTCAACTTGCCGAAAATAGGAATCAATTTTCAGAGCATCGAAAGAAGGGGCTGTCTGTTTGAGCATCATGGAAATAGAAATCCTCACCATCGCTGAAGTGGCAGCCATGTTGAAACTCAGCAAGCGCACCATCGCTGAGTTGATGACACCCCGCACACGAAGCGGGGATGTGCGAGAGTACCCATTACCCTATCTGAAGATAGGACGGTCTGTTAGGTTCCGCCGAAGTGATGTTGAGAGCTGGATTGAGAAATTAACACGATAACGCTTAAAGAGGTTTTCAATATCAGTTATGAATATTGAACAACTGTCCACGATGACCGAGGCCGATTTGCAGGCCACAGCGGATCGCCATCTCTTAATAATCGACGGCCAATACACAAGTGATATGGAGAAACAATACCATGTCTCGCAGGCTCAGTTCTTCCTTGCAGAACTCGACCGAAGGAAACAGACGCAGGAACGTGTTGAGAGCGGGAAGATTGCAGACCGCGATTACAAGCTGGAGAAGTGGGTCATTTGGCTGATCGGTGCAGAGCTAGTGCTTGCCGTGGTCGGGCTTTTATTCGGCTGGATTGAGGGGGCCAAGCAGACGAAGGTTCTCGACCAACTCAACCAGAGTGGTGCTGCGACAGCGGCGACGTTGACCGCCCTTCAAAAAGCGCAAGAAGCCTCCCTCGATACGCAGCAGCATACTCTCGACAACATAATCACAATGAACAACGCATTACAAGATCAGTTGGACCAAAATCTAACAGGGGCGATTCAGTACGGCGGGGGTATGAGTGGCAACGGCATTTATAGGGTCAACTTGGACAATAACGGGAAAGATGTCTTATCTCTTTGGGGAAACAAATTTGGGAACAATTCGCCAGCTATGAAAAAGCAGCCCACGATTCTAAACCCCGGTGACTCTGTTACGCTCGACATCTCTGATTTAATCGCTAAAGCTCAAAAACAACAAGGAAGTTCAGGATTGAACATCCCCATCGAGTTATATCTCACGCGAGATGATGGAACGAAGTACGTAGCGAAGGGAACGATTCTGGGGAACGGGTATATCCCTCATATGACGACCACTCGCAAACAATGGTAAGTGGGTGGATCACGCGGCCTTCCCCTCTACCAACTTTCCCAACCACACATCGATATCACCCCGGGCAGGAGACGTCAAAAACCCCGCCCAAGCGAAGCTTGAGCGGGGCACCTTCGAGTTGATTTAGTCTGCGCCAGCCCGCTCTAACTGTTCAGTGGAACGTAGGTGACTGCACCCGTGTCGCCGTCCAGAATCTCTTCTGCCGGGAACCAGTAGATTTCTTCGTTCCCGTCATCATCGACGTAGGAATAACCGATTTCCACGGTGCCCATGTCGGTGCCTTGAGGTAGAGCGAAGGAGGCGTAGGTGAGGTGGGAACCTGTGGCCTGCGCCATTTTCTTGTTGGACTTGTATTTCTTGACGGGAATCTGTCCCTTGGTGTCATGCACGACGTGGAAGGCGGAAATCTTTCCGCCCTTGCTTTCGACTGACGCGGAGTAGTGTCCTTTCTTGTCGATGTCATGGTGCCCGTCAGTTTTGAGCTTTGCAGCGACCAGGCTTTTGCCGTCGTGATGGTTTTGCTTTTTCGCCGCCACTGCAAAGGCAACGTTGCCAATCGCTAACAGGCTAAACACAATA